>NZ_JAKWJU010000002.1:3554375-3877500 GCF_022524345.1 Streptomyces marispadix | reverse complement strand
ATGTGTGCCCGCGGAGACCACCGACATCGCCTCGTCGACGAGCGCAGGGGTGTTGGTCATGACCCGGACCACGGGGGTGCCGTGCTGGAAGCGCTCCTCGAAGAACGAGGTGGGGATGCCGGCGGCGCCGCTGATGACGAGGCGGTCGGCCGGGGTGTGGGGCGCCAGTTCGTCGAGGAGGGTGCTCATGTCCTGCGGCTTGACCGTGAGGATGAGGGTGTCCGCGCGCTTGGCGGCCTCGGTGTTGCTTACGGCTTCGACGCCGTGGCGCTCGCGCAGCTCACGGGCTCGTTCGGAACGGCGGGCCGTGACCAGGAGGTTGGACGGTGACCAGCCGCCCCTGAGCATCCCGGAGAGCAGAGCCTCGCCGATCTTGCCGGCGCCGAGGACGGCGACTTTCTGGGTCATGGGGCGGTTCACCTCGTCCAGTGCGTACACGTGCCGTTTCTCATCCTCGCACCGGCGCGGGGGCCGCGGCGCAACCGTCCGAGTCGTGGATGGACGCGCCGCGGCCGGTTCACTGCGTACGGCGCCTCAGGGTCGCTGCGCCCACGAAGAGGACGAGCACGGCCGAGCCCGCGACGATGCAGGCGTCGCGCACGAAGTCGCCCGTGGGGTCGGAGTGCTGAAGCACCTCGTTCATGCCGTCGACCGCGTAGGACATCGGCAGGACGTCGGAGATGTACTCGAGTACGGGCTGCATGGTGTCGCGCGGGGCGAAGAGGCCGCAGAGGAGAATCTGCGGGAAGACGATCGCGGGCATGAACTGCACCACCTGGAACTCCGACGCCGCGAAGGCGCTCACGAAGAGGCCGAGCGCCGTGCCGAGGATCGCGTCGAGAAGGGCGATCAGCAGCAGCATCCCCGGTGAGCCCGCGAAGTCGAGGTCGAGGAGCCATACGGCGACGCCGGTGGCGATGGACGCCTGTACGACCGCGAGGACGCCGAAGGCCAGCGCGTAGCCGGCGATGAGATCGCCCTTGCCGAGCGGCATGGACAGCAGCCGCTCCAGGGTGCCGGATGTGCGTTCGCGGAGGGTGGCGATGGAGGTGACCAGGAACATCGTCACCAGCGGGAAGATGCCGAGCAGGGAGGCGCCGATGCCGTCGAAGGCGCGGCGGTCGGCGTCGAAGACGTAGTAGAGGAGCACGAGGAGCAGTACGGGCACGAACAGCAGCAGCGCGATGGTGCGGTGGTCGTGGCCGAGCTGGCGGAGTACGCGCCGGGCGGTGGCTAGGGTGCGGGCCGGTTTCATGGCTGGTCTCCGGGGCGGGTCGAACGGATCGGGACGATTCGGCGGCGGGGCAGCGGGACTGCGCGGCGGTGGACGACGGCGTCAGCGGGCCGTGGTCTCGGCTCTGCGGGCCTCGTCGACGAGGTGGAGGAAGGCGTCCTCGACGGAGTCCGTGTGCGTGCCGGCGCGGAGGGCGTCCGGGGAGTCGTCGGCCAGCAGCCGCCCGGCGCGCATCAGCAGGAGGTTCTGGCACCGGTCCGCCTCGTCCATCACGTGGGACGAGATGAGGAGGGTCGTGCCGCGTTCGGCGGCGAGGCGGTGGAAGAGGTTCCACAGGTCGCGGCGGAGTACGGGGTCGAGGCCGACGGTCGGTTCGTCGAGTACGAGCAGTTCGGGCGAGCCGAGCAGCGCGACCGCGAGGGAGACGCGGGAGTGCTGCCCGCCGGAGAGGTTCCCGGTGAGGGAGTCGGCGTGGGAGGTGAGGTCGACGTCCTCCAGGGCGCGGTCGACCATCGCGGGGCGCTCGCGGCGCGGGACGCCGAGCACGGCGGCGAAGTAGTCGAGGTTCTGGCGGGCGGTGAGGTCGCCGTAGACGGACGGGTCCTGGGTGACGTAGCCGACGCGGGCACGGAGCGGTGCCGAGCCCGCGGGCCGTCCGAGCACTTCGAGGGTGCCGGTGACCTTCGCCTGGGTGCCGACGATGGCGCGCATGAGCGTGGACTTGCCGCAGCCGGAGGGGCCGAGCAGCCCAGTGACGGTGCCGGGTGGGACGTCGAAGGCGAGGTCGTCGACGACCGTGCGGCCGCCGCGGACGACGCTGAGGCGGTCGGCGTGGATCGCGGGCCGGTCCGGGGCGGTGCCGCCCGGCGCCTGGGCTGCGGCGGGACGTTTATTCATCATGCGATGAATTGTGGGCCGTACGTGTGCACGGCGTCAAGCGTGCGATGACGCTTCCTTACTCGGAGTGGGGCGGGGCGCCCGGAGGCTCCCGGCCGGGAGGGCGAGCGCCGGTCCGGTCCCCAGCGCCGAGCTGTGAGTGAGCGCGCGATCGGACATCGGGCCGACGGGCGGTCGGATGCGCGAGCGGATACGGCCATCCGAACGTCGTTTTTCACGCTGGGCACACGTCCCGACTTGCGGATTCGCACAGGGGAGTTGACACAATGAAGGCAGTTGTCAACGACGTGACCGGTGGGCCGGGGAGGCTTGATGTCGGGCGGCGAGCGGAGCGCGGTGCGGGCAGGTGTCACCGCCGTGGTTCTGCTGCTCGCCGCCCTGCTGGGGTTCGAGTCCGCGTCCGCGCAAGCGGCCGGAAATCTCCGTCCGGCCGCAACTGCCGCCGTCTACACGGCAGTTCCGCATGAGCACTCCGAGACGTCCGAGGACGACTCCAAGCCCCGGCACGGGGCTCGGCGCCCCGGCCGTGCGGTGGCGCCGGCGGGCGCCCCGGCAAGGGTGTGCGTCTGCTGCGACACAGGTGAGCGCAGGGCGCACCGTCACCTCGCGCGGGGGGCCGCGTGGGAACGCGTGGCGAGAGGGCGTTCCGTCGACTTGCCGCTGCTTCATCAGGCCCTGCGCTGCTGAGAGTCGGCGCGTCTCTCGCGTATCCGCCTGTTCGGCGGGGCCGTCGGCCGCTCGGCGCCTGTCCGCGGTGACCGGTACCGACCGATGCCGAGTCGCCCCGGCCGCGTATCCCGCTCTTCGATCCTTGCAGCGACCTTCGTAGGAACCCGTACCGCCGTCCCGGCCGCGCGATCAGCGTGACCCGGGGGGCCGGTGCGGGCTGGAGACGCCCATGCCTCTTTCGAAATCCGTCCGGCGCGCGAAGCCCGACTCGCGTGCGAAGCCCGGCTGGCGCGCGACCGTGCGGGCCGATGTCACCGCGTCCCTCGTCGTCTTCCTCGTCGCCCTCCCCCTCTGCGTCGGTGTCGCCGTCGCATCCGGTGTGCCTGCCGAACTCGGCCTCGTCACCGGCATCGTGGGCGGGCTCGTCACCGGGCTGCTGCCGGGCAGCAGCCTCCAGGTCAGCGGTCCGGCGGCCGGTCTGACCGTTCTCGTCTACGAGGCCGTGCAGTCGTACGGTCTCGGCGTGCTCGGCGTACTGGTGCTGGGCGCGGGCCTGTTGCAGCTCGTCATGGGCGCGCTGCGGCTGGGCCGCTGGTTCCGTGCGATCTCCGTGGCCGTCGTGCAGGGCATGCTCGCGGGGATCGGGATGGTGCTGATCGCCGGGCAGGTGTACGCCCTTGTCGGCGAGGCGGCGCCTGCCGACGGAGTCGGAAAGATCGCGGGGCTGCCGGGCCTCGTGAGCGGTCTGCTCGGCGGGGACACGGCTCCGGCCGCCGTCCTCGTCGGGCTCGGCACCATCGCGGTACTGGTGCTCTGGCCGCGGTGGCGGCGCGGTGCGCGGTTGCTGCCCGCGCCGTTGGCCGCCGTGGGGCTGGCCACGGCCGTCACCGGCGGGTTCGCACTGCCGGTCGAACGCGTAGCGGTGCAGGGGCTGTTGGAGGCCGTACGGCCGCCCGGCGCCGACGACTTCGGGGCGCTGCTGTCGGTCGGTGTGATCGCGACGGTGCTCGCGTTCACGCTCATCGCCTCCGCGGAGTCGCTCTTCAGCGCGGCGGCCGTCGACCGGCTGCACGACGGCCGGCGTACGGACTACGACCGGGAGTTGATGGCCCAAGGCGCGGGCAACACGGTGTGCGGTGTCCTCGGCGCGCTGCCGATGACCGCTGTCATCGTGCGCAGTTCGGCGAACGTCGCGGCGGGGGCTCGCACGAAGCTCTCCCGTGTGCTGCACGGTGTGTGGCTGCTGCTCTTCGTGGCGGTGCTGCCGGGCGCGCTGGAGGTGATACCGGTGGCGGCGCTCGCGGGTGTGCTGGTGCACGCGGGCTGGAAGCTGATTCCCGTAAGGGAGTTGGGGCCGCTGTGGCGGGAGCACCGTGCGGAGGCGGTGGTGCTCGGGGTGACCGCGCTGGCGATCGTGGCGGTCGGCATGTTCGAGGGCGTGCTGGCCGGTCTGCTGCTGGCCGTGGTCAAGTCCGCCTGGGAGATCTCACACGTACAGGTGGAGACCGAGGACGCGGGCGGGGAGACGGAGGCAGGGCTGCCGGGGGCGCTGCATGTGCGGGTGCTGGGCAATGCGACGTTCCTGCGCCTGCCCAAGCTGCTGGACCAGCTTGAGGCGCTTCCCCACGACCGCAGGGTGGAACTCAACCTTTCCGGGCTGCGGCACATGGACCACGCGTGCGGGATGGCGCTCGCGGCGTGGGAGGAGGAGCACAACTCCCGTGCGGGGGCTGCCGGTTCGGGCGATTCGGGCGCGCGTCCTGTGTCCGGTCCGGTGTCCCGTTCCGCGTCGGTGACGGCTTCGGACTCGGCACCGGCTCCGGACTCGGGGGCGCCTTCGGCGGGCAGCTCGGCGTAGTCGTGCGGCGGCGGGAGCGGGCGCGCGTCACTCGGTCTCGCGCACCCGCTCCCGTTCCGTCGCCTTCCGGACCGTCGGCTCCGGCTCCCGCCATGTCGACTCCCGCTCCAGCGGCCTGTGTTCCGTCAGCCTCTGCTCCAGCGAGCCGATGGAGCGCCGCGCCGTCGTCAGCTCCTCGATGCTGCGGCGGTGCAACTCGACGTTGTCCTCCAGCAGTTCGGCGTACTTGCGGGCGAGTTCCCGGTACTGCTCCTCGCGTGCGGCGAGCATCCGGGCGCGCCAGGTCGCGGCGATCTGCCATACGAGCACGATCAGCAGGACGAAGACGCCCGCGGTCCCGATGGCCGCCGCCCAGACTCCTGCCGGGTCGGCGTCCGCGAGTACGACCGGTTGCTCACTCACTTCGCTGCCCTCTCACCGGCTCCTGCGTGACGTGCGTACGCCTCGATGATGCGCACACGGCAGGAGCCGCGGGAAAGGCAGGAAGGCGGATTCCAGGGCCGGGTCAGGGTTCTCCCCGAGGCGGTTCCGGGGTGCCCCTCGGGGTGCTCCTCACCGCCCCCCGGACCCACCCGGACGCCACCCGTACGAAGCCACGGCGTCGCGGACTCGCGGCGTCGCGGACTCGCGGCGTCGCGGACTCGCGGCGTCGCGGACTCGCGGCGTCGCGGACTCATGACGTCGCGGACTCATGACGTCACAAGTCACGGACCTACGGGTTCACGACTCAATGCGCCCGCGGAGCCGCGGCCCGGGTGCTGCTAGCCGCCGAGCTGCGACAGGTCGCGCACCGCGCCCTTGTCGGCGCTGGTGGCCATGGCCGCGTAGGCCCGTAGCGCCGTGGAGACCTTGCGTTCGCGGTCGCGCGGCGCGTACGTGCCGTTCAGCGCCGCACGGCGAGCGGCCAGCACCTCGTCGGGGACGTCGAGTCGGAGGGTGCGGTTCGGGATGTCGATGACGATGCGGTCGTCGGTCTCGACGAGCGCGATCGTGCCGCCGCCCGCCGCCTCCGGCGAGACATGGCCGATGGACAGGCCCGAAGTGCCGCCCGAGAAGCGCCCGTCGGTGATCAGCGCGCACGCCTTGCCCAGCCCGCGGCCCTTGAGGAACGACGTCGGGTAGAGCATCTCCTGCATGCCCGGGCCGCCCTTGGGGCCCTCGTAGCGGATGACGACGACGTCGCCCTCCTTGACGCGCTTGGCGAGGATGGCCTCGACGGCCTCCTCCTGGGACTCGCAGACCACCGCGGGCCCGGAGAAGGTGAGGATCGACTGGTCGACGCCCGCGGTCTTCACGACGCAGCCGTTCTCGGCGAGGTTGCCGTAGAGGACGGCCAGGCCGCCCTCCTTGGAGTAGGCGTGCTCGATGTCGCGGATGCAGCCGCCCGCGGCGTCCGTGTCGAGGGAGTCCCAGCGCTCGGACTGTGAGAAGGCCGATGCGGAACGGACGCAGCCGGGCGCCGCGTGGAACAGCTCCGTGGCCGTGGACGAGGGCGAACCACCGCGGATGTCCCAGCTCTTGAGCCAGTCGGCGAGGGACGGGGAGTGCACGCTGTGCACGTCCTCGTTCAGCAGGCCCGCGCGGTAGAGCTCGCCGAGGATCGCGGGGATGCCGCCCGCGCGGTGCACGTCCTCCATGTAGTACGTGCCGTTGGGCGCGACCTTCGTCAGACAGGGCAGCGAGCGCGAGAGCCGGTCGATGTCGGCCATGGTGAAGTCGAGTTCGGCCTCCTGCGCGGCGGCCAGCAGATGCAGGATCGTGTTGGTGGAGCCGCCCATGGCGATGTCGAGGGCCATGGCGTTCTCGAAGGCGGCACGGGTTCCGATGCTGCGGGGCAGGACCGTCTCGTCGTCCTGCTCGTAGTGGCGCTGGGCCAGTTCGACGACCGTACGGCCCGCGTCCTCGTAGAGCGCCTTGCGGGCGGTGTGCGTGGCGAGCACGGAGCCGTTGCCGGGGAGGGAGAGGCCGATGGCCTCGGTGAGGCAGTTCATCGAGTTGGCGGTGAACATGCCGGAGCAGGAGCCGCACGTCGGGCAGGCGCTGTCCTCGATGCGGCGCAGATCCTCGTCGGAGACGCTGTCGTTGGCGGACTCGGAGATCGCGCTGATCAGGTCGAGCTTGCGGACCGTGCCGTTGACGAGGGTCGCGGTGCCGGACTCCATGGGGCCGCCGGAGACGAAGACCGTGGGGATGTTCAGGCGCATCGCGGCGTTGAGCATCCCGGGCGTGATCTTGTCGCAGTTGGAGATGCAGATCAGGGCGTCCGCGCAGTGGGCCTCCGTCATGTACTCGACGGAGTCCGCGATCAGGTCTCGGGACGGCAGCGAGTAGAGCATGCCGCCGTGGCCCATGGCGATGCCGTCGTCGACGGCGATGGTGTTGAACTCGCGCGGGATGCCGCCCGCCGCCTTGATCGCCTCGCTGACGATCCGGCCGACCGGCTGGAGGTGCGTATGGCCCGGCACGAACTCGGTGAAGCTGTTGGCCACCGCGACGATCGGCTTGCCGAAGTCCTCACGCGCTACGCCCGACGCCTGCATGAGGGCTCGGGCGCCCGCCATGTTGCGGCCGTGGGTGACGGTGCGGGACCTCAGCTCGGGCATGGTGGCACTCCTCGTACGGTGCGTACGCCTGGCGACGGCGCGCGGGATCGGTCCGGTGCGGTGCTGCCCGGAGCCGGGCCTGCGGCACGTCGGCCCGTGGGCGGCTCGCACATCGGGTAGCCCCCGAGGGTACGCCTCACGACCGGGATCCGGACCACGGGATCACATGGTGAGACCTCTCGCGGGGCCTTCTCGTGGGGAGCGTACGGGCGTGACGGGCGCCGGTCGGCGTGCTGCCGTGACGACGGGACCGGCCGAGCCAGTCCAGACAGGCGGCGGCACGGGACGAGGCAGGACAGGGCGGCGGGCCAGGACGGGACTCAGCCGCTCCCAGCCGCTCGGCCGGTTCGAGCCGCTCAGGCGCTCAGGCGCTCAGACGCTCAGCCGGTCAGCCGGTCAGATGCCGCTGCACCACGGGCGCCAGCCGGGGAATCAGCTCCTCGGCCGGTGCCGAGGCGATCGGCTCCACCTTGATCACGTAACGCAGCATCGCCGTGCCCACGAGCTGCGCCAGCGCCAGCTCCACGCGCAGTGCCGCGTCCGGCCTGTCCAGCCCGGCGGAGACCCGCTCCAGCAGATTCCGCGAGATCAGCCCGCGGAAGATGGCGGCGGCCGTCTCGTTGCTGACGGCCGAGCGCATGATCGCCAGCAGTGGATCGCGGGTGACCGCGTCCTCCCAGATCTTGAAGATGTAGCCGACGAGCCTCTCGCCCCACTCCTCGCGGTCCCCCGACAGCAGCAGGTCGGGAATGCCCATGGCCGGTGCGAAGGCCCCCTGTACGGCGGCGGCGAAGACCTGCTCCTTGGTGCCGAAGTAGTGGTGTACGAGGGCCGAGTCCACGCCCGCGCCTCGTGCGATGGCGCGGATCGACGCCTTGTCGTAGCCGCGTTCCGCGAACTCCGTGCGTGCCGAGCCGAGGATGCGGTCCCGCGTCGCCGGCTCTCCCGCGTTCCTCTCCGCGGACGCCGGGCGGCCCCGTCTGCGCACCGGGCGTCCGTGGCTCACCGCTGCCCCTGCGGGGAGGCGGACGCTCCCCCCATCGCCGCCGACCCGAGATTCAGCCGCGTGTAGGCGAGGGCCTCGGCGAGGTCGGTCTCGCGCTCGGCGGCGGACATCGCCCGGCGGGTGTTGACCTCGACCACCACGTGGCCGTCGAAGCCGTTGCGGCCCAGCCGCTCCAGCAGCTCCGCGCAGGGCTGTGTGCCGCGCCCGGGGACCAGGTGCTCGTCCTTGTTCGAGCCGTTGCCGTCGGCGATGTGCACGTGCCCGAGCCGGTCGCCCATGCGGTCCACCATGGCGAGAGTGTCCGTGCGCGAGGTCGCCGTGTGCGAGAGGTCGATCGTGAAGTGCCGGTAGTCGTCCTGCGTGGGGTCCCAGTCGGGGGCGTACGCCAGCATCTCCCGGTCCCGGTAGCGCCACGGGAACATGTTCTCCACGGCGAAGCGCACGTCCGTCTCGTCGGCCATCCGCCACACGCCGCGTACGAAGTCCCTCGCGTAGTTGCGCTGCCAGCGGAAGGGCGGGTGCACCACGACCGTCGACGCACCGAGGCGCTCGGCGGCCTGACGCGCCCGCTGGAGCTTCACCCAGGGGTCCGTGGACCACACGCGCTGCGTGATCAGCAGACAGGGCGCGTGCACCGCGAGCACGGGCACGCCGTGGAAGTCGGAGAGGCGGCGCAGCGCCTCGATGTCCTGGCTGACCGGGTCCGTCCACACCATGACCTCGACGCCGTCGTAGCCGAGGCGCGCAGCGATCTCGAAGGCCGTCGCCGTCGACTCCGGATAGACGGAGGCCGTGGACAGCGCGACCTTCACATCGGGGACGTGCGCAGCAGGTTGAACCACAGCAGACAGCCTAAGGCTCCCCGCGGGCGGTCCTCCGGGGCGCGGAAGGCGGCACAGCGGCGGTACGCAAGCGGGCCGTCCCGCTGGTCACGACGCCGTAGCGGCGGAACGGCAGGGTCACGGCCGCGCTTGTGAGTACGCGGCCGCCGTGAGCGATCTCACGGCGGCCGGGACCGGAATCCGGCGCTGGTCGGCGCGCTGCCGCTGCACGGAACGCCGCTCTGCGGACTGCCGAACGGAGAGCCCGCGGTGCGGAGACGTTCCGGGCACGGAGCCGCAGTGCGGAGAGGGCCCGGCGGGGTCTCGCGCGACGGCCCGGCCCCGGCCCGGCACGCCCTAAGTGGCCCGCAGATGGTCGAGGCGCCGCAGGATCACGCCCTCGCGCAGCGCCCATGGGCAGATCTCCAGCTCCTCCACCCGGAAGAGGTCCATCGCCGCCTCCGCCACCAGTGCGCCGGCGAGGAGTTGGCGTGCCCGCCCCTCGGAGACGCCGGGCAGTTCGGCACGTTCGGCGGCGGTCATGCCCGCGAGCCGCGGGACCCACTCCTCCAGCGCGGCGAGGGTCAACCTCCGTTCCACATACGGGCCTTCGGCGGTGCGCGCCGCCCCCGCGATCCGCGCGAGCTGCTTGAACGTCTTGGACGTGCCCACCGCGTGGTCCGGTGCGCTGAAGCGGCTGAACTCCCCTACGACGCGGGCGATTTCGGCCCGTACATGGCGGCGCAGCGTCCTCAGGTCGGTGGCGTCGGGCGGGTCGCCCGGCAGCCATGCGGTGGTGAGCCGCCCGGCGCCCAGCGGCAGCGAGACGGCGGCGTCGGGCTCCTCGTCCTGGCCGTACGCGATCTCCAGCGAGCCGCCGCCGATGTCGAGGAGCAGCAGACGGCCCACGGACCAGCCGAACCAGCGGCGTGCGGAGAGGAACGTGAGCCGTGCCTCGTCCTCGCCGGTCAGCACCTCCAGCTTTACGCCGGTCTCCTCGGCTACGCGCGACAGCACCTGCTCGGCGTTCGCAGCCTCGCGCACCGCGGAGGTGGCGAACGGGAGCAGATCCTCGACGCCCTGGTCCTCGGCGACCTGGAGGGCGGCGGTGACGGTGGCGGCGAGGCGGTCGACGCCCTCGGAGGTGATCGCGCCGTTGTCGTCGAGGAGTTCGGCGAGTCTGAGTTCCTCCTTGTGGGAGTAGGCGGGTAGCGGCCGCGCGCCGGAGTGCGCGTCTACGACGAGGAGGTGGACCGTGTTGGAGCCCACGTCGAGGACACCGAGTCTCATGCGGTCACGCTAGCCGTATCCGCCGACGCCACGGCTACGCTGGGGCGCGTGGGAAAGACGAAAGCGGCGAAGCGCCGGAAGCAGGGCGGACGGGCCGAACCGGGAATGCCGGGACAGAAGGCTCAGCAGACACAGCGGACCCGGAAGGCGGAACGTACGGCCCGTGCATCGGACCGTGAGGCGGCCCTGGAGGCGGAACGTGAGGCGGAGGAGGACGCCGGGCAGTCGCTCCCGGAAGGTCACGGGCCGCGTTCCGAGGAGACCGGACTGGACTTCCCGCGGGCGTGGGTGGAGTTCCCCGACCCCGCCGACGAGGAGCAGGTCTTCCGCTGCGATCTGACGTGGCTCACCTCGCGCTGGAACTGCGTGTTCGGCAGGGGCTGTCACGGCATCCGGCCGGGCCGCGCGGACGACGGCTGCTGCACGCTCGGGGCGCACTTCTCCGACGAGGAGGACGAGGAGCGCGTGGCCTCGCATGTGGCGCGGCTGACGCCGGAGACGTGGCAATTCCACGACGTGGGCACGGAGTCGGGCTGGGTCGAGAAGGACGAGGACGACGGCGAGCGTCAGACGCGGCGCTGGCAGGGCGCCTGCATCTTCCACAACCGGCCCGGTTTTCCCGGCGGTCAGGGCTGTGCGCTGCACACGCTGGCGCTGCGGGAGGGCAGGGAGCCGCTGGAGACGAAGCCCGACGTGTGCTGGCAGCTTCCCATTCGCCGGACCTTCGAATGGGTCGAACGGCCCGACGGCGAGCAGGTGTTGATCGTCTCCATCGGCGAGTACGACAGGCGGGGCTGGGGGCCGGGCGGCCACGACCTGCACTGGTGGTGCACCTCCGCGCCGTCGGCGCACGGTGCGAGCGACCCGGTGTACGTCTCGTACAAGCCGGAGTTGACCGAGCTGATGGGCGCGGGCGGATACGAGATCCTCGCCGGGATGTGCGAGGAGCGGCTGCGTGCCGCCGGCCGGAGTGCGGGAGTCGACGGCACGGACGGGGGCGCCGGCTCGGGCTCCGGTTCTGCCTTCGTACCGCTGCCGCTGCTCGCCCCTCACCCCGCGGACCGGCCTGACCGGTAGCCGACTCGGCGGCGGTCGTAGACGAATCGGGCGGGGAACAGGGAACGGAAATCCGGAACGGGGCGGGCGGCGAGCGGCCCGGACAGTGCCGCCGCCGTCCGCCCGACCGCGTGACTCCCGGCCCGTGACTCCCACCCCGTGACGCTCAGCGCGGAGACGAACTCCCGCCGGACGGCGGCGGATCCGACGGCGGCGGCGTCGAAGGATCGGACGGCGGAGGGCTGCTGGGCTCGTCCGACGGGGAGGGCTCCGGATCGTGGGACGGAGGCGGCGTCGGAGTCGTGGAGCCCTTGCCGCGCCCCTGGATGGTGACGACCGCGCCGGACGGCGCGACCCGTACATGCGCCGACCAGGACCCCGCGGGCTCACGGCTGTGCAGCACGGCCACCCTCACCGTCGTGCTCTCGCCAGGACGCAGCACGCCGCTCATACGGCTGAACACCAGCCAGGACGCGTCACCCGACATCGACCAGCGCACCGGCGAACCGCCGCTCGCCGTAAGCCTGATGAGGGTGGCGCCCCCCGAGGGCTGCGCGTCGACGGTGAGGCGGCCCGCGCTCTTCGCGCCGCCGTCCTCCGCCGTGCCGCGCTTGCCGTGGCGGCCCGGACTGCCGTGCTTCTTACGGGAGTCGGCGTCCTTGCTCTGATGACGGTGGCCGTCGTGCGCACGCGCCCGGCCCTGCGCGGCGTTCTCGAACGGCTGCCCGCGCAGGGACGATTCCTCGTCCTGACCGGCCGAGACGGACGAACCCCCAGGCTCGCCGGTGAGCGGAGCGCCACGGTAGGCGGCCCACAGCGCGAGCACGGGAGCGGCTACGACGGTGGCCACCACGGTGGTGGTCACGGCCCTGCTGCGCAGCCTCTCGCGGCGGGCGCCACGGTCCTTGATCTCCACCGGGAAGCCGGTCTTGTCGAAGCGCGGCATGTGCCGACAGCGCGCACGCCGTACCGCCAGCACGGCCGCCTCCACCGCCGGACGCGGAGCCTCCAGCACGGTGAGCACCGCCGTGCCCGCCGGTGCCGTGCCCGGCCAGGCGACTCCCGACATGGCGCGCTCGGCGGCGCGGCGGCAGTGCGAGCACTCGTCCACGTGCTTGACGAGTTCGCGCCGGAAGGCCGGGCCGAGCAGAAGCTGGTCCTCCCCCGCGAGCCCCGAAACCACCCGGCAGCCACCGGACTTGACGACGGCGAGCGCGGCGCGGGTGCGCTCGACCTCGCACGCGGCCTGCGACAGCAGCACGCTCGCGGCCTCGGCGCTCATCGACAGCACGGCGGCGACCTCGTGCGCCGGCAGGCCGTGGCGTACGGCCAGCTCCAGCGACTCGCGCTGCTCCGGCGTGGTGCCCGCGGCCTCCGGCCAGGCGAGGGCGGCGAGGTCGCGGCGCCGCTGCGTACGTGCGGCCTCCGTGAGATGGGGAGCGGTCGCGGGTACGGTGCCGCGCTTGCCGTCGCGGCGGCTCTGCTCGGCGAGACGGCGCAGGCAGACCCAGCGGGCGAGCGCGTACAGCCAGGGCCGGTGCAGGGCGGAGCGTGCGGGGGCGCGGTCGCGGTCGTGCTGCCGCTCGGCGATGACGAGCGCTTCGGCGACGGCGCTGATGGCGGCGTCGTGCTCGCACATCACCGAGAGGCAGTAGGTGAACAGGCCGTCCAGATAGGGCTCGTAGCGCACCGTGCAGGACTCGGGCGGGTCGGCGGCGGGCGCGCCGGGCTCAGCCGCGGACGCGGCGCCCGCGGCCGAGCCGTCGCCGGACGCCTCAACCGGGGCCTCACCACCGCGACTTCGGCCCCCCGCCTTCTCCTTGTCCGCGGGCGACCGGCCCGTACGCACTGCCGTGCGCGAGCCCGGACCGGCCGTGGAAGCGGCAGAGGAGGCGGCGCCGGACGCGGTGCCGGAGGCGCGCGCCGCGGGGTCGGAGGCGCGCGCCGCGGAGTCGGAGGCGCGCGCCGCGGAGTCGGAGGCGCGCGCCGCGGAGTCGGAGGCGCGCGCCGCGGAGTCGGCGACGGCCGAAGCCGCCGCGTGTGCCCTGCCGTTGGCCACACCCTCCGGGAAGGCTCCGGCTCTGCCGAGGACATCGGGCGGACCGGAACGCTGGTGCTGCTTCGGCCGCCGCACCGAGTGCGCACGGTGTGCGCCGGTGGTGTGCGTGGGGTGGTCGCGCCTGCTGCTCATCACCCGGAGACGGTAGGCGCGCGGGGCTACGGCTGAGGACCGAGTTGCCCAGGTTTAATCCTTACGGGTGACCATCTCCCACGAAAGGTGTCGGGAGGCGCCTCGTGCGGCCGGGCCCGCGCTCACCCGTGAGTGACCGGAGCGGTCCGGGTGTTGACGGCGGTCTCCCTTGTCCCGGGCGGGAGTTCGCGGTCGCGCGACGCCTGCCCGGAGGCCCGTACGCCGGTTCAGGGCAGGGCGCAGATGCGCTTCCGGCGTCCCCAGATCCAGGCCCCGGAGCCAGGTCCCGGAGCCAGGCCCGGAGCCAGGTCCCGTTTCCGCAACTCACCGCTCCAGCCCTGGTTGTCGGTGCCTGCGTCTACGGTGACGTCCATGGCTGCTCGTAAGACATCCGCCAAGGACCGCCCCGCGTACCGCTGTTCGGAATGCGGCTGGCAGACCGCCAAGTGGCTCGGCCGCTGCCCCGAGTGCCATGCGTGGGGCACCGTCGACGAGGTGGGCGGTGCGCCCGCCGTGCGTACGACCGCGCCCGGGCGGGTCTCGGCGTCCGCGCTGCCCATCGGCCAGGTCGACGGCACTCAGGTCGCCGCCCGCAGTACGGGCGTTCCCGAGCTGGACCGTGTGCTCGGCGGCGGCCTGGTGCCCGGGGCGGTGATCCTGGTCGCGGGCGAGCCCGGCGTGGGCAAGTCGACGCTGCTGCTGGACGTCGCGGCCAAGGCGTCCGACGAGGCCCACCACACGCTGTACGTCACGGGCGAGGAGTCCGCCGGCCAGGTGCGGCTGCGCGCCGACCGCATCGGCGCCATCGGCGACCACCTCTATCTGGCGGCGGAGACGGACCTCTCGGCAGTACTGGCACATCTGGACGAGGTGAAGCCGAGTCTGCTGATCATGGACTCGGTGCAGACGGTGGCATCGCCCGAACTCGACGGCTCCGCGGGCGGAGTGGCGCAGGTGCGCGAGGTGGCCGCCGCCCTCATCCGCGCCTCCAAGGAGCGGGGCATGTCCACGCTGCTGGTCGGCCATGTCACCAAGGACGGCTCGATCGCCGGGCCCAGGCTGCTGGAACATCTCGTCGACGTGGTGCTGCACTTCGAAGGCGACCGGCACGCCCGGCTGCGGCTGGTGCGCGGCGTGAAGAACAGGTACGGCACGACGGACGAGGTCGGCTGCTTCGAGCTGCACGACGAGGGCATCACCGGGCTCGCCGACCCGTCGGGGCTGTTCCTCACCCGCCGCGCCGAGCCCGTCCCCGGTACATGTCTGACGGTCACGCTGGAGGGCCGCCGTCCGCTCGTCGCCGAGGTGCAGGCGCTGACCGTGGACAGCCAGATCCCCTCGCCGAGGCGCACGACGTCCGGTCTGGAGACGTCCCGCGTCTCGATGATGCTGGCGGTGCTGGAGCAGCGCGGCCGTATCAGCGCGCTCGGCAAGCAGGACATCTACAGCGCGACGGTCGGGGGCGTGAAGCTCTCCGAGCCCGCCGCGGATCTCGCCGTGGCGCTGGCGCTCGCGAGCGCGGCGAGCGACACCCCGCTCCCGAAGAACCTCGTGGCGATAGGAGAGGTGGGCCTCGCCGGGGAGGTGCGGCGCGTCACCGGCGTGCAGCGCAGGCTGGCCGAGGCCGCCCGCCTGGGCTTCACACATGCGCTGGTGCCGTCGGACCCGGGCCGTGTCCCGGAAGGCATGCGGGTGCGCGAGGTCGCCGACGTCGGGGAGGCGCTGGCGGTGCTGCCCAAGCGTTCACGGACGTCGGGCAGGCTTCAGCAGGGGGCCGCCGCGCCAGCGCAGTAGGGTGCGGCGCGCGCCGCCGGTAGACTTTGCCCCGGTCCCGCCCGTACGCACGAACGACCGAAGGAGTGCCGTGGCAGCCAATGACCGGGCAGCAGCTCCCGGCAGGACCGGTGGGGGAGGATCCGGTGCCGAGGGCCTGATGCGCGCCACGCTGAGCGCGGTGGCCCCCGGTACGGCCCTGCGTGACGGCCTGGAGCGGGTCCTGCGGGGCAACACCGGCGGACTGATCCTCCTCGGCATGGACAAGAACGTGGAGCCGCTGTGCACCGGCGGTTTCATCCTGGACGTCGACTTCACCGCGACGCGGCTGCGCGAGCTGTGCAAGCTGGACGGCGCGCTGATCATCGACCGCGACGTCACCAAGATCGTGAGAGCGGGCGTGCAGTTGGTGCCGGACGCCTCGATTCCCACGGAGGAGACGGGCACCCGGCACCGCACGGCACAGCGCATCTCGATCCAGACCGGCTATCCCGTGGTCTCGGTCAGCCAGTCGATGCGGCTGATCGCGCTCTACGTCGACGGTCAGCGCCGTGTGCTGGAGGACTCCGCGGCGATCCTCTCCCGCGCCAACCAGGCCCTCGCCACCCTGGAGCGCTACAAGCTCCGGCTGGACGAGGTCGCCGGCACCCTCTCCGCCCTGGAGATCGAGGACTTGGTGACGGTCCGCGACGTCTCCGCCGTGGCGCAGCGGCTGGAGATGGTCCGCCGCATCGCCACGGAGATCGCGGAGTATGTAGTGGAGTTGGGCACGGACGGGCGTCTGCTCTCCCTCCAGCTCGACGAGTTGATCGCGGGTGTGGAGCCCGAGCGTGAGCTGGTGGCGAGGGACTACGTTCCGGAGCCGAGCGGGCGCCGCTCCCGCTCGGTCGGCGAGGCCCTCAGCGAGCTGGACCGTCTCACCCACTCCGAGCTGCTCGAACTGCCCACGGTGGCAAGAGCGTTGGGCTACAGCGGCGCCCCTGAGACGCTGGACTCGGCCGTCTCGCCCCGCGGTTACCGGCTGCTTGCGAAGGTGCCGAGGCTGCCGGGCACGGTCATCGAACGGCTCGTCGAGCACTTCGGCGGCCTTCAGAAGCTGCTCGCTGCGAGCGTCGACGATCTCCAGACCGTCGACGGCGTCGGCGAGGCCCGCGCCCGCTCCGTGCGAGAGGGCCTCTCCCGTCTCGCGGAGTCCAGCATCCTGGAGCGGTACGTCTAGTACGGGCCGTACGGAGGTCTGGTACGGGTCGCACGGACAGCCCCGCCGGTACGGAAACCGCCAGTACGCACACGGACACCATGGCGAACGCGCGTACGCGCACGGAGACTTGAGAAGGCGCCCCGCCGGTCCCGCCCCCTATTTCAGTTCGAAGGAGGCGTCGAGCTTCTTGAGGCCCTTGACGTCGACCTCGATCTCGTAGTCACCGGGCGCCGCCGAATCCTTCGCGGGCGTACCGCAGTCGGGCGCGCTCGGCTCCCGGTACCAGGTGAAGGTGTGGGTTGTGGTGCCGCTCGCGGGGAGCTGGTACAGCGCGGGCTTCTCATCGCGTGTGCAGTCGTCTGAGGCCCAGATCTTCTTGCCGGCGTCGTCCTTTATGGTGACGATCGTCGCCGTGCGGCCGAGATCGAGCTTGCATGCCGTGCCTCGCTTGTTCTTCGCGGTCAGCTCGAACTCCGGCTTGTCGCCTGCCTCGTACTCCTTGTGGACACTGCGCAGAGACACCGTGACGCCCGCGCCGCAGCCGGGCAGTTCGGAACCCGCCGGCACCGCCACGCCACCGGCGGAGCCCCCGGCACCGCCCGTGTCACCGGAGCCGCCGCCCCCGGAGGCCGAACCGCCGCCTGCGCTGTCGCCCCCGGTGGAACCCGCCGCTCCGCTGCCGCCGGGCTGCCAGCCCGAACCGCCGGACTGGCCGCCGCCCGTGCCGCCTCCGGAACCGCCGTCCTCGCCTTCGCCGCCCGAGCCGCCCTCCGTGGACTCATCGCGTCCGCCCGGGTGTTCGGTGATCGCCGGGCCGGAATCCGTGGGGCCCGGGGTGATGGTGCTGACGGGGGGTTTGCCGTCGTCCTTGCCCTCGTTGCGGCTGTCTCCGCCGCCCAGGCCGAGGGCCCAGACCGTCAGCAGAACCAGCAACGCCAGGACGGCAAGAGCAACTGCCCTTCTGCGCCAGTAGATGGAGGAAGGGAGGGGGCCGATCGGATTACGCAGTGATCCCACGCGGAAACCTTACGAGACGACGTGGGAACCGCAGCCCGGTACCCGGCGCACGATGCGGCAACTTTTATGACCAACATGCGGAACTGCCGTATGGAATTCGCGAAATCCCTGCGCACACACCGCTCATCGGCCCGCGTACATGCCCCGTCCCGTCCGCACACGGCATGCGGAACCCGCCATCTGGCCGCTGCCGCCGCCCAGTTCGGACCCGCGGGCCCCAACTCGCCGGGCCCGTAAGGCGATCAAGACGCCGCCCCCGCAACCGCGCGGCATCCGCGAGGCGACGGGCCCTCACACCGGGGAAGCGGAGAGGAAGCGGCGCACTTTCGCAGAGAGTCCGAGGACCACTCCCGTCGCCTGTGCGTCGCGTTTCTCGCGCGGCTGCCCACATGTCAGGATCGGTCCTGCCATGACTGCGACCACCGAGACCGCGCCTCCCGAGCCCGAGCCCCGACCCGAGTCGGCAGAGACCTCCGGCTCCGTCGAGCAGACCGCCCGCGCCTTGCACGCCCCCGTCGTCGACTGGTTCGACGCGAACGCCCGAGACCTTCCATGGCGCCGCCCAGAGGCGGGTGCCTGGGGGGTCATGGTCAGCGAGTTCATGCTTCAGCAGACGCCGGTCAGCCGGGTGCTGCCGGTGTACGAGCAGTGGCTCAGCCGCTGGCCGCGCCCCGCCGGCCTCGCCGCCGAGCCGCCCGGCGAGGCGGTGCGCGCCTGGGGCCGCCTCGGCTACCCCCGCCGGGCGCTCCGGCTGCACGGAGCGGCCGCCGCCATAGCGGAACGCCACGGCGGCGACGTACCGCGTGAGCACGCACAGCTTCTGGCGCTGCCAGGCGTCGGCGAGTACACGGCGGCTGCCGTGGCGTCCTTCGCCTACGGGCAGCGGCACGCGGTCCTGGACACCAACGTCCGCCGCGTCTTCGCCCGCGCCGTCACCGGGCGGCAGTACCCGCCGAACGCCACCACCGCCGCCGAGCGCAAGCTCGCCCGCGCCCTGCTCCCCGAGGACGAGGCGACGGCGGCCCGCTGGGCGGCGGCCACCATGGAACTCGGCGCGCTCGTGTGCACCGCACGCGCACCTGCCTGCTCCCAGTGCCCGGTCAGGCACCTGTGCGCATGGCAGCTCGCGGGCGCGCCGGAGCATGTCGATCCGCCGCGCCGCACCCAGACGTACGCCGGTACGGACCGTCAGGTACGCGGCAAGCTCCTGGCTGTGCTGCGTGAATCGGTGACGCCGGTGCCGCAGGCCGCACTCGACCGGGTCTGGAACGACTCCGTGCAGCGGGCGCGGGCACTCGACGGGCTTGTGGCCGACGGACTCGTCGAGCCGCTTCCGGGCGGGGTCTACCGGCTGCCGCTGAGCTGACCGCCGTTTCGCGACGGTCCCGGCCGTTGCCCGGCGGGCTCTGGCCGTTCCTTGAGCGGGCCCGAACTCCCGTGGCCGGGTCCGCAGTTGTCCGGCCCGGGTCAGCCGTTGTCGGCCCGGGTCTCGCTTCCGCAGGACGTCGCCGCCGGTGCCCCACGGCACCGGCGGCGTCCCATGTGCGGGGCGTCCCCCGAGTCAGGGCGTCCCGCGGACACCGTCGGCGCTTCCCCGGCCCGTTACTCCTCTTCGCCGTCGACGCAGCCGCTCCACGGCTTGCTCAGGTCCAGCCCCTCGCTCTCGCGCTGCTGTGTGAGCGAGTACCAGTTGCCGGACGGGTCGCGGAAGAGCGCCTCGATTCCGTAGGGACGCTCCTGCGGCTCCTGGAGGAACTCGACGCCTTTGGCCTTGAGTTCCTCGTATGTCGCGTGGCAGTCGTCGGTGGCGAAGACGCCCGCGCCCAGCGCGCCCTTGTTGACCAGCTTCAGCACGGCCTCGCGCGACTCGGGGTCGAGGCCGGGTCCGTCCGGGCGCATCAGCGTGAGCTGCACCTCCGGCTGGCCGGGCGGGCTGACGGTGACCCAGCGCATCTCGCCCATGTGCATGTCCGTACGTTCGGTGAAGCCGAGGGTCTCGACGAAGAACTTCTTGTCCCGCTCCTGGTCGGTGGACCAGACGGTGGCGATGGCCAGACTCTTGATCACGGTGGACTCCGGATCTGCTCGCAGTGGTGAGGTGGCAGCGAACCGGTGGCGGGAGCGCGCTGCTCCGGGGCCCGCCCTCGGGTTCCGTTTCACCGTGTCAGAGGGGCTTGCGGGGCGCTTCTCCGTTGTTGCGCACTTCCCCGCGGCGGGCCTCTCGGCGGCCCACTTCCCCGCGGCGGTCTTCTCCGCTGTGCTCCACATCGCTCGGGGCATCCCCGGGCCGCCGCTCAACTCCTCGTGCCCCGCTCTGCGGCTCGGGGGCGGCCGTACCCGGCTCCTTGAAGCCGCCGGTGAAGAGCATCGCGTAGCAGCCGGGGATCATCGCCGCACCGCGACGGCCGTGACGCCTGCGGTAGTCGCTGGGGCTTGTGCCCGTCTGCTTCTTGAAGCGCGCGGAGAAGGTGCCGAGGCTGGTGAAGCCCACCGACATGCAGATCTCGGTGACCGACAGGTTCGCCGAGCGCAGCAGCTCCTCCGCCCGCTCGATACGGCGGCGGCTGAGGTACTGGCCCGGCGACTCCCCGTAGGTGGCCTTGAACGCACGGACGAAGTGATATCGCGAGTAACCGGCATGGGCCGCGACGGCGTCCAGGTCGAGGTCCGGGTCGGACCAGTCGCGGTCCATGGCGTCCTTGGCGAGGCGCATAGCCCTCAGCCGTGCCATACCCGGCGTGTTCATACGTGCAGGCTGTCACACGGGACTGACAGTGCCCTCCGCCCGCGTCGAGGGGTCCGTGGAGTCCGGCGACTCCTCCGGGCTCTCCTCGGACGCCCCGTCGGCGCCCTTGAGCGGTACCTCCTTGACGAACCAGGTGGCCACGAAGCCCAGCAGCGCCGCGGCGGCGGCGACCGTGAAGACCACATGCGTGCCGTCGGCCACCGCGTACTCGTACGCCTCGCGCACCGCCGCGGGCAGCCGCTCCAGCGAGGCCGCGTCGAGCTGCGCCGGAGCGCCGTCACCGCTCAGGCCGCCGCCACCGGCGCCTCCGCGGCCTCCGGCCGCAGCCGCGCTCTCGGCCATGCTGTCGTGCACGCGGTCGGCGAAGAGGGTGCCCATCAGGGCGACGCCGAAGGAGCCGCCGATCGTACGGAAGAGCGTGGTCGTGGACGAGGCGACGCCCATGTCCTTCAGCTCCACGCTGTTCTGCGCGATCAGCATCGTGAGCTGCATCAGGAAGCCCATGCCGGCGCCGAGCACCACCATGTAGAGCGCCGAGGTGACCCTGCTCGTACCGACGTCGAGCTGTGCGAGAAGGAAGAGCCCCGCTGGGATCAGGGCACCGCCGATCAGCGGGTACGCGCGGTACCTGCCCGTACGAGTGGTGGCGCGGCCGGTGATCACGGAGACGACCATCATCGGCAGCAGCACCGGCAGAAGCAGCAGCCCGGAGTTGGTCGCCGAGGCGCCCTGCACGGTCTGCTGGTAGAGCGGCAGGAACGTCATCGCGCCGAACATCACGAAGCCCAGCAGGAAGCCGATGACCGTCATCAGCGAGAAGTTGCGGCTGCGGAAGACCCCCAGCGGCAGTACGGGCTCCACGGCCCTGCGCTCCACCAGCAGGAACGCCGCTGCCGCGGCGACGGCCAGGGCGGAGAGGCCGACGATCACCGGCGAGGACCAGTCGTACTCCGTACCGCCCCAGCTCGTGACGAGCACGGCCGAGGTGATCGCGGTGGTGAGCAGCGCCGCACCGGCGTAGTCGATGCTGCCCTGCGAGCGCCTGGCGGGCAGGTGCAGCAGCGTCACGACCATGGCGAGCGCGATCCCGCCGAGCGGGACGTTGATGTAGAAGGCCCAGCGCCAGCCGAGATGGTCGGTGAGGGTGCCGCCCACCAGCGGTCCGCCGATCATGGCGAACGACATCACTCCGGCCATCATGCCCATGTACTTGCCGCGCTCACGGGGCGGCACCAGCTCGCCCATGATGGACATCGCGCCGACCATCAGGCCGCCCGCGCCCAGGCCCTGGAGCGCGCGGAAGCCGATGAGCTGAGCCATCGTCTGTGCCGCGCCCGAGGCGACCGAGCCGGCGAGGAAGATCAGGATGGATGTGAGGAAGGCGCCCTTGCGCCCGTACATGTCGCCGGTCTTGCCCCACAGGGGCGTGGACGCGGCCGTGGTGAGGGTGTAGGCGGTCACGACCCACGAGAGGTGGTCGAGCCCGCCCAGCTCGCCCACGATCGTGGGCATCGCGGTGCCGACGATCATGTTGTCGAGCATCGCCAGCATCACGGCGATCATCAGCGCGAAGACGGACATCCGTACGCTGCGGCCGCGCCCGCCGTCGTCCGTGCCGGACTGCCCGTTCGTACCGGACTGCCCGGTCTCCTTCGCGGGCACCGGCCCGTCCGGCTTCGCGAGACTCGGCCCGCCCGGCCCTGCGGGACCCGGCCGACCCGGCTCCTCCGGTCCTATCGCTGCTTCCGCGCTCATTTCGCTCCCCCGTCTCCCTTACTTGCCGCCCGGCCAGTCAGTAACATGAGTAACGTAGGACGCCGCTAGCCGGGCGTCAAGCAAGTTTTTCTGTGGACGAGGGGCCGACGCTCATGAGCAGGGGCAATACGCGGCAGCGCATCCAGGAGGTCGCCCTGGAGCTGTTCGCGGCACGCGGTTACGAGAAGACCTCGCTACGGGAGATCGCGGAGCATCTAGGCGTCACCAAGGCCGCGCTCTACTACCACTTCAAGACCAAAGAAGACATCGTCATCAGCCTGTTCGAGGACCTGGGCGGGCCCTGCGACGAGTTGATCGCCTGGGCCTCCGGGCAGCCCAGCGACCTGGAGACGAAGCTGGAGGTGCTGCGTCGCTACAGCGAGGTGCTGAAGCACGCCGCCCCGCTCTTCCGCTTCATGCAGGAGAACCAGGCGACGATGCGCGAGCTGAGCATCGGCGAGTCCTTCAAGGGGCGGCTGATGAAGCTGCTCGACATCATCCAGCTCCCCGACGCCGAGCTGAGTGATCAAGTACGTTGCTCCGCCTCGCTGTTCACGATGCACGCGGGGATGTTCACCATGCAGACCATCGAGGCCGACCCCGAGGACAAGCGCCTTGCCGTGCTCGAAGTCGCCCAGGAGATGCTTACCACCGCGCACAAGGGACACGACTGAGCCTCAGTGCGTTACGGGGACGGGCCGGCGGCCGGCACGGACCCCGGCAGACGGGCGGGGCCCCGGCGGTCCTGTCCGACCGCCGGGGCCCCGGTCCCCGCTCCGTGGTCACACCGTCACACGCGTCGCCGAGTCGCTGCCGCGGGCGTCACACCTTCACGCCGTGCGAGCGCATGACCTCGATCGGCTCCTTGCCGGATCCGTAGTCGGGGGTGCTGCGGATCTCGAAGTGCAGGTGCGGACCGGACGAGTTGCCCGTCGAGCCCGACAGGCCGATCTTCTGGCCGGTCTCGACCTTCTGGCCGGACTTTACGTTCAGCTTCGACAGGTGCGCGTACTGCGAGTACGTGCCGTTCTCGTGCTTGATCACGATGGCGTTGCCGTACGAGGAGCCGTCGCCGGCGCCGTTCGGGCCCGCCTTGACGACGGTGCCGCCGTGTACGGCCTTCACAGGAGTGCCCGTGGGCACCGCGAAGTCCTGGCCGGAGTGCTTGTGCGCCCAGCGGCCGCCGCTGTTGCCGAAGCCGGCGCTCAGCTCGTACTTGCCGGAGACGGGCTTCGTCCAGGCGTTGGCGTTCTTCTTCACGCCGCCCTCGCGGTCGGCGGCACGCGAACCCCGGTCTGCCTTGCGGTCCTTGGCGCGCTGCTCGGCCTTCTTCTTCGCCAGGGCCTCCTGGTGCTGCTCATGTGCCTGAGCGCGTGCGGAGTCGGCGAGCTGCGTAGCGGTTCCTGACGCGAAGACGTCGCCCTGCCCGTCCGTGTGGGCGGCGACAGCCGAGCCCGCGCCCAGCAGCACCGAGGCTCCCAGCCCGGTCGCTATTACGGCGACCCTGGTGCGACCACGGGGCTTGTGCGCGTTCTTGGGCGTCTTCGACATACGGGTACTACCTCCGGAAATGGCTTGGGTTGACCCCGAGGCGTGGGATCTCGTGGGGACAAATCATTGGTAACCCGCCTGATCCGGCATACCAAAGAGCGTTATTACTAAATGGGCCCGTATGGATAGAGCGGACACCAAGGCACTCTTAAGGGGTATTCGGGCGGAGCCCATGCGGCCGTCCATCGGCGGGGACGGCTTCACCGGGCCCCGGCGGCTGCCGTGCACCGGGTGCTCACGGCCCGGAAAGCGGCCGGGACCTTGGTCCCGCGAGGCTCCTAGGCGCGCTCGTAGTGGCCTACGGGCCTGTGCGGCACCTCACCCTGAGCGGCGCTCCGCAGGCGCCGTCACGGGCGGATCGCATCGTCGGATGTGACCTGGGTCGCGTAACCGCGGGTGCAGGGCGACCGCCGTGAGCGTGCACGGACAGGCACTCCCACGGCTCGTCAACTCCCGCGCCCCGCGCCCTTTCCGTCCCCTACGATCCGTCCATGGAGCCCGTCACGATCGCCATGCGAATCGCCTCCGCGGCGGTCGGACCGATCGTCAGGAAGCTGTTCGTGCAGGAGGGCCCGGGAGCGGGGCTGACGGACAGACCGGTACGGATCTCGTCGCTCGTGTCCTTCAGGGGCGAGCAGCGAACCCTCGGCGAGAAGGACGTGCGCTGGCTGGCCGCGGAGCTGACGGACCGTGCGGCACAGGCCGCCGGCCCGCACGAGGGCCCCGGCGAGGAGACCCGTCGTGAGCTGGCCGACGCCCTGGCCGTGGCGCTGCACAGCCTCGGCGACCTGGACATGGACGACGTACAGGCCGTACGCCTCGGGCCCGAGGGGCTGGCCAGGCTGCTGACCCGCCCGCGCTCGCTCTCGGCAGAGGCGGAGGCGCAGTTCAGGCCGCTGCTGCACACGGCGTGCCTGCACATCCTGGACTTCTTCAGCAGGCGCTCGACGTTCATCCCGCGCACGCTCGCCGAGCAGACGCAGCAGCTCGAACGCCTCATCAGCACCACGGATCTGCTCCTGGAGCGCATACCCGCGCGCTCCTCCGAGGACATGCGCTTCGAACAGCGCTACGCCGAGCACATGGCACGTAAGCACGGCGAACTGACCATCTACGGCGTCGACTTGGGCCACACCCGCGAGTGGCGCCTCGACGTCGCGTATGTGCCGCTGGAGGCGACGCAGGACCCGCAGGGTGACGGAAGCGGCGCCGGGGAAGAGGGCAGCCACGGTGCCGGGCGCCGCGAACCGCTGAGGGCCGCCGCCCCGCTCCCCGCCGACCGCGTACTCGCGGGCTCCGACCGGGTGCTGCTGCGCGGAGCCGCCGGTTCCGGCAAGACGACGCTGATGCAGTGGCTGGCCGTCACCGCGGCACGGCAGAACTACGACGAGCAGATGACGCATCTGCTGGGCCGCGTCCCGTTCGTGCTGCCGCTGCGCCGCATCGCCCGCGACGGCCTGCCCTCCCCTGAGCGCTTCCTGCACGCCGTGCACAGCGGCCTCGCCGGTGCGCAGCCGCCCGGCTGGGCGGACCGGGTGCTGAGCGCGGGCCGTGCGCTGCTGCTGGTCGACGGGGTCGACGAGATTCCGGCGGAGCGGCGGGAGGAGACGCGGCGCTGGCTGCGTGAGCTGGCCGCCGACTTCCCGGGCAATCTGTGGCTGGTGACGTCCCGTCCGTCGGCGGTCCCGGAGAACTGGCTGGCCGGGGCAGGCTTCACGGAGCTGTCGCTCTCGCCGATGTCGCGTCACGACGTGGCGGCGTTCATCAGGCGCTGGCACGGCGCGACGGAGGCGGAACCGGGGCTGGCCGACGACCTCGTCACGGCCGTGCGCACCAGCCCCGATCTGGGCCGCCTCGCCGTCAACCCCCTGATGTGCGGCCTGCTTTGCGCGCTGCACCGCGAGCGTCGCGGGACCCTTCCTTACGGCCGTACGGATCTCTACGACGCGGCGCTGTCGATGCTGCTGGAGAGCCGCGACCGCGAGCGATACGTGCCGGTGCCCGAAGGGCTCCGGCTGACGAAGGACGCGCAGATCCCGCTGCTGCAACGGCTGGCGCACTGGATGATCCGCAACGGCCGTACGGAGATGGACGAGGAGGACGCCGTCGCCCAGCTCGCCCGCGCGCTCCCGGCGAGCGCCGCGGGGGAGTCCGGGGACGCCCGGCCGCGCCGCGTGCTACGGCACCTGCTGGACCGCACGGGCCTGCTGCGCGAACCGGCCGCGGGGCGCGTCGACTTCGTGCACCGCACCTTCCAGGACGCGCTGGGTGCCAAGGCCGCGGTCGAGGAGGGCGACTTCCCGCTGCTGCTGGACAACGCGCACAAGGACCACTGGGAGGACGTGATCCGGCTGGCGGTCGCCTACGCGCGGCCGCATGGACCGTGCGCGGCTGCTGAGGGGACTGGTGGCGCGTGTGCCCGAGGGGCCGTCGCCGGTGCCCAACCAGCGCAATACTGCGGCGCGTTCGGACGGAGACGAGGAGACCGGCGAAGTCGCCTACGACGGTCCCGGCGTGCGGAATCTGCTGCTGGCCGCCGCCTGTCTTGAGCAGGCCACGGACCTCCATCCACGCGTACGCCATGAGATCAAGGCCAGGACCTCACGGCTCTTCCCGCCCAGGAGCATGTCCGCGGCCCGCCATGTCGCCGACATCGGCGGCCCGATGCTGCTCGGGCTGCTGCCCGGCCCCGAGGGGCTCACCGACGCGGAGGCGGCGTGCGCGGTCGTCGCCGCCTCCCGCACGGGTACGGACGCGGCGCTGCCGGTGCTCGCCCGCTTCCGCGGCCATCCGTCGCTCGCGCTGCGCCGCCAACTCGTATGGGCCTGGCACCGGTTCGACACCGACGAGTACGCCCGCGAGATCATCGCCCATCTCGACGAGACCGACCTGTACTTCACCGCTCACCACACCGGCCATCTGCGGGCGCTGCGCGACATGGGCGGCCGTGCGCGCGTGCAGATCGTCGGCCGATACCACCCTGACCAGCTTCTCGAGCACCTCGACCACGGCAGACTGACCCACCTGTGGCTGCGCGACGGCTACGCGCGTCATGGTCACGGCGGCCAGGAGTGGCTGTCGGCCTTCCCGCGTCTGCACACGCTCGTCCTGCCGGAGACGGCACCGCGCTATACGTCAACTCTCCCTCGCCATCTGACAGTTGTGCGTGAAAGCGACATGTCCTCCAGGGGCTGACGACCCGTACTCTGACCACCATGGAACCCGGAGTGGTGGGGGCACGGCTCGCGTCGAGTGCCGTGATGCCGCTGGTGAAGAAGCTGTTCGTGAAGGAGGGGCCGGGCGCGGGGCTGGCCGAGAAGCCGGTACGGATCTCGTCGCTGCTGTCCTTCACAGGCGAGAAGCGCACCCTGTCCGAGAAGGAACTGCACAGGCTCGTAAGGGAGTTGGTGAAGCGCGCCGCGGAGGGGACCGGTGCGGACGCCGAGCCCGTCGAGTCCGAGGCCGTGACCGACGCTCTCGTACGTACCCTGCACGCCCTCGGCGACCTGCGGATGGACGACGTAGAGGCCGTCGCACTGGGCGAACAGGCCCTGAAGCGCGCACTGTTGGAAGCGGCCGGGCACGCGGGGCCCGCCCCCGCCTCCGCCCTCAGCAGCGCCTCGGAAGCCCTGTACGAGCGCGTGCTCGACTCGGCGTGCCTGCACATCCTGCACTTCTTCACCCAGCGCTCCACCTTCGTCGCCCGCACCCTCGTCGAGCAGAGCCGCCAGCTCTCCGAACTCGTCGCCCGCAGCGACCTGTTGCTGTCCCGGCTCGCCTCCCGTACGAGCGAGGACGCGGCGTTCGAGAAGCGCTACGCGGCATACGTCGCGAAGAAGCACAGCAGCATCACCATCTACGGCATCGACCTGAAGCACTCCAGCGAATGGCCCCTGGACACGGCCTACTTGAACCTGGAGGTGACGCAGCGCTCCGCGCCGGGCCCCTGGGCGGGTGCCGACGACGCACACGACGGCTGGCGTCCGGTCTCCCGGCGCGTGGACGAGGCCCTCGCCGGGCACAAGCGCGTACTGCTGCGCGGAGTGGCCGGGTCGGGCAAGACCACGCTGATGCAGTGGCTGGCGGTCTCGACGGCCGGGGACGACGGGCAGGACCGCCTCACCGGCGAGCTGACCCGGCTCACGGGCATGGTGCCGTTCGTACTGCCGCTGCGCACCCTGGCCCGGGGCGGCGCCGAACTCCCCGCTCCCGAGGGCTTCTTGGGCGCTGTGGGCTGCCCCTTAGCCGGTAACCAGCCCCATGGCTGGGCGAGCCGGGTGCTGACGGCCGAGCGCGGCCTGATCCTCGTCGACGGCATCGACGAGGTACCCGAGGACGACCGCGAACGCACCCGCCGCTGGCTTCGCGACCTGCTCACCGCCTTCCCGGGCAACAGGCTTCTGGTCACCTCGCGCCCCTCAGCAGTCAGCGAGGACTGGCTGAGCGGCGACAAGTTCGCGGAGTTGTCGCTGTCGGCGATGCGACCCGCGGACGTGGCGGTCTTCGTACGGCGCTGGCACAAGGCGGCAGCGGTGGAAGGGGAGTTGGAGGAGGCACTGCTCGGAGAGCTGCGCGTCAAGCCCGACTTGGCGAGGCTCGCCACCAACCCGCTGATGTGCGGCCTCATCTGCGCCCTGCACCGTGAGCGGCGCGGCTTTCTGCCGCGCGGCCGCAAGGCCCTCTACGACGCCGCGCTCAGCATGATGCTCGAACGCCGCGACCGCGAGCGGCACTTGGGCTCGCTGTCGCCCGGCGGCATCGACCTCGACGGCGAGTCGCAGACCGAGCTGCTCCAGAAGCTGGCGTACTGGCTGATCCGCAACGGGCGTGCGGAGATGGAGCGTTCGGACGCGGTCGGGCTGCTGGAGCGGGTGCTCCCCTCCATGCCCTACGCACAGGCACAGGGCTCCCCCGAGGACATCCTCCGCTTCCTGCTCGTACGCTCCGGGCTGCTGCGCGAACCGGTCGACGGCGCCGTCGACTTCGTACACCGCACCTTCCAGGACTATCTGGCCGCACGGGAGTTGGTGCAGGAGCGGGACTTCGACCTGCTGGCACGGCACGCGCACGAGGACCAATGGGACGACGTCGTACGGATGGCCGTCGCCCACGCCCGGCCCGACGAGCGGGCGCGCATTCTGCGCACCCTGATCGAGCGCGGCGACGCGGAGCCGGAGCCGCGCATCAGGCTGTATCTGCTGGCCACAGCCTGCCTGGAACACGCCACGAACCTGGACCCGCGGGTACGGGAGGAGGTCGAGCTCCGGGCGGCGGCGATGTTCCCACCGCGCAGCTTCGACGAGGCGAAGGCGCTCGCGGGAGTGGGACCGGTGGCGCTTGAGCTGCTGCCCGGCCCGGAGATGCTGGAGGACGACGAGGCGGAGGCCGTTGCCCACGCCATTGCGCAGTTCGGCTCGGACGCGGCGCTGGCGCGGCTCGCCGAGTTCCGCGACGACTCCCGGCCGGGCGTGCTGAGCCAACTGGCAAGCCACTGGGACCGGTTCGACACGGAGGCGTACGGGAGGGAGATCATCGCGCCGCTACTGAGCCGGGAAGACGTTCCGATCACGGTCCGTTCGAAGGAAGAGCTGGGCCTGCTTTCCCGGATGGGGCCGCCGCCACGGGTGTACCTGCACGGCGACTTCACGGCCGAGGAGATCTCCGAGGCGCTCCCGGAGGATGCGATCACCGAACTGTGGCTCGCAGGGAACAGGTCGGTCCGAGACCTTGACTTCCTCCCACGGTTTCGCCGTCTTTCCGAACTCACACTGGCCGCGCCGGAGGTGCCGGACCTCACTCGCCTCGCGGACGTGCCGCTGCACACCCTCACCCTTCACATGTACGAGACGCAGATCCTGCCGTCGATGCCCAGCCTGCGGAAGCTCTTGTTGCAGGAGCCCGCTTTGCTCCGCATCGACGAGCTGCCGGTTCTGGAGTCGCTGGAATCGCTGTCCCTGGAGAACACCGACTGCGAGCTGGCTGGCCTCTCCCGGTTCACTGGCCTCACCGAACTCGACATCGTCGACCTGTCCTCGGTCCCGAACGACTGGGCCGAGATCGCGGAACTACCCCGGCTGTCGGACCTGATGGTCGACTCCCGCATGCTCGAACTCCTCGACGGTGGACCGGCATTGCCCACAGTGCGCAGCATCATCCTCCTCTGCGTATACGAGACCGCGCCGTGGCTTCGCCTGATCCCCGAGCACTTCCCGGAGACCGAGTCGATCACCCTTCTGAACCCCTGGTACGGCACCGATCTGACACCGCTGACCCGGCTGCACGGTCTGCGCAACCTGCACCTGCGTCAACCGACGCCCGACGTACGGGAGTCCGCCCAGCGCACCTTCGGCGAATCCGTGTCCGTCACCGTGCGCCCCCGTCCGCGCCCGTGAGCCCGTCGTCCACCCCGTGGCCGAGCGCCGCTTCCGCCGAATAGGCTGAACTCGTAGTGACCTGACGCACATTGACGCTCTGTCATGCGGCGGCCCCCCCCCACCCGTCCACATGCCAACACCCTGCCGGGAGTCCCGTCTCCATGGAACAGCCCGCCGAACCCGTCGTACGTCTCACGTCCGCCGTCGTCGAACCGCTCATCGGCCCGCTCTTCGTGCCCGCCTCGGCCGCCGCCGACGCACCGTCGTCCGGCTCGGGGCGGCTCATGGCGCATCTGCTGGCCTTCCGCGGTGAGGACCCGGCCCTCGGATGGGACGAACTGTTCGAGACGGCCGCGGAGTTGGTCCACCTCGGGCTGCGGGCCACCGGGCACCGGCTGTCCGCCGCCGAGGAGTCGGGCACGGCCGGCGTCCTCGCCCGTACGCTGTGGGCCGCCGGCGAACTCGACACCACCGACGCCGAGGCCGTACGGCTCGGGCCGCCCGCGTTTGCACAGCTCCTCCACTCCGCCGTGCCGGGAGCCGACCGCGAACTCTCCCCCGAGGCCGCCCGGTTCTACGACGAGCTGCTGGCCGCCGTATGCCTGCACTTCCTCCGGCTGCTGCTGGAGCGCTCCCCCGGCCTCGCCGGGCAACTCCCCGAACAGGCCCACCACATCGGCGAACTCGTCGAACTCAACGACGCGGAGGCCACGAGCACCAGCCGCGACCCGCGCTCGGCCGAGGACGTCGAATTCGAGGAACGCTATCTGCGGCACGTCATCGAGCAGTACGACCGCATCACCATCTGCGGCATAGACCTCGACAATCCCGCGACGCCCGCCGACTGGCCGCTGGAGGCCACATATCTGAGCCTGTCCGCGGAGTTCAGCCCCCTCGCGGCGGCGCCCGCCACGCCCTCGGCGACCTCGGCGCTCTCGGCCCCCGCAACACCCTCGGCGACCTCGTCGAGCGCACCGGACGAGGAAGGCGGCGACACCGAGCCCGGGGCCGCCTCCGTGGACCCGGTGATGACCGCGGAGAAGGCACTGGCCAGGCACGAACGGGTACTGCTGCGCGGAGTGGCAGGCTCCGGCAAGACCACGGTCATACAGTGGCTGGCCGTCTCCACGGCAGGCGCCGCCCTCCCGGAGGAGCTGCAAGGGCTGCGCAGCCGCATCCCGTTCGTGCTGCCCGTACGGCGGTTCGCCGAGGAGGGCTTTCCCGCCCCCGGCGACTTCCTCTCCGTCGCGGGCCACGAACTCGCCGACGAGGCGCCCGAAGGCTGGGTCGCCCGCGTACTCGCCGCCGGGCGCGCACTGCTCCTCATCGACGGCATCGACGAGGTGCCCGAACCCCAACGGCGGGCGCTGCACGAGCAGTTGCGCCCCCTGCTGCGCGAACACCCCGGCAGTCTCTGCCTCGTCACCTCCCGACCCACCGCCGTGGAGCCCAACTGGCTGGCCGAGGACGGCTTCACCGAACTCACCCTCGCCCCCATGAACCGCGACCAGGTCGCGGCCTTCATCACCGCCTGGCACACGGCCGCCCGTATGGACAGGTCCGACGACGCCGACGCACAGCTCGACCGCTACAGGGACATGCTGCTGCGGTCCATCCCCCTCCACCGCGAACTGCGCGTCCTCGCCACCAACCCCCTGATGTGCGGCCTCATCTGCGCACTCAACGTCGACCGGGCGGGCTTCCTCCCCCAGGGCCGCAAGGAGCTGTACGAGGCCGCCATGGCGATGCTTCTGCAACGCCGCGACCCGGAACGCCAGGTCGTGCACGCGGACCCCGTCGAGCTCGAACGCGCCCCCCGCGAACGGCTGTTGCGCAAGCTCGCCCATCGAATGCTCGTCGGCGGGCACGCCGTGCTCGACCACCGGACCGCGCTGCGCGAGGTCGAGAGGTACGCCACCGCGATCCCCGCCGTCGCATTGCAGGACGTATGCCCCGAGCAGATCCTCGACCATCTGCTGCTGCGTACGGGGGTGCTGCGCGAACAGCCCGGCAGATCGGTGGAGTTCGTACACCGCACGGTGCAGGACTACCTCGCGGCGAAGGAGATCGTCGAACAGGGCGACCTCGATCTGCTGCTGGACCACGCCCATGAGCCGGAGTGGGAAGAGGTCATCCGCATGGCCGTCGCCCACGCCCGCCCCGCCGAGTGCGCCATGCTGCTGCAAGGTCTGCTGGCTCCCGGTGCGCTCGGCATGAAGCGCCAGCGCCGGCGGCTGATGGCCGCCGCCTGTCTGGAGCACGTCACGGAGGTCGACCCGGAGACCTATGCCCGCGTACGCCGCGAGACCCGGAACCTGGTCTCGCCCAGCGACGACGACTCCGCGCTCAGGCTCGGCTTCGTGGGTCCGATCGTCCTGGAGATGCTCCCCGACCCGGCGACCGTCTCGGACGAGCAGGCGTACCGTCTGGCGCTCACGGTGACCCGCATCGACGACGACGCCGCGGTGGACTATCTGGCCGGGCTACGTGACCGGAAGTCGCTGAAGGTACGCACCGAACTCGCCCGCGGCTGGCGGAACTTCGAGACCGAGCGCTACGCGGAGGAAGTCATCCGGCACCTCAATCCGGAAGGGCTCTTCCTGCCCGTACGGGACCGCCAGGAGCTGGCCGCGCTACGCAAGCTCGGCGGACGTCCGCAGGTGCAGATCGGCGGCCCCTTCACACCGGGTGAGCTGGTCGACGGCCTGGTGCCCGACGGGCTCACTCATCTGTGGCTCTCGTGCGATCTCGAAGCGGGCATGCGCATGGGGTGGCTGAGCGCCTTCCCTCATCTGATGTCCCTGCGGGTGGACCGGCGTCTCCCGCCGGTGAGCGACGTGCCCGACGGCGTACGGATCATCGTCACCGGCAGATGACGCGGACCCGGCGGCTACGGGCGCCGGCGGGGCTTGCCGGGTGACGACATCGCGGGCGCCGCCCTCGCAGTCAGCGACCTCCCAGCAAACGCCTGCGCGCCGTGGCGGCAGTGCCGCCACGGCGCGCAGATCCGTCGCCGAGGACCGGCCGGGCCGGAGCCCGGCCTCAGTCCAAGCTCACGCCTCCTTGGAGAGGTTCGGGCCGCCGCCCGCAGCGGACTCCACCGGAGGTGCGTCCGGCAGTGCCGCCTTCTCCTCACCGCGGAAGGTGAACTTCTTCTCCTCGTCGGTCTCGCCCTCGGTGTCCACGACCACGATGTGACCGGGACGCAGATCACCGAAGAGGATCTTCTCGGAGAGCTGGTCCTCGATCTCCCGCTGGATCGTCCGGCGCAGCGGCCGGGCGCCCATCACCGGGTCGTAACCCCGCTTGGCGAGCAGCTCCTTGGCGTCCGTGCTCAGCTCCAGGCCCATGTCGCGGTCCTTGAGCCGCTCGTCCACCATCGCCAGCATCAGGTCGACGATCCGGATGATGTCGTCCTGAGTGAGCTGGTGGAAGACCACCGTGTCGTCGACACGGTTGAGGAACTCCGGACGGAAGTGCTGCTTCAGCTCGTCGTTGACCTTGGCCTTCATCCGGTCGTATCCGGCGCTGACGTCGCCCTGTCCGGCGAAGCCCAGGTTGAACCCCTTGGAGATGTCCCGGGTGCCGAGGTTGGTCGTCATGATGATGACCGTGTTCTTGAAGTCGACGACCCTGCCCTGGGAGTCGGTCAGGCGACCGTCCTCCAGGATCTGGAGCAGCGAGTTGAAGATGTCGGCGTGCGCCTTCTCCACCTCGTCGAAGAGGACGACGGAGAACGGCTTGCGCCGCACCTTCTCCGTGAGCTGGCCGCCCTCCTCGTAACCCACGTATCCGGGAGGCGAGCCGAACAGCCGGGAGACGGTGTGCTTCTCGCTGAACTCCGACATGTCGAGGGAGATCAGCGCCTCCTCGTCGCCGAAGAGGAACTCGGCGAGCGTCTTGGACAGCTCCGTCTTACCGACGCCGGACGGGCCCGCGAAGATGAACGAACCACCGGGGCGCTTCGGGTCCTTCAGCCCGGCGCGCGTACGCCGGATCGCCTGGGAGAGCGCCTTGATGGCGTCCTCCTGCCCGATGACGCGCTTGTGCAGCTCGTCCTCCATGCGCAGCAGTCGCGAGGACTCCTCCTCGGTGAGCTTGAAGACCGGGATGCCCGTGGCCGTGGCCAGGACCTCCGCGATCAGCTCCTCGTCGACCTCGGCGACGACGTCCATGTCGCCTGCCTTCCACTCCTTCTCCCGCTTGGCCTTCTGCGCCAGGAGCTGCTTCTCCGTGTCACGGAGCGAGGCGGCCTTCTCGAAGTCCTGCGAGTCGATCGCCGACTCCTTGTCCCGGCGGACGTTCGCGATCTTCTCGTCGAACTCGCGCAGGTCCGGCGGCGCGGTCATCCTGCGGATCCGCATACGGGAACCGGCCTCGTCGATCAGATCGATCGCCTTGTCCGGGAGGAAGCGGTCGGAGATGTAGCGGTCGGCGAGCGTGGCCGCGCCGACCAGGGCGGCGTCGGTGATCGAGACGCGGTGGTGCGCCTCGTACCGGTCGCGCAGGCCCTTGAGGATCTCGATGGTGTGCGGCAGCGACGGCTCGGCGACCTGGATCGGCTGGAAGCGGCGCTCGAGGGCCGCGTCCTTCTCCAGGTGCTTGCGGTACTCGTCGAGCGTCGTGGCGCCGATGGTCTGGAGTTCACCGCGGGCCAGCATCGGCTTGAGGATGCTCGCGGCGTCGATCGCGCCCTCGGCGGCGCCCGCACCGACCAGCGTGTGCAGCTCGTCGATGAACAGGATGATGTCGCCGCGGGTGCGGATCTCCTTGAGCACCTTCTTCAGGCGCTCCTCGAAGTCACCGCGGTAGCGGGAGCCGGCGACCAGCGCGCCCAGGTCGAGGGTGTAGAGGTGCTTGTCCTTCAGGGTCTCGGGCACCTCGCCCTTGACGATCGCCTGGGCCAGGCCCTCGACGACCGCGGTCTTGCCGACGCCGGGCTCGCCGATGAGCACCGGGTTGTTCTTCGTACGGCGCGAGAGCACCTGCATGACCCGCTCGATCTCCTTCTCGCGCCCGATGACCGGGTCGAGCTTGGATTCGCGGGCGGCCTGCGTGAGGTTGCGGCCGAACTGGTCCAGGACGAGGGAGGTCGAGGGCGTGCCCTCGGCGGGGCCGCCGGCCGTCGCCGCCTCCTTGCCGCCGGAGTAGCCGGAGAGCAGCTGGATGACCTGCTGCCGCACCCGGTTCAGATCGGCGCCCAGCTTCACGAGGACCTGGGCTGCGACGCCCTCGCCCTCGCGGATCAGGCCGAGCAGGATGTGCTCCGTACCGATGTAGTTGTGGCCGAGCTGAAGGGCCTCGCGGAGCGACAGCTCCAGGACCTTCTTCGCACGGGGCGTGAAGGGGATGTGGCCGGAGGGGGCCTGCTGGCCCTGGCCGATGATCTCCTCCACCTGCTGACGGACCGCCTCGAGCGAAATCCCGAGGCTCTCCAGTGCCTTAGCGGCGACACCCTCACCCTCGTGGATCAGGCCCAGGAGGATGTGCTCGGTGCCGATGTAGTTGTGGTTGAGCATCCGGGCTTCTTCCTGAGCCAGGACGACAACCCGCCGCGCGCGGTCGGTGAACCTCTCGAACATCGTTAATCGCTCCTCAGAGCGGTCAGGCAGTAAGGGGACGCTCCCCTCTCTGTCCTTCCGCAGCTTAGTCCCGCAAGCGGGGACCGCTCATTCCATCTGCCGACTCCGGCCCGGCTGCGCCGACGACCGGCCACGCTCCCTTGGGAAGCACAGTCGGGCCTCCTTCCCCGAACAGTCGACAACAGTTCCAACCCGATGGTGCGAGACGATGTTCCCGCAGGCCAGGCGTATCCGCCGTGATTCACTACGCCCACGGCGAACGGCTCTTGGCCGAAACGCTCCCGGCTCGTCCGCATAGCCCCTCACACCCCCGTGCCGCCAGGTCCTCGTGCTGCTGCCTTTGCGCTGCTGTCCGGCCTGAAGAAGCAGGCAGGACCGACCTGGAACCTTCTTACCCGCTCGCACTGACACTCCATGCCGTGCTTGTCGGAGTCGGCTGAAGGCATCCGCTCAGGGCGAACAGCCTTGCACCTCGTGGTTCTTGCGCCGGTCACTTTCCGCGTACGCACGGACACACACAGCAGCGGGAGAGTCTAGCGGGGGTCGACGGTGCGTGACGGCGGAGGTTCGTCGGCCGGCCCGGGGTGCGGCCGGTCCGGGCTCCGGAGCCCGACGCTCAACTCTCAAGCCGCGTTAGGGGTTCCGGGACGCGCTACGGGCGGAAGCGCTCGGCCGGAGCGCGGATGCAGGCTGCCGGGCCCGCTCAGGACGTCCGCGGACCGGGTCGCTCCGGCTTCCGTACGGGGCCTGACCCACCACGGGCGGAGCGGAAGCTTCGTGCTGCTCGCAAAAGGCTGCTCGCAAAAAAAGGGGGAGCGGCGCACATGATCACCGGCGGCCGGGACAGCAGGGAACGCCGCCGAAGTGCCGTACCGGACCGACGCCCGAGGGCGATACCGGATCGATCCCCGAGGGCCGTATCGGTCACGACCCTCGGGAGGCCGCCGAAGGCGCGCGGCCTCCCGAGCCGGGACGTGAGGTGGATCGCGTCGGTCTCGTGCGGTTCGTCGGCGCCTTCGCGGCGGAATGCCGCCGGGCGCTGCGGCGAAGCACCGCACTCAAGTCCCGCAATCAGCCGTTGGCCTTCTCGTACGCCTCGCGGATATTGGCCGGAACGCGGCCGCGGTCGTTGACCTCGTAACCCTGTTCCTTGGCCCAAGCACGGATCTTCGCGGTGTCCTGGCTGCTGCCGCCGCCGGAGGCACGGCCCTTTCCGCGTGCCGAACGGCCGCCGGTGCGGCGCCCGCCCTTCACATACGGTTCGAGGACCGTACGGAGCTTGTCCGCATTAGAGGTGGAGAGGTCGATCTCGTAGGTCTTCCCGTCCAGTGCGAACGTCACTGTCTCGTCGGCCTCGCCGCCCTCGAGGTCGTCGACCAGAAGAACCTGAACCTTCTGTGCCACCGCATACTCCCATTCGTCATCGATAACTCGATTACTGATACTGACGAAGAAAGCAAACCGCTTTTCGGTGAGAAACACAAACCCTCGGTTGAGTTTGTCCGGTCCCCCGGCGGGATTGGCGGGATCTTTCGGACAAAGCGGCTCCCGCATCGCTCGGGCGAGTGGTTCGGGCGGTCACCGTGCCGTCACTCAGAGATGCAGAAGCATGCGGCTGTTGCCCAAGGTGTTCGGCTTCACCCGTTCGAGACCCAGGAACTCGGCCACACCCTCGTCAAAGGAACGCAGCAGTTCGCTGTAGACATCGCCGTCGACCGGTGTCTCCCCGATCTCCGTGAAGCCGTGGCCGGAGAAGAAGTCCACTTCGAAGGTGAGACAGAAAATGCGCCGCACACCCAGCCAGCGCGCGGTGTTCAGGAGCTTCTCCAGCAGGAGATGACCCACTCCGGTGCCCTTGAGTGCCGGGTCGACGGCGAGTGTCCTGACCTCGGCCAGGTCCTCCCACATCACGTGGAGAGCGCCGCATGCGACCACCTCCGCGTCGTGATCCCGTTCCGCGACCCAGAACTCCTGAATGTCCTCGTAAAGGGTGACCGTGGCTTTGTCGAGCAGGATGCGGTCTCGCGAGTAGACATCGATGAGGCGTCGCACAGCGCGCACATCTGCCGTCCGTGCTCGGCGAACGGTGACTTCTGATACGGAAGGGGATGCTGACGCCATGAGCGGACGCTATCGCCCTTGCCCAAGGCACTGCTCTCCGGGTCCCCGCCCTTCACGGCCGCCTTCCGGCAGGCGTTCGCCTACGAGATCCGAAGCTGTTCTGCTCACCGGTTCTGAGCGGCGCTTCCGAGCGCTGCTTCCGAGCGGTGGTTCTGCTGGGTTCTCGTGCGCCTAGTGACTCTCGCGCGGCGCTCTCTCCGGGACATCGACGTGCACATCGTTCAACTGCACGACTCGCAACGCGTCCCGTACGGCGTCGAGCTGTTCCGGAGTCATACGGCCGAAGAACTCCACGAGAGCCGCTGCCGCGTTGTCACTCGACGCCCAGGCTTCGTTCATCAGTGCGGCGGAGTACGCGGCACGTGTGGAGACCGGCTCATATCGATAGGCACGGCCTTCTTGGCGTCTGCGCAGCCAGCCCTTCTGATGGAGGTTGTCCATTACGGTCATGACCGTCGTGTAGGCGATGGAGCGGTCGTCCCGCAGATCCTCCAGGACTTCCCGCACCGTGACCGGACGGTTCCACCGCCATACCCGCGTCATGACGGTGTCTTCCAACTCTCCCAATGGCCGAGGCACGCCGTGAATAATAGACGGAGATGTCCCGAATACCGCAGGGGAGAGCCCGGATCAGCTCTCTTTCTTCTGCCGGACGCTCTCCGCGCGTGCGATGGCGGCGTCCACGGCGGCGTCTTCCTTGGCCTTGTTCGCGCCGCCCTGGCTCTTCACGATCGTGACGATGAGAGCGGTGAATGCCACCGCCATCACGACGGGCGGGGTCAGTGCCGCGATGTACTCCATGCCTTTCGCGCCTCCTTCGGACAGGGCCACAAGCCTACGGCAGGGGCGCTGAGGCCCACTCTCACGGGCCCGGGACCGCGGAGCGGCCGCATGCCCCGGGGCGGCGGTGCGCACCCCGGAGACGACCGCCACGGGACGCCCGGGGCCTGCCGTGCGTGGCAGCCCCTATGTGCGGCTCACGTTGCGCTCGTAGACCAGACGCAGACCGATCAGGGTCAGCCACGGCTCGTGCTCGTCGATGGCGGTGGCCTCGCCCAGCACCATCGGGGCCAGGCCGCCGGTGGCGATGACCGTCACATCGTCCGGGTCGTCGGTGAGTTCGCGTGCGATGCGGTCCACTACGCCGTCGACCTGGCCCGCGAAGCCGTAGAGGATGCCGGACTGCATGGCCTCGACGGTGTTCTTGCCGATGACGCTGCGCGGGCGGGCCAGTTCGATCTTGCGTAGCTGAGCGCCGCGCACGCCGAGGGCGTCGACGGAGATCTCGATGCCGGGGGCGATGACGCCGCCGACGTACTCGCCGCGTGCCGAGACCGCGTCGAAGGTGGTGGCCGTGCCGAAGTCGACGACGACGCAGGGGCCGCCGTACAGCTCGACCGCGGCGAGGGCGTTGATGATGCGGTCGGCGCCGACCTCCTTCGGGTTGTCCATGAGGATCGGCACGCCCGTCTTCACGCCCGGCTCGACGAGCACGGCGGGGATGTCGCCGTAGTAGCGGCGGGTGACCTCGCGCAGCTCGTGCAGCACCGAGGGCACGGTCGAGCAGATGGCGATGCCCTCGACGTTGTCGCCGAGCTCCTCGCCGAGGAGCGGGTGCATCCCCATCAGGCCCTGTAGGAGCACGGCGAGTTCGTCGGCCGTGCGGCGGGGGTCGGTGGAGATGCGCCAGTGCTCGACGATGTCGTCGCCGTCGAAGAGGCCGAGGACGGTGTGGGTGTTTCCGACGTCGATGGTCAGCAGCATCAGTCGTCCACCTCTTCGCGACCCTCGGGCCCCTCCGGCCCCTCGTGTACGTCATGGTCCTCGCCGGTCCCGGCCGCGCCCGCGTCCGTGTCGCGCAGGTCGAGGCCGATGTCGAGGATCGGCGAGGAGTGGGTCAGCGCCCCTACGGCCAGGAAGTCGACGCCGGTGGCCGCGTACTGAGCGGCGTTGTCGAGGCTGAGCCGGCCCGAGGATTCGAGCTGGGCTCGGCCCGCGACCAGCACCACGGCCGCCGCGGTCTCGTCGGGCGTGAAGTTGTCGAGCAGGATCAGGTCGGCACCCTCGGCGAGGACCGGCTCGATCTGGTCGAGGCGGTCGACCTCCACCTCGATCGGCACGTCGGGGAACTCCGCTCTCACGAGTCTGAACGCCTCCGCGACGCCGCCCGCCGCCACCACGTGGTTGTCCTTGATGAGCGCGGCGTCGGACAGCGAGAAGCGGTGGTTGGTGCCGCCGCCGCAGCGCACCGCGTACTTCTCCAGGGCACGCAGGCCCGGCGTCGTCTTTCGGGTGTCGCGTACGCGTGTCTCGGCATGGGTGCCGGCGTCCGCGGCGGTCGCGGCCCGGGTCAGCTCGTCAGCCCAGCGGCGGGTGAGGGTCGCGATGCCGGAGAGGCGGCACAGCAGGTTGAGGGCGCTGCGCTCGGCGGTGAGGAGATCGCGGGTGCGGGTGCGTACCGTCAGCAGCCGCTGCCCGGCCACGACGCGCTCGCCGTCCTCGACGTGGCGCTCCACCTCGAACTCGTCCGTGCAGACCACCGACAGCACCGCCTCGGCGATGTGCAGCCCGGCGACCGTCCCGTCCTCGCGGGCCGTGAAGTCCCCCGTGGATACGGCGTCTTCGGCGATCGTGGCGACGGTGGTGACGTCGACGCCGTGGTCGAGGTCCTCCTCGACGGCCAGGTGCGCGATGTCCTCGACCTGTACGGGGTCGAGGCCCGCGTCCGCCAGCAGCCGTGCGAGGTCCGCGTCGAGGCCGCAGTCCAGCGGGTCCAGGTCCCATGCGTCCGCGTCGCTCCCGGCTCCTCCGCCGCAGCCGCAGGAGTCGCCGCAGCCGCCGCCGTAGGACGGCGTCGCGGACGAGCCGGGGCCGCCGATCTGGAGCAGGGGCACGTCGACGGGCAGAGGGCGTCGCTCCTCCGGGGAGTCCGGGAAGGGGCTGGTCACGGCTTCTCCGTAGGGGTGTGTGGTGGCGGGGCCGCTGAAGCCCGGGGACGGTACGGGCCCGCGTGGGGCTCCGGGTGCGGTGCCGTCGTCGGCGGGAAGGCGGTCGTCGGGGTCGTACGGATGTCGAGGACGTTCGTCGGGACGGGTTCGGAGGCGTCGGGCGGGGCGAGTTCGGACGAGTCGTGGGTTTTGCGGGTGTCGAGATTACGGCCTGTGCCGCGCACGCCGACGACGAGGTGGCGGCGCCATGAGGCGTCGTCACGGTGCGGGTGGTCCTCGCGCCAGTGGCAGCCGCGGGTCTCCTCACGTCGTAGCGCGGCGGCGACCAGCACGCGGGCGACGAGATGGAGGTTGGCGGTCTCCCAGGTCTCCACGCCGGGGTCGGCGGGCTTGTGCGCCGTGTCGGCGGGAAGCGAGTCGAGGCGGGCCGCTGCCTCCGCGAGGCTGGCTGCCGACCGCAGGACTCCGGCGCCGCTCGTCATGATGCGCTGGATGACGGGCCGGGCCTCGGGGGCAGCAGCAGCGGGGTGACGGGCGCCTGCGGCTGTGCACTGCCGGCGTCGGCGGGCCCGTCGGCGGGCCCGCCGGCGTACGTCTCGGCCGCAGGGCGGTCCGGGTCCCGCTTCGCCCCCGCGTGCGCCTCGGCTTGCCGTACATCCGCCTGATGCGCCACCGCCTCCGCGATGCGCTCGGCGAAGACCAGGCCCTCCAGCAGGCTGTTGGAGGCGAGCCTGTTCGCGCCGTGCACGCCGGTGCACGCGACCTCGCCGCAGGCGTAGAGGCCGGGCACGGTCGTACGGCCGTGGAGGTCGGTGCGTACACCGCCGCTGGCGTAGTGCGCGGCAGGCGCCACCGGGATCGGTTCGGTGACGGGGTCGATGCCGTGGCTGCGGCAGGCGTCGAGGATCGTGGGGAAGCGGGACTCCCACATCGCGGCGCCGAAGTGGCGGGCGTCGAGGAACATGTGCTCGGTGCCCGGCTGGGCGCCACGCTCGGCGGCCCGCCGCATGATCGCCTTGGCGACGATGTCGCGCGGTGCCAGTTCGGCCAGTTCGTGCCGGCCCACCATGAAACGCACGCCGTCGGCGTCGACGAGGTGTGCGCCCTCGCCGCGTACCGCCTCCGAGATCAGCGGCTGCTGGCCCTCCGCGTCCGCGCCGAGATACAGCGCCGTCGGATGGAACTGCACGAACTCCAGATCGCTGACCTCCGCGCCCGCGCGCAGCGCCAGGGCCACGCCGTCCCCGGTGGAGACGGGCGGGTTGGTGGTCGCGGAGAAGATCTGGCCCATGCCGCCGGTCGCGAGCACCACGGCCGGTGCGTGTACCGCTCCGACTCCGTCGTGCTGGCCCTCGCCCATGACATGCAGCGTGACGCCCGCGGCCGCTCCGTCGTCCGTCTTGAGCAGGTCGAGTACGAGCGCGTTCTCGACGGTACGGAGGCCCCCGCGGACCGCCGGGGCAGAGCCGCCCTTGCCATACGGACCGCCGTGCGCGCCATGGTCCTCCGCCTGGTCCGCCTGGTCCGCCCGGTCCGCCCGGCGCCCCGTTCGTAGTTCGCGTACGGCGTCGAGCAGCGCGCGGGAGATCTCCGCGCCGGTGGCGTCGCCGCCCGCGTGCGCGATGCGGCGACGGTGGTGGCCGCCCTCGCGGGTCAGCTCTATCTCACCGGTGGCGGGGTCGGTGTCGAAGCGGGCTCCGGTCCCGATGAGCCTTCGTACGGCGGCGGGACCTTCGGTCACCAGGGTGCGTACGGCCTCCTCGTCGCACAGGCCCGCACCGGCGACGAGGGTGTCGTCGAGATGCTGGTCCGGGCTGTCGCCGTCGCCGAGCGCCGCGGCTATGCCGCCCTGTGCCCAGCGGGTGGAGCCGTCGTCCAGGCTTGCCTTGGTGACCACCACGGTGGCCAGGCCCGCGGCGTGGCAGCGGAGCGCGGCGGTGAGCCCTGCGACTCCGGAGCCGACGACCACGACGTCGGCGTCGATGCGCCAGCCGGGGGCGGGGGCGCGCAGGGGCGCCTGACCGGCCGTCATCGGGCCGCTCCCAGCGGGAGGCGGACGTTGTCGATGAGCCGGGTGCCGCCGACTCGTCCGGCGACCGCGAGCACGGCCGCCTCGCCCGTCTCTTCTGAGGGCCGGTCAGGCCCGCCCGGCCGGCCGGCCCGTCCGAGGTCGGTGATCTCCGTGAAGTCGGAGGGGTCGATCAGCGCCAAGTAGTCGACGTGCAGGGGCGGTTCGGCGAGGGCGGCCTCGTCGAGGACCTTGCGGGCCGCTGCGAGCGCGGCGTGTGCGCCGCCGTCCGGCAGTGTGTCCCGTGCTGCGAACAGCGCCCTGGACAGGGCGAGTCCGGTCGCGCGTTCCTCCGCCGAGAGATAGCCGTTGCGGCTGGAGAGCGCCATGCCGTCCGCCTCGCGGACCGTGGGCACGGCGACGACCTCCACCGGGAAGTTGAGGTCCGTCACCATGCGCCGTATCAGGGCGAGTTGCTGTGCGTCTTTCTGGCCGTACAGCGCGATGTCGGGTGCCGTGAGGTGCAGCAGCTTCGCCACGACCGTGAGCACGCCGTCGAAGTGGCCCGGTCTGTGCGCCCCTTCGAAGCGCTCGCCCATCGGCCCGGCGGCGATGCGGACTTGAGAGCCGACGGAGGTGGTCCCCGAACCTCCGCTACCGTGCTCGGCGGTCTCCGGGTAGACCTCCGCGACCGACGGTGCGAACACCACGTCCGCGCCCGCCTCTTGGGCCACGACGAGATCGGCGTCGAGCGTGCGCGGATAGCGGTCGAAGTCCTCCGTGGGCCCGAACTGGAGCGGGTTGACGAAGACCGTGACGACCACCTGCCCTTGTGGGCCGACCCGTTCACGGGCGGCGCGAACGAGCGCGGCGTGCCCGGCGTGCAGCGCGCCCATCGTCATGACGACGGCACGAAGCGCCGTCCCCTGCCGCCCGCTCGCCGTGCCGTCACGCGAAGGCGCCGACTCGGCTGCCGTGGCGCGCAGTTCGGCCGCCGTACGGACAAGTCGTATGCCCTGGCGGCCGTTTCGCCCGGCTCGGGCGGTGCCTGCCTCGCCCGCAGGGGCCGGGTCCATGGGGACCTCACCCGCAGGGGCCGGGTCCGTCGTGTCCGCCGCGTCCGCCGGGGTGCGGCCGTGCGCCTGTGCGTTCTCCGCCGTGCGGTCCATCAGCGACGGCCCCCTTCGGACAGTACGTCGAGCAGTTCCTCGGCCAGTTCGGGCTTGAGCAGCCCGTTGTCGATGGCGCGGTCCGCGGTGGCGCGCGCCATCGCGAGATAGCTGGCCACCATGCGCGGTGCGTGTGCGCCGAGTTCGGCGAGATGGGCGGAGACGGTGCCCGCGTCGCCGCGTGCGACCGGGCCGGTGAGGGCGGCGTCGCCGGAGCGCAGGCTGTTGTCGAGGGCGGCGCCCAGCAGCGGCCCCAGCATCTTCGCGGGCGCCTCGACACCGGAGGCGCGCAGCAGATCCATGGACTGCGCTACGAGCGTGACGAGATGGTTGGCGCCCACCGCGAGCGCCGCATGGTAGAGCGGACGTGCCTCCTCGCTGATCCACTCCGGCTCGCCGCCCATCTCGATGACGAGAGCCTGCGCGGCCAGCCGCAGCTCCTCGGGCGCGGTGACTCCGAACGAGCACCCCGCCAGCCGCTGTACGTCGACGGGCGTACCGGTGAACGTCATCACCGGATGCAGCGCCAGGGGCAACGCCCCCTGGCGCAGGGCGGGTTCGAGCACGCTCGTCCCGTACCGCCCTGAGGTGTGGACGATGAGGCGGCCCGGCTTGAAGGCGCCGGTACGCGCGAGCCCGGCGACCAGCTCGGGGAGCGCGTCGTCCGGCACGGTGAGCAGCACCAGTTCGGCACGGGCCAGCACCTCCGGAGGGTCTACGAGCGGCACTCCGGGAAGCAGCTCGGCGGCGCGGCTGCGGGAGCGCTCGGAGACGCCGGAGGCGGCGACCGGGCGGTGTCCCGCCTGGCGCAGCGCGGCGGCGAGCGCCGGGCCCACGCGGCCCGTGCCCACGACGCCCACCGTCAGTCGCGCGGGGCGGTCCTCGGCACGGAGGTGAGAGTCCGGGTGGGCGTCCCGGTGAGCGTCCCGGCGGTGGCCGTCCGGGGGCTGGGCGGGGGTCTGATCGTTCACGGGGTGGCGGCCTTCCGTATTCCGTTCCGGTCCTCGCCGGGTACCGGACGTCCTGCGGCCATGCTATTCCCTGGCGGCCGGGGCGGGCCGCCGAGGGCGCGGGCCGTACCGCCGGGCGACGGCGAACGGGCGTCAGCAGCGGAAGCGAGGGCTGGGAGCGAGGGGAGGGAACGAGCCGGGGGGGGGACGAGCCGGGGGAACGGGCAGGGGAAGCGGGCACGGACGAGGTTCGGGAGCGACGTGCCCTGCGGCAAGGCGCACGCCAGGACGCCGTACGCCCCAGCCCTTCCCGGAGCGCTCCACGTACGCACCGAGCCGAGCGCTCCGTGACCGCCCCGGATTCCCGATGGCCGGGCCCCGGCCCGTGCACCCTGGCGGCCCGGTCCCGGGCGGCGCGAGGATGCCTGCCATGACCGCATCCGAGCAGGAGGAACGCGCACGACTGCTGCGCGCGTGGAACGGCGCACGGCGCAGCCTCGCCCCGAGTCCCGTCGGCGGGAGCATCGGCGCACGGCTCGCGCGGCTGTCGGCCGAGGGCGCCGAGGCGTACGACCTCTCCGACTGGCCGGACGTCTACGGCAACCCCGACGGCATCGTCGGCGAACTGGAGCGCCGTACCGCCGCCGCCCTCGGCACGGAGTCCGCCGCGTACTTCCCCACCGGGACGATGGCGCAGCAGGCCGCACTGCGCTGCTGGGCGGGCCGCACCGGCAACGACACCGTCGCCATGCATCCGCTGGCCCACCCGGTGCGCTGGGAACGGGACGCGCTGCGGCAGCTCACCGGTCTGCGCGTGACCACCCCGACGGACGCGCCACGCCTGCCCACGGCCGCCGAAGTACGGGAACTGGCCGACCCGTTCGGCACGCTGGCGCTCGAACTGCCGCTGCGCGAGGCGGGCTTCCTGCTGCCGTCCTGGGAGGAGCTGGAGTCGACCGTCGCCGCGGCACGTGAACGGGACGCGGTCGTGCACATCGACGGCGCACGGCTGTGGGAGTGCACCACCCACTTCGGCCGTACGCTCCCCGAAATCGCCTCGCTCGCCGACACCGTCTACGTCAGCTTCTACAAGTCGCTCGGGGGCCTGTCGGGGGCGGCGCTCGCCGGTCCGGAGACGGTCATCGAGGAGGCCGCGGCCTGGCGCCACCGCTACGGCGGCCAGATCTTCCAGCAGTGGCCCGCCGCTCTCTCCGCCCTGGTGGGGCTGGAACGCGAACTGCCGCGTCTGCCCGCCTACGTGGCCCATGCGAGGGTCGTCGCCGAGGCGCTGCACGGCGCACTGGCGGACGCGGGCACCGCCACGGAAGCGGGCACGGGCGCAGAAGCGGGTATGGGCGCGGTCCCGGAAGCGGCCACGCACGCCCACCGAAAAGGCGCGGACACGGGCGCCGGCCGATCGGGCGCGAACGCGGTCTCGTGGTGGCGGGTGTGGCCCAGGGTGCCCCATACGCATCAGTTCCAGGTCTGGCTGCCTTACGGGGCAGGCGAATTGACGGAGGCGGGCGCTCGCCAGGCGGAGGAGACCGGGACGCTGCTCTTCAGGCGCTGGACCGAGCCGCCGGGCGCACCTCCGGGACTGGCGATGACCGAGGTGACGGTCGCCGCTACCGGACTCTCGTGGTCGGACGAGGACGTACGGGAGGCACTCGCCGGATTCCTCGGCTGCCTGCGTATGGTCACAACCGGCTGAACTCCCTTACGGCGACGCCGAGTCGGGGGCACAGGGACATCGAGCCGGTGCCGGAGCAGGTGCGGGGACTGGGTGCGGTGCCGGTGTGGTGCGGGCCCCGCGTCCCGCTCCCATGTCCCACCACCCCCGGCTTACGTCCCACCGCCCCCGGCCCTGACCAGCTTCGCCTCGTATGCGAGCACGACCGCCTGCACGCGGTCGCGCAGTTCGAGCTTGGCGAGGATGCGGCCCACATGGGTCTTCACCGTGGCCTCGGAGAGCACCAGTTCGGCGGCGATCTCCCCGTTGGACAGGCCCTGCGCGACGAGGGTCAGCACCTCGCGCTCGCGGTCCGTAAGCCGCTCCAGCCCATGCGAGAGGGGTTCGGGCGTGGCCGCGGGAAGCACCGTGGAGAAGCGGTCGATGAGGCGCCGGGTGGTGCTCGGGGCGACCACCGCGTCCCCGCTGTGCACGGCCCGGATCGCGGCGAGCAGATCACCCGGCGGCACGTCCTTGAGCATGAAGCCGCTGGCGCCCGCCTTCAGCGCTGAGAAGGCGTACTCGTCGAGGTCGAAGGTCGTCAGTATCAGCACCTTCGGCGAACCGGGGCCGCCCTCGCCGCCCGAGCAGATGCGACGTGTCGCCTCCACTCCGTCGATGTTCGGCATCCGTACGTCCATCAGCACCACGTCGACCGCCGTCGAACGCAGCGTCGCCAGCGCCTCCGCGCCGTCCCCCGCCTCGGCGACGACCTCCATGTCCTGCTGGGCGGCCAGCACCATGCGGAAGCCGGTGCGCAGCAGCATCTGATCGTCGACGAGCATCACGCGGATCGTCATGGGATCGATCCCTTCCTCACGGGCTGTGTGGCTTCACGGGCTGTGGGTCGGTGGGTCTGGCGGTCTATCAGGCTGTGGGTCTATGGGGCTGGGGGTCTATGGAGCTGTGGGGCTGTGGCGACTCTGGGAGCTAGCTGGTCCGCAGGGGCCGATGCGGGCTGTACGAGGACGAGTCGGGCCCTGTATCGCCTCGCCGGTGCCGCCTCCGCCGCTCAGTGGGCGGCCTTCAGCGGCAGCACGGCGCTGATGCGGAAGCCGCCTCCGGGCCGTGGCCCGGTCTCCAGGCTGCCGCCCACCATGCCGACTCGTTCGCGCATTCCGATGAGTCCGTGCCCCAGTCCGTCCGTACCGCCGTCCTCGTACAGGTCGCGTTCCGCGCCCCGCCCGTCGTCCTCGGCGAGCAGCGACAGTTCGTCGGGGCCGTAGCGGAGCCGGACGGTCGCCCCGACCTGCGGTCCGCCGTGCTTGCGCGTATTGGTCAGTGCCTCCTGGACCACGCGGTACGCGGTCAGTTCGACGCTGCTGGGCAGCGGGCGCGGCGTGCCCTCTATCGAGAAGCTGACGTCGAGGCCCGCGCCCCTGACCTGATCGATCAGCTCCGAGAGCTGCTCCATCCCGGGCTGCGGCAGATACTCGCCCGCGCCGTCCCTGCCCTCACGGCCCGGATGTCCGTTGGCACCGGACGCCGCGGCTCCGCCCTCTCCCGTACGCAGCACGCCCAGCAGGCGGCGCATCTCCGCGAGAGCCTGCCTGCCCGTGCCGGAGATGGTCTCCAGTGCCTGCCGGGCCTGGTCGGGCGCCGAGTCCAGTACGTAGGCGGCGCCGTCGGCCTGCACCACCATCACCGAGACGTTGTGCGCGACGACGTCGTGCAACTCCCGGGCGATACGGGCCCGTTCGGCAGCCGCCGCGATCTTGGTCTGTGCCTCGCGCTCCTTCTCCAGACGAGTCGCGCGCTCCTCCAGCTGCGCGTAGTAGGCACGCCGGGTACGCAGCGAGTCGCCCAGCACCCAGGCCAGCAGGAACGTGACGGTCAGGAAGACGTCGCCGAGTATCGTCCCGGCCAGCGTCTGGTCCTCGTCCGGCCAGCGCAGCGTGGCGATGGTCGGGGCGAGCAGGGCGCCGCAGAGAGCGAAGCGCGACGCCCAGCGGATGTTGCGGGAGGCCACGGTGAAGACGATCACCAGCATGGCGAAGTTGCTGGGGCCGATGGCCACGTGGGTGACGACCTGTGCCACGCCGGTGCCCGTGGCCAGCACCAGCATCTTCTCCGGTACGCGGCGGCGCAGCGCGACCACCGTGCACATCGCCAGAACGATGGGGACCGCGGCTATCTGCTCCTTCGGCCCCTGGGGCAGCCCCTCGCCGTCGCTCTCCACGCTCGATATGAGCCACACCGCCGACATCATCAGCAGCAGCAGAGCCCACCAGCAGTCCACCCAAGTGGGATGCCGGCGGATGAAGTCGTAGATGCGGTTCACATAACACAGCGTATTCAGGCCGGGCACGTGCAGGGGTCAGACCGGCGGCCGATCCCTGAGCGCCCGCATACTCCGCAAGGTGGAGGAGGCCCGTCCGCACGGCTCGCCTAACGTGGCTCGACGTGGACACGAGAGAACGGGGAGGCGGCGAAGCGGCGGGCGGCCCCGCGGACTCCCCTTGCGACGACGGTCTCTGGCTGCCGTGGCAGGCCGCGGCCAGGCGGGCGCTCTACGGCACCGACTGCCCGGCGGAGAGCGGCGCGGCAGAGGGGGCCGAGGACGCGGGCCCGGGGTTCTATGAACGCGAGCCGCCCGCCGCCCACTTCCGTACGTCCGTGCACGTCTCACGGCTCTTCGCCATCGCGGTCGCACGCCTGCTGCGCCACGTCGACGACGAGCTGGGCCGCCCCCGAGAGCTCGCCATGGTGGACGTGGGCGCGGGCCGTGGCGAGCTGCTGACCGGCGTACTGGAGGCGCTGCCCGACGAGGTCTCCGAGCGCGTCCGCCCTTACGCGGTGGAACGCGCGCCCCGTCCCCCCGGTCTCGACGAGCGAATCGTCTGGTCGCACCGGCTGCCTGCCCCCGCGTCGCTGTCCGGTCTGCTGTTCGCCAACGAATGGCTCGACAACGTCCCGCTCGACGTCGCGGAGAACGACTCCGACGGCGTTCCGCGCACCGTGCTCGTACGTACCTCGGACGGCGCCGAACGGCTCGGCGAACCGGTACACGGTCCGGACGCGGACTGGCTGCGCCGCTGGTGGCCCCTGGGCGCGGACGGTCCGGCTGCACCGGAGCCCGAGCCCGAGACCACCGGGGAGACCGGGGAGACCGCTGGGTCGGACGGCCCCGGCGAGCCCGGTGGGTCCGGCGAACCCGGCAAGCACGGCGAAGCAGTCGGCCCCGGCCGCACCGGCGAACCCGGGCTGCGTGCCGAGATCGGGCTGCCCCGTGACGAGGCGTGGGCCGCTGCCGTGCGGACCCTGTCCCGTGGCCTGGCCGTCGCCGTCGACTACGCGCACTTCCGCGCGGACCGCCCTCTCTTCGGCACGCTCACCGGCTATCTCGACGGCCGCGAGGTGTCGCCCGTACCGGACGGCAGCCGGGATCTGACCGCACACGTAGCGCTGGACGCATGCGCGGCGGCAGGCGCACACGCGGCGGTGGAGAGGTACACCGGGACCACCGGAACGGGCACCGCAGGCCCAGGTGCGGCCGGCTCGGAGGCCCCTGGCTCAGTCGGTGCCCCGGGCTCCACCGCTCCCGCCGTGCGCTCCCAGCGCGACGCCCTCCACATCCTGGGGATCGACGGCGCACGCCCGCCGCTCTCCCTCGCGTCGAGCGATCCGGCCGCATACGTACGGCAGTTGGCGTCGGCCGGTGAGGCCGCTGAGCTGACCGACCGAGGCGGGCTCGGCGCCTTCGGCTGGCTGATCCAACCCGTAGGCGGCGTCCCGTCACCCTTCGGCTGACGGGTCCTCGTCCTCAATGGCAGCCGTGGCGGGCGGCTTCGGGGACCGCCCGGCCTTCGCCGCCGACGCACCGGGCGCATCGCCGTCCGTCTCTCCCTCTGCGGCGTCCGGCGTCTCTCCGCCCGCAGCGCCAGGCGCATCGCCGTCCGTCGCGCCCGCCCCCGCTCCCCCCGTCATCCACCGGTCGGGACGCGCCTCCCGGCGCCCCGTCCGCGACCGTTCCGCCTGCGCGTGCACCAAGGCGTACGCCTCGTCGGCGTCCCTCAGCCGAGCCGCCGTCCATCCGTTCGCACCGTGGTCCACGGCCACGTCCGCGAGCCTCAACTTCCGCTGCCACGGCCCCTGTACGAGGCGCACGCTCTGCACCTTCGCATGCGGTACGAGCGTGACCCGGCGCTTGACCAGGCCGCTGCGGGTGACGAAGACGGCGTCGGTGGTCCCGTGCCCGCAGCCGCGCCACAGCAGCGGCAGACACCAGCGTGCGCGGCGCGGGACCGGAGCGGCGACGCCCGCCGCCGCGGCGAGGTCCACGCCCTGCAGCACCCGCGCCAGTACGCCTGCCGCGTCGTCTCGCGTCGCCACGGGGATCAGCACGCCGCCCTTGTCCTTGCCGGCGCCCGCGATCTCCAGCTCCACGCGCACCCAGCCCCGTCGACGCCAGAGCAGCGGCTCGGTGATCCGTATGGACTGGACGCGGCCCGGAGGCACGGTGGCGTGCTCGCGGTCCAGCAGGCCGTGGTCCAGGCGCAGCCCGTCGGGCGACTCGGCGACCGTCCAGTCGTACTCCTTGAGCAGACGTCCGCCCGTACCGGCCCAGACACCGCCCAGGGCTGGCGCGAGGGCGGCGACGGCCCCCAGCACGCTGTCGCTGGCGGCGTACACGACGACCGGGACGAGCACCGCCGCGAGCAGAGCGCCCCAGCCGCTGCCCATCAGCAGCAGCCCGGTGACGAGCGTGCGCGTGTCGACGCGGAGCATCTCGCGGGCCGGGGCCTCGCCCGCCTCCGGGGCGGCCTCGGGGGCGATCCCGGCGGCGCGGGCGAGCAGTTCGGCGCGCAGGGCGACCGCCTCGCGCTCGCCGAGGAAAGCCAGTTCGTCCTTCGCCTCGGCGCCCACGACGTCCAGCTTGAGCTTGGCGACTCCCGCCACCCGCGCCAGAAGCGGCCGCCCGACGTCGACGGCCTGGACTCGGTCGAGCCGGATATGCGCCGTGCGCCGGAAGACCAGACCCGTACGGATGCGCAGCTCGGTGTCGGTGACGAGATAGCTGGTGAACCACCAGGACAGGAATCCGTACCCCGCCGCGAGGGGCAGCAGCACGGCGAAGGCCAGCAGGAGGCGGCCGGGCGTGAGCTGCGTGTACCACTCGCGGATGCGCTCGAAGTCGTGCAGGGCGAAGGCGACGAGCCCGGCGACGGGCGCCCACGCACGCCGCCACGGTGTGACGGGGTGCAGCCGCTTGCCCTCCGCGCGGCCGTGCGCCCCGGCGTGCTCCCGGTCCGCGGCCGGGTCCGGGTCCGGGACTGGGTCCGGGTTCGTGTTCGGGCCCGGGCTCGCTTCCTGGTCCGACGTCGGACGCGGGGCCCCGCTCACAGCCCGGCCGACCTGGCGCCGCCGAGTTCCGTGAGCCGGTCGCGCAGGCGTTCCGCCTCCTCCGGTACGAGCCCCGGGATCTCGGCGTCCGTCGTCGCGGCGGCCGTGTGCAACTGGACGCGTGCCAGCCCGTACCGCCTCTCCAGCGGTCCCGACGTGACCTCGACGAGCTGCATCCGCCCGTACGGCACCACCGTCAACTCCCGCCAGAGCACGCCGCGGCTGATGAGCAGGTCGTCGGCGCGCTCCGCGTAACGCCACGAGCGCCAGTTGCGCTCCAGCGCGCCCCAGCCCCACACCGCGACCGCCGTGGGCAGCAGCGCGAACGCCGCCCACGGCGGGCCCGCGAGCAGCCACAGCCCGGCGCCCGCTGCGAGCGCAAGCGGCCCCAGCGCGCACAGCAGCACCACCCGGCGCATCCGCACCAGCGCACGCTCGACGCCGCTCCAGCGCACGGGCTCCCCCGCCCTCTCCGCGTCGCGCGTCTCCGTCCCCGTATTCATGCGCCAACCCTACGGCCGGGCACCGACACCGGGGCAGGCTCGGGAACGTAACCCCGGAGACGGGCCGCCGGGGCTCGCGACTACCCGCTGTCCGCTACGGGCTGTGGGCTCCCGGAGTCCCCTGCCGCCACGGGTGCGAGACTGAGCGCATGAGTCAGCGGACGACGACGGACGGCACCGGGCACGGCACCGCCGCGACCCCCGGCGCCCCGGCCGGCGGCCCGACGGACGGCCGGGGCACGCACACCACGGTCGGCGTCGGCGGCGCCGCCGACAGCTCCGACATGGTGCTCAACATCGGCCCCCAGCACCCCTCCACGCACGGCGTGCTGCGGCTGCGACTCGTCCTGGACGGCGAGTTGATCAGCGCGGTCGAACCCATCGTGGGCTATATGCACCGGGGCGCGGAGAAGCTCTTCGAGGCGCGCGACTACCGGCAGATCATCGTCCTCGCCAACCGCCACGACTGGCTCTCCGCCTTCTCCAACGAACTCGGCGTCGTCCTCGCCGTCGAGCGCATGCTCGGCATGGAGGTCCCCGAGCGTGCCGTGTGGACGCGGACGCTGCTCGCCGAACTCAACCGCGTGCTCAACCACTTGATGTTCCTCGGCTCCTATCCGCTGGAACTCGGCGGCATCACGCCCGTCTTCCACGCGTTCCGCGAACGCGAGGAGTTGCAGCACGTGATGGAGGAGATCTCCGGCGGCCGGATGCACTACATGTTCAACCGCGTCGGCGGGCTGAAGGAGGACCTTCCGGCCGGATGGCAGTCCCGGGCACGGCAGGCGGTCTCGGACGTGCGGTCCCGGATGGACACCTTCGACCGCCTGGTGACGGGGAACGAGATCTTCCGCGGGCGCACGCGAGGCGTGGGCGTACTCGATCAGGCGACGGTGCACGCCTACGGCGTCAGCGGCCCCATCGCCCGTGCCTCCGGAGTGGACTTCGACCTCCGCCGCGACGAGCCGTATCTCGCGTACGGGGAACTGCGGGACACCCTCAAGGTCGTCACCAGGCGCGAGGGCGACTGCCTCGCCCGCTTCGAGGTGCTACTCGAACAGGCCCACAACTCACTGGACTTGGCGGACGCCTGCCTCGACCGCCTCGCCGGACTGCCGCCCGGCCCGGTCAACCAGCGCCTCCCGAAGGTACTCAAGGCACCGGAGGGCGCGACTTACGCCTGGACGGAGAACCCGCTCGGCCTCAACGGCTACTACCTGGTCTCCAAGGGCGAGAAGACGCCCTACCGGCTCAAGCTCAGGTCGGCGTCCTTCAACAACATCCAGGCGCTGACGGAGCTGCTGCCGGGCACGCTGGTCGCCGACATGGTGGCGATCCTGGGCTCGTTCTTCTTCGTGGTCGGCGACATCGACAAGTAAGCGACAAGTAGTCGGCGAGCAGTCGGCGAGTACGGGCTACGGGGCAGGGCTGCGAAGCCGGGTGCCCGGCTCAACTCGCATTGCGCACCCCGGAGTCGGACCTCGGCTTGGAGTTCGCGGAGCTGCGCGCCTTGGCCGTCGGATGCCCCGGCTTCTGCTCGGAACCGTCCTTGATCTGGGAGTCGGCGTCGGACTTCGCGGTCCCGGACTTCGGGTCAGACTCTGACGACTTGGTCTCCGACTTCGGCTCGCCCTCGGATTCCGACCCGGTCTCAGACTTCGGCTCGGTCTCCGACTTCGGCTCGGCCTCCGACTTCGGCTCGGAGCCCTCCTCGGCCTTCGAGTCGGCCTCAGGCTTCGACTCGTTCGCAGGCGCGGGCCCGGTCTTGGCCGCGGCCCCGGGTCCCGGTTCCGGCTTCTTCCCGGATTCGGGCTTCTTCTCCGCCCCCGGCTTCCGGCCCGGCTCCGGCTCCGGCTCGGGGTCCGTCTCCGGGCTCTGTTCCGTCTCCGGGTTTCTCTCCGAAGTCGTCTTCTGTTCCGCCTCCGGCTCCGGGGTCCTCCCCGATCCCGGATTCGATTCGGGCCCCTCCTCCGAGGCGGACTTGGGCTCAGAGGCGGGCTTGGAGTCCGAGGCGGACTTGGGCTCAGAGGCGGGCTTGCTCTCCGCCTTCGAGGGCGTTCCGTTCTGCGTGGGCTTGCTGCCGGGAGCGTCCGCGGCACCGGCCGGGCCCTTCCCGGTGAGGCCGTCCCTCTTCGGGTCCTGTGCGTCGTCCTTCTTCGGCTCCTCGGACTCGTGTCCTTGGCCGGACTTCCCGGAGGCCGAACGCGCCCCGCGCTCACGGGACTTGGCGTCCGCTTCCGGTACGGAGCCCGTCCGCCCGGAGTCCTTGCCACCGGCGCCCGTCGACGCCGCTCCAGAGGCCGACACCGATGTCGCCGCCGACGCGGAAGTCGATCCGGATATCGATGCCGATGCCGCCGGGGACGCTTCCCGTATGCCTTCGTCGCGCCGGGCATGGCGGCCGGTCCGGTTCGCGGCCGTGGGCTCCTTGGCGTCTTTCGCCGTGGGCTCCTTGGCGTCCTTGGCTTCGGTCTCCTTGGCTCGGCCTGCGTCGGCTTCCTTTTCCGTCGCCGTCGTCTTCGCCTCTGCCGCAGCCTCCGCCACTGCCGGAGCCTTCGCGTCCCCGGTGGCCTTCGCGTCCCCGGTGGTCTTCGCGTCGGAAGCCTTCGGGTCGTCGGCCTTCCCGGAGCCCTGCTGCGCCGCGTCCGCCCCGCTCTTCGCGCCGCTCGTCGCCTTCGTACCGTCCGCATCCGACCGGGAGCCGGGACCGTCCTGCCCGTGCAGCCCGCCACCGGCGCTGCCGTTCACTGCGGACGGCGCCGCCTCCGACCGCGCCGCCCCGGACTTCGCGCCCTCGCGCGCCTTCTCCGCGTCTCCCGCCGCACCGGTCTTGTCCGCCGCACCGGCCTTCTCCGGCGTACCGGCCGTGTCCTCCGCCGCGGCATCGGACTTCGTACGATCCTTCGCCTCGTCCCCCGTGCCGCTCTGCTCCCGGCGGTCGCGCCGCTCGAACAGCTCGGACGCCTCGCGCGGCTCCCGCGTCCGCCCCGGTACGGACGTCGCCCCCAGCCCTTGCTGCGGTGCCGACGGCCGCTTAGCCCGACGCTTCGGCTTGCCCATGCTGCCGGTGCCGAAGAAGTCGAACTTGCCGGCCTCCGGCTCCGTCGACCTGCGCTCCTCCGTCACGGTTCCCGGCTTCTGAAGCGCCGCCCGCCGGACGGCTTCCCGCTCCTGCTCCCGCAGTTCGCGTTCCTTGCGCAGCCTCTCCTGGCGTTCGCGCTCCTCCTGCTCCTGCTCCTCGCGCTCCTGCCTGCGTGCGACGTTGCGGCTGAGATTGCGCAGCGCCTCGTTCGCCTGGAGATAAGTGAGCGGAGTGGGCGCCCCCGACGGATGACGGTGGTCGGTGGCCGAAGCAGTGAGTGCCTTCGTCGGTTCGCCGGATTCGAGCTGGAGCTGTCGTCTGCCCTCCAGGGCGCTGGCCCGCTCCGTCTCGGCGTGTGCGTACCGGCGCAGCAGGTCCGCGTGCTCGCTGCGCAGCCGCGCCAGCTCCTCGCGCTTGTCCCGCAGCCTGCCCCGGGTCTTCTCGCGTGCCTGGCGGAGTTCCTCGAGTTCGCCTTCGAGTTCGGCCTGGCGCTCCTCGGCCCGCCACTCCGTGCTCGCCTGCTTGGTCTTCAGGTCGCCTACGCGTTTGCCTGCCGCACGGTCCCAGGTACGCAGCAGTACGGCGCCGGTCACGGCTGCCGCGGCAGCACCGGCAGAGCAGACACGCAGCAGCACCGTGTCCGTGTCACCGAAACCGGCTTCACCGAACAGCCAGGCGCCTCCCGCGCAGAGCAGCGCTGCCGCTGTGACCGTTGCCGGAGCGAGGGCCCGGTGCAGTGGCTGCGAATGGCGATGACGTCCACGAGGCATGGCCTGGAATGTACCGTGCGAGTCTCCGATCAGGCACCGGACGAAGGCCATTGTTACCCCGCCACAACCCGGTGCTGTCCTCTTTCGCCTCGGCTGTCCCCTTCTGGAATTTCCCGGTCCGCCGCCCCTGCGCGATCGGCTCGCGATCACGCGGCGGCCCTGCGGATGCCCGTGACTACCGGCCCCGCGGGACCGCGCACCGCAGGACCGGGCTCCGCAGGGCCGGCGCGTGAACTCCCGGGGTCCGACCGCCCCGTCTCAGAGCAGCTTCTCCGCCTTCAGATACTCCTCGGCGACGTCCTTCGGCTTCTGCCGCTCGGCGTCGACCTTCCTGTTGAGGTCCGCGAGGTCCTCCGTCGTAAGCACCTTCGTCAGCTTCTCCAGCGCGGCGGCGACGTTCTTGTTCCCCGCCTTCTTCGCGTTGACGACCGGCAGCACGTTGTCCGCGTTCTGAAGGCCCTTGTCGTCCTTCAGCAGCACCAGCCCGAAGTCGGCGAGGGTCGCGTCGGTCGTGGTCGTCAGCACGAGCTGGTCGGTGCCGTCCTTGACGGCCTCCTTCGCCTGCGTCGTCCCCACGCCCTTCGGGTCGACCCCTGTGACGTCGATGCCGTACGTCTTCTCCAGACCGGGACGGCAGAAGGGGCGCTCCTCGCACTCGTCGCTCGCCGCGAGCTTGATCTTCTCGCCGGACTTGCCGAGGTCCGTCAGCGTCTTGAGCTTGTGCTTCTTCGCGAAGTCCTCGCTGACGGCGAAGGCGTTCTGGTCCACGGCCTCACCGGCGGGCAGCACCCTCAGCCCCCTCGGCTCGGCGAGCTTCTCCAGCGCGGCGACCGTCTCGTCGATGTCGTTGGAGGCGACGGGCTTCGCCTTCGGGCCGTGCTCCTTCGCGTTCAGGAACTCCGCGAGGGTCGCCGCGTACTCCGGTACGACGTCGATCTCGCCCTTCTCCAGGGCGGGTTCGTACAGCTCGCGGTTCTTCAGCTTGCTGATCGAGGTGCTGTAACCGGCCTTGGTCAGCAGCTTCGAGTACAGCTCCGCCATGACCTGCGACTCGGTGAACCCGGCCGATCCGATGACGATCTCGCCCTTCGAGCCGCCGTCCGCGGAGCCGCCGCCCTCCTTCTCCAGGCTGTTGCCGCCGCACGCGGTCAGCGTCGCGGCGAGTACGGCGACGGCGCCGCCCGCTGCGAGCAGCCTCCGCGCCCCGCGCGGCACGGAACGGCTCGCGGGCTTCGGGTAGTTCGAGATCTCCTGGGAGTTCGGGGGGTTCGGTTCGTCGGGGGTCACTGCCTCGTTCTTCATGTCCACACCGTTCGTAGGGGTATGTGCAATACGTGGGGTATGTGCGGTCCGTGAGTTACGTGCGCTGCGTGAGCTACGTCAACTACGCGGCTACGTGGGGGCGATCACCCGAGGCGTTCGCGGCCCCGGGCCGGGAAGAGTCGTCGGTCAGAAGTCAGAAGTCAGTGGTCGGAGGTCAGAGGTCAGAGGTCAGAGGTCAGAGGTCAGAGGTCAGAGGTCAGAGGTCAGAGGTCAGTAGGCAGGGTCAGTTGAGCGGTCACTGGCCAGAGGCCGGTGGTCAGCGTTCAGGACGGCCGTGCGGACATCACCTTTTCATCGGGCCCCGCCTCTTCGGACCCCGTCTCATCTGAGCCCGTCTCTTCAGGGCCCGTCTCATCGCTGCCCGTCTCTCCCGAACCGGCCGCATGCGCCGCCGACTTCGACTCGGAACGCGGCCCGCGCCTCGCCTTCCCGCCACCGCGCCGCCCCCGCATCGGGTCCAGCAGCCGCTCCCCGGCCACCAGCACCCCCTCGACCAGCAGCGCGAGCGCCGCGACGAGCGCGGCACCGGCGACGACCTGCGGGGTGTCGTACGTACCGAAGCCCGCCGTGATGATCCGGCCCAGCCCGCCACCGCCAGGCAGCGCGGCCAGCGTCGCCGTGGCCACGACCTGTACGGCGGCCGACCGCACGCCCGTCATGATCAGCGGGAAGGCGAGCGGCACTTCGACCCGCCACAGAAGCTGCCAGCCGGACATGCCCATTCCGCGTGCGGCCTCCACCACGTCGCGGTCGGCCTCGCGCATTCCGACGTAGGCGTTGGTCAGCAGCGGCGGCAGTGCGAACAGCACCAGCGCGACGATCGTCGGCACGTCGCCGTACTTGCCGAGCGGGCTGAGCGTCAGCAGCACCAGCACCGCGAAAGTGGGCACCGCGCGGCCCACGTTGGAGATGTTCACCGCGAGCGCCCCGCCACGGCCCACATGCCCGAGCCACAGGGCCACAGGCAGGGCGACGGCGCAGGCCACGCCGAGACAGACCAGGGTCAGGAAGAGGTGCTGGGAGAGGCGGTGCGTCACGCCGTCGCCGCCCGTCCAGTTGGCGCCGGTCGTCAGCCACGTCCACGCGTCCACGAAGAAGCCCACCGTCACGCCCCCTTGCCGGCCGGCTCGGGCTCGCCGGGCGCCCGGGAGCCTGGCCCCGCACCGCCGGAGCCGACGCCCGTGCCGTCGATGCAGTCCGCCGCGTCCGCCTCGCCCGCGCCGCCCTTACGCGCCCGCCCGAATCCGTAACGGGACCCGGACCCGCTGCCCTGTCCACGACCGCGCCCCCGCCTGCCCGAAGGCACCCAGGGCGTGAGCAGCCGCTGCAAACCCAGCAGCAGCACATCCGCGAGCACCGCCAGCAGTACGCAGATCACCGACGCCGTCAGCACCTGCGCCCTGAAGAAGCTGTCCATGCCGTCGTAGATGAGATTGCCGAGGCCGCCGAAGCCGACGATCGCACCGACGGTCGTCAGCGCCACCGCCGACACCGTCGCGATGCGCACGCCGGCCATCAACGCGGGCAGCGCGAGCGGCAGTTCGACCCCGAAGAGCAGCCGGTACGGGCCGTAGCCCATGCCGCGGGCGGCCTCACGGGCCTCGTCGGGAACGGACTCCAGGCCCGCGAGGATGTTCCGTACGAGCACGGTCAGCGAGTACAGCACCAGCCCGGTCACCACGACCGCGGCGCCCACCCCGAAGAGCGGCAGCAGCAACGCGTACATCGCCAGCGAGGGCACGGTGTAGAGCACGGTCGTCAGCCCCAGCACCGGCCCGTACGCCCGCTGCCAGCGCCGGGCGGCGAGCGCCAGCGGAAAGGCGACGAGCAGCGCCAGCAGCACCGAGACGACGGTGATCCACACGTGCTCGACGGTGGCGTCCGTCAGCTCCTGGCCGCGCGAGCGCACGTATTCGGCGCATATCCAGTCGTTCGCGGCGAGGCAGTCGCCTCCCGGCTTCGCGAGGGGCCCTGCGAGGGCCGCCAGTTGCCCGGCGCCGCTCAAGCCGCTCACCCCGTCCCATCTCCGAGTCTCATGTCCGATTCCCGCCCCGCCCGGTTGCGTCCGTACGGATTCACGTACGACTGCCGCAGCGCTGCCGCCGACGACGCCGCGCGCCCGCAAGCATGCCGGGAGACCCTACAGCCCGCTACCGACAGCGGTTCCGAACTGCCACACTCCTGCAACACACACTTCATCCGGCGCCCGGCAGAATTCACCGGGACCACGGACGGCCGAGCCGAGCGATGAGATTGAGACGATGATCCGCTTCGAGAACGTCACAAAGCGCTACCCGGACGGCACCACCGCCGTGCACGAACTGTCGCTGGAGGTGGCGCAGGGGGAGCTCGTCACGCTCGTCGGCCCGTCCGGCTGCGGCAAGACGACCACCATGAAGATGGTCAACAGGCTCATCGAGCCGTCCTCGGGCCGAATTCTCCTCGACGGCGAGGACATCTCCGCCGTCGACCCGGTCGAACTGCGCCGCCGCATCGGCTACGTCATCCAGCAGGTCGGCCTCTTCCCGCACAAGTCGGTGCTCGACAACACCGCCACCGTCCCCTACCTGCTGGGCTGGTCCAAGACCGAACGACGCAAGCGCGCGGCCGAACTGCTCGACCTCGTGGGCCTCGACCCGTCCCGCTACGGCGACCGCTACCCGGACCAGCTCAGCGGAGGCCAGCGGCAGCGCGTCGGCGTCGCACGCGCGCTCGCCGCGGACCCGCCGGTGCTGCTGATGGACGAGCCGTTCGGAGCCGTGGACCCGGTCGTGCGCGAGCACCTCCAGAACGAGTTCCTGAAGCTCCAGTCGACGCTCCACAAGACGGTCCTCTTCGTCACGCACGACATCGAGGAGGCCGTACGGCTCGGCGACCGCATCGCGGTCTACGGAGAGGGCCGCATCGAGCAGTTCGACCCTCCGGCGAAGGTGCTGGGCGCACCGGCCACTCCGTACGTGGCCGACTTCGTCGGCGCCGACCGCGGACTCAAGCGGCTGTCGGTCACCCCCATCGAACGGGGCGACCTGGAGGAGCCGCCCGTCGTGCACCTCGACGACCCGCTCGACAAGGCCCGTACGCGCATGCGCAGCCAGGGCGCGAGATGGGCGGTGGTGCTCGACGACGCGGACGAGCTGCACGGCTGGCTCGCGGCCGAGGCCGTGGACACCCCGCCGAAATCCGGAAGCGGGGCCGGTGCCGGTGCCGGAAGCCGAGGGTCCGGGGAAGCCGCCGGACCTCCGACCGTCGCCGACCACGCGCGCCGCATGGAGGCATGGCTGCCGCTCGGCTCGCCCCTGAAGCAGGCGTTCAGCAGCATGCTCCAGCACGACGCGGGCTGGATCGCGGTGCTGGACGACGCCGACCGCTTCGTCGGCGTACTGACCCCCGGACGCCTGCACGAGGCGCTGCGCCGCTCCATCGACGCGGACGAGCGCGACGTACGCCGCGACGAGGTCGAACTGAGCACGGTCGCCGACGCATAGGCGGAGGAGGCCGACCGGTGCCGGCCGCCGCTGCACACGGGCCGTTCCGTGTGCAGCGCTCCGTCGCGGCACCCCATCGCCCCGTACGTGGACGCAAGTTGACCACCACACGGACTCGTGTTTCACTCCACCGCATGAACGGCACCGCACTGCACCCCTGGCGGAGGGTCCATCTCGACCTTCTCCGCTACGTGGGCTGCGTGTGTCGTCCGTCCTGCTGATCAAGTCAGGCCATGCCGCGCTCAGTCGGTGAGCGCGCCCTTCGATCGCATCCAGGACGGTTTCCGTGTCTTCCGCATCCCCCGCAACACCTGTGTCCGGTTCCGAATCCGGTTCCGGTTCTCCTTCCGGTTCTGTCTCCGGGCCCGCCTCCGCTGCCGGTACCGGCACCGGCTCGCCCGCCGGGGCAGCCGACGCTCCCGCCCCCACCCAGGCAGAGCTTCTCGACTTCGTACGCAGGACTGCCGCCGACGCCGGACTCGTCGCCTCCCTCCCCCTCGACCCCGAGGGCCGCACATGGCTGCGGCTCAACGGCCCCGGCGGCAGCGAGGCATGGATCATCGGCTGGCCCCCCGGCACCGGTACGGGCTGGCACGACCACGGCGGCTCCCACGGCGCCTTCACCACGGCCCGCGGTCGCCTCACCGAGCAGTCCCTCGCCGCCCGCATCCCCACCGAGGGGTGGAAGACGCTGGAACTCGCGGACGGCGTCGACCGCGAACGGCAGCTCACCGAGGGCCGCGGACGCGCCTTCGGCCCCCACCACGTGCACCAGGTGCTCAACGAAACCGAGGACCAGCACGCGATCTCCGTGCACGCCTACTACCCGCCGCTTCCGCTGATGCGCCGCTACAGCCGTACGGGATCGCTGCTGCGCCTGGAACAGATCGAGCGTCCGGGCGAGTGGGAATGACGGAGCAGGTACGCGCCCCTCAGCCGCCCCCGGCGGACGGCGCCGCCGATCCGCGCCCCGGTCCGCACCCGGCACCCGGCCCGCCAGATGACGGCCGCCCGAGCCGCGTCGACTCCCTGCTGGAGTCGGTCCGCTCGGGCCTGGCCCGCCTCACCCCGGAGGCCGCCGCACGCGCACGGCGCGACGAGGACGCCCTGCTCGTCGACATCCGCTACGCGGCCCTGCGTGAACGGGACGGCACCATCCCCGGAGCCCTCGTCGTAGAACGCAACGAGCTGGAGTGGCGCCTCGACCCGACCTGCCCGCACCGCTCCCCCGAGGCCTTCCCCCCGGCCCGAGGGGCCTGGGGAGACCCCAAGGCGTTCGACCTGCTCGTGGTCGTGGTGTGCAACGAGGGCTACGCCTCCAGCCTCGCCGCCCGCTCGCTGCGGGAGCTGGGACTGCACCGGGCGACCGACCTGGAAGGCGGCTTCCAGGCTTGGCGTGCGGCCGGACTCCCGGTCACGGGCCCTGGCGACCGGTCAGGCGGTCCCGGTCCGGGCACCGCCTGACCATTCCGCCGCGGACTCCGCTACGGCCCCGGCGCTCCCCTCGCCCCCTCCCGCCGTCCACCCCGTCGCCCCACCCGTCCTTCCCCGACAAGGCAGGCGCCCTACGCTGGACACATGAACCCATCGCGTGGCCGCGTCACCGGACTCCCGGAATGGAACCGCTGTGCAGTGATGGGGGTGGTCAACGTCACCCCGGACTCCTTCTCCGACGGCGGCAAGTGGTTCGACAGCGAAGTCGCCGTCAAGCACGGCCTCCACCTCGTAGCCGAGGGCGCGGACCTGATCGACGTCGGCGGGGAGTCGACCCGTCCCGGCGCACCCCGTGTGGACGAGGCCGAGGAGTTGAGGCGGGTGCTGCCCGTGGTGCGCGGGCTGGTCTCCGAGAACGTACTCGTCAGCGTCGACACCATGCGTGCCTCCGTCGCCGAGCAGGCCCTGGAAGCGGGCGCCGTGCTCGTCAACGACGTCAGCGGCGGCCTCGCCGACCCCCGCATGGTCCCCACGGTGGCCTCCGCGAAGGTCCCCTTCGTCGTCATGCACTGGCGCGGCCAGTCCATCGACATGAACAACCGCGCCGTCTACGACGACGTGACGAGCGAGGTCCTCACCGAGCTGCGCGCCAGCCTGGACCGCGCCGTCGACGGCGGCGTCTCCCCGGCCCGCATCATCGCCGACCCGGGCCTCGGCTTCGCCAAGCAGGCCCCGCACGACCTCCGCCTCGTGGCCGAACTGGGCCGTCTGCGCCGTGAGTTGGGCCGCCCGCTGCTGGTGGCCGCCTCCCGTAAGCGGTTCCTGGGCCGTGTGCTCGCCGATGGCGGCGACGCCCCGGTGCCCCCGGCGCGCGAACGTGACGCCGCCACCGCCGCGGTCACCGCGCTCGCCGCCCGCGAGGGCGCCTGGGCCGTACGTGTGCACGAGGTGCGGGCGAGCGCGGACGCGGTGCGCGTCGTACACGCCGTCGAGAACGCCGCGGACCCACCGGATACGGGCCACCGCACGGGCCACGGAACGCCGTCGCCCGCCGCCGGCCCCGCGCCCGCCGACGACCAGGGGCGGCGCGGGTGAGCCGCGGCGCCCGTACCGACATCGAGGCGGTCGAGGCCGCCAACACCGCCCTGTACGACGCGGTCGAGCACGCCGACCTGGACGCCCTGCAAGACCTGTGGATGAACGACGGCATCAGCGTCGTGCACCCCGGCTGGCCGGTGCTCACCGGACGCGACGAGGTACTGCGCTCCTACGCCCTGATCATGGCGAACACCGACTACGTGCAGTTCTTCCTCACGGACGTCGAGGTCGCCGTCCACGGCGACACCGCCCTGGTGAGCTGCACCGAGAACATCCTCAGCGGCGGCCCCGCCGAGGACGACGGCTCCGCGGGCCCCCTCGTAGGCGGCCTGGTCGTCGCCACCAACGTCTTCCGCAGGGACGAGGGCGGCCGCTGGAAGGTGTGGTCGCACCACGGTTCGCCGGTGCTGGTCGAGCGCGAGGACGACGAAGACGAGGGCGGCCTCGACGACGGCGACGTCACGCTCTGACCCCGCCCGGCACCGACGCCCAGCACCGCCGCCCAGCACCGATGCGCGCCCCGTAAAAGGCCCGACGCAGCGGCCGTACACAGCCGTCCGAGGGGGCTCATGCGCAGCGCGTATGCGGCGGAGTGCGCCCGGCATGCATTCGCGCCCACCCCGGGTGTGGCCCGTGCCACTCCTTCGCAGCAGCCCGCGCGGAATGCGAGCGTGGGCCTCGACGCTGTCGGGTAGGCACCCGCCCCGGGCAGGTACGGCGACCGTCCGCGGGTAGATTCGATGCGGAAGAGGCGCATCCCCCGCCGCCCGCCACGACCAGGACCGAGACCGAGGACGGGAGTGATTCGCGTGGACCACCTCGCACTGCGGGGCCTTCGGGCCCGCGGGCATCACGGCGTCCTCGAACGGGAACGGGAACAGGGCCAGATCTTCGTCGTGGACGTGGAGCTGGGCCTGGACACCCGGCCCGCCGCGGAGGGCGACGACCTCACCAAGACCGTTCACTACGGCGTTCTCGCCGAGGAGATCGTCAAGATCGTCGAGGGAGAGCCCGTAGAACTGATCGAGACCCTCGCGCAGCGGATCGCCGACGTCTGCCTCTCACATACGCGCGTACAGGTGGCGGAGGTGATCGTGCACAAGCCGGACGCCCCGATCACCGTCCCCTTCGACGACGTGACCATCACTATCAAGCGGAGCCGCGCATGACGCCGAACAGTGACCCGACCGTACAGCCGGTGCCCGCCTCCGTCGTGCGCCAGGTCGATGCCGCCGACACCACACTCCACAACCCCCAGCAGGCGGTGATCGCCCTCGGCAGCAACGTGGGCAACCGCCTTGAGCGGCTTCAGAGCGCGGTCGACGCGCTCGCCGACACCCCGGGGATGAAGGTCCTCGCCGTCTCCCCCGTCTACGAGACGGAACCGTGGGGCGTCGACCCGGGCAGCCAGGCCACGTACTTCAACGCTGTCGTCCTCGTACGTACGACCCTGCCGCCCGGTTCGCTCCTGGAACGCGGACACGCGATCGAGGAGGCTCTCGAAAGGGTGCGGGAGGAGCGCTGGGGACCCCGCACGATAGACGTCGACATCGTCGCCTATCAGGACGTCGTCTCCGACGATCCCCGGCTGACGCTTCCTCATCCGCGCGCCCACGAACGGGCCTTCGTGCTCGTACCGTGGCACGACATCGACCCGACCGCGGAAGTGCCCGGCCAGGGCACGGTGGCGGAGCTTCTGGCCACGCTGGGACGCGAAGGCGTCGCGGCCCGTACGGACCTGGAACTCAGCCTGCCCGAGTAGTCGTTGGGAACCCCGTGAAGGAACTGCGTATCCCCGTCCTGACGGGTGTCTTCGTCGTCGCCGGGGTACTGGCCTGGGCGGTCGCGCGGCTGTGGAGTTCGCTGGACACACTGCCCGCCGTGCCCGTCGCGGCTCCCGTCGTACTGGCGATCATCGCCACGGTCCTGCTGGCCACCGCACTCTCGCTGCGCTCCCGGCTCAAGGCACAGCGCGAGCGCGAACCGGGAGCGAAGGGCGTCGACCCGATGATGGCGGCCCGCGCCGTCCTCTTCGGACATGCCAGCGCCCTGGTGGCGTCGCTGGTCTCCGGGATCTACGGGGGCGTGGGGGTGGCGCTGCTGATGGACCCGTCGGAGGCTCCGGCCCGTCAGGACCAGACGATCTACGCGGGCTTGTCCGTCGCGGCGGGGATCGCGGTGGTGGTGACGGCGCTCTTCCTGCAACGGGTCTGCCGGCTCCCGGAGGACGACAACGACGACCCGTCGGCGACGTCGACGGCTTGAACTGAACGCGGCGCGGCGGAAGTCGGCGGCTCGAACTCGCCCCCGCAGGCCCGCGCCGTAACAAGCCCAGCACGGTGACGAGTTCAGCGCGGTGACGGGCCCAGCACGGGTGTCGCGCCTCGGCGCAGTATCAGCGCCTGCCCGTATCAGCGCAGTATCAGGCTCATCGCCTCGGAACGCGTGGCGGCATCCCTCAACTGCCCGCGCACCGCCGAGGTGAGCGTCTTCGCCCCCGGCTTGCGTATGCCGCGCATCGACATGCACATGTGCTCGCACTCCACGACGACGATCACGCCGCGCGGCTCCAGTATCCGCATCAGCGCCTCCGCGATCTGCGTGGTCAGCCGCTCCTGGACCTGGGGTCGCCGTGCGTAGACGTCCACGAGACGCGCGAGCTTGGACAGCCCGGTGATCTTGCCGTCCGTCGAAGGGATGTAGCCGACGTGCGCGACACCGTGGAACGGCACCAGATGGTGCTCGCAGGTGCTGAACACCTCGATGTCCTTCACCAGGACCATCTCGTCGTGCCCCAGGTCGAAGGTGGTCGTCAGCACGTCCTCGGGACGCTGGTGCAGCCCGGCGAACATCTCCTTGTACGCACGCATCACACGCGCCGGAGTCTCCAGCAGCCCCTCGCGGTCCGGGTCCTCGCCGACCGCGATCAGCAGTTCGCGTACGGCGTTCTCCGCGCGCTTCTCGTCGAAGTCGGCGTGCGGGAAGTCGCTCTCCCCACCGAGCGTCACCGGGTCGGTCATCTCTGCCTCGTTCCTGATACCTGCGCCTGCCCGTGGCCCGCGCATGTGTGCGCACACATTCAGCCGCGCCCCTCAGGTCTCACAACCCGGGGGGCGCGGCTTGAATTCCACGGCCCGAATGTGGGCCGTCACACAATTACTGCTGCCAGGACTCCGGCGGCCTTCCGCCTCCGTCAGTTCTCCGTCGGGTCGACGGGCTCGACGATGGCTTCCGACTCATGCGGGCCGATCTCCTTGCCGCCGCCGCTCTTGTCGAGGCTCGGCGCCGAGCCGTTGCCGTTGCTCAGAGCGGGAGACGAGACCGGAGGACGCGTCGACGGCGTACGCCGGGACGAGCCGGTCCAGGCCGGACGGGACGGGCGCTTGACGACCGGGGCGAAGATCTCGGCGATCTCCTCCTTGCCCAGCGTCTCCTTCTCCAGCAGCGCGAGAACGAGGTTGTCGAGGACGTCGCGATTCTCCACCAGGATCTCCCAGGCTTCGTTGTGCGCCGTCTCGATCAGGCTCTTGACCTCCTCGTCCACCAGCCCGGCGACCTCCTCGGAGTAGTCGCGCTGGTGACCCATCTCCTTGCCCAGGAACGGCTCGGACTGGTCGGAACCGAACTTGATCGCGCCCAGCCGCTCGGTCATGCCGTACTGCGTGACCATGGCCCGCGCCGTCGCCGTCGCCTTCTCGATGTCGTTCGCCGCACCCGTCGTCGGGTCGTGGAAGACCAGCTCCTCGGCCGCGCGCCCGCCCAGCATGTACGCGAGCTGGTCGAGCATCTCGTTGCGCGTCGTGGAGTACTTGTCCTCGTCCGGCAGCACCATCGTGTAGCCGAGGGCCCGGCCTCTGGAGAGAATCGTGATCTTGTGTACGGGGTCGGAGTTCGGCGAAGCCGCCGCGACCAGGGCGTGACCGCCCTCGTGGTACGCGGTGATCTTCTTCTCCTTGTCGCTCATGATTCTGGTCCGCTTCTGCGGACCCGCGACGACCCGGTCGATCGCCTCGTCCAGATACCTGTTGTCGATGAGCTTCTGGTCACCGCGGGCCGTGAGCAGCGCCGCCTCGTTCAGCACGTTGCTGAGGTCGGCGCCGGTGAAGCCCGGCGTACGGCGGGCGACCGCTCCCAGGTCCACGTCGGGCGCCATCGGCTTGCCCTTCTGGTGGACCTTCAGGATCTCGTGCCTGCCCTGCATGTCCGGCCGGTCGACGGCGATCTGCCGGTCGAAGCGGCCGGGACGCAGCAGCGCCGGGTCGAGGATGTCGGGCCGGTTCGTGGCGGCGATCAGGATGACCCCGCCCTTGACGTCGAACCCGTCCATCTCGACGAGCAGTTGGTTCAGCGTCTGCTCGCGCTCGTCGTGACCGCCGCCCATGCCGGCGCCGCGGTGGCGTCCGACGGCGTCGATCTCGTCGACGAAGACGATCGCGGGCGCGTTCGCCTTCGCCTGCTCGAACAGGTCGCGTACCCGGGAGGCACCGACACCGACGAACATCTCGACGAAGTCGGAGCCGGAGATCGAGTAGAACGGCACACCGGCCTCGCCGGCGACCGCGCGGGCCAGCAGCGTCTTACCCGTGCCGGGCGGCCCGTAGAGCAGCACGCCCTTCGGGATCTTGGCGCCCACCGCCTGGAACTTGGCGGGCTCCTGGAGGAACTCCTTGATCTCCTGGAGCTCTTCGCACGCCTCGTCCGACCCGGCCACGTCCGCGAACGTCGTCTTGGGGGTGTCCTTGGTGATCAGCTTGGCCTTCGACTTCCCGAAGTTCATGACCCGGGAGCCGCCGCCCTGCATCTGGTTCATCAGGAACAGGAAGACCACGATGATGAGCACGAACGGCAGGAACGACAGCAGCATCCCGACGAACGGGTTCTGCTGCTGCGGGGCGACCGTGTAGCCCTTGGTGATCTCGTTCTGCTCGTACTTGCTCTGGAGCTTCTTTGCGAGGTCGACACCCTGGGAGTCGATGTAGCTCGCCTTGATCTTGTCGCTGTCCTCGACCTTGGCGCCGTCCTTGAGCTCGAGCTTCACGATCTGCTCATCGCCCGTCGTGAGCTCGGCGGACTTCACCTTGTCCTGGTCGATCGCCTGGACGACCTGTCCCGTGTCCACCGTCTTGTAGCCGCCGGAAGAGCCGACGACCTGCATCAACACGACCACGGCGAGGACGGCCAGCACGATCCACATGACCGGCCCGCGGAAGTATCGCTTCACGTCCATCCATACGGAGCGCGTGCGCCCCGTCCCTCCTGCCACAGTGAGTTGAAAAGGCTGACCTTCGGACGGTACCTCAGCATTGTCTCAGGGCGCCGCCGAGGACGGTCAAACAGAACCGTCCTGGCTCCTCCAACGGAGCGCGGCCTCTCAAGGTTCCCGCTGGCCGCGGCGTCAGCCGCCGTAGACGTGTGCGGCGAGCGTCCCGACGAACGGAAGGTTGCGGTACTTCTCCGCGTAGTCCAGCCCGTAGCCGACGACGAACTCGTTGGGGATGTCGAAGCCGGCCCACTTCACGTCGATCGCCACCTTGGCGGCGTCCGGCTTGCGCAGCAGCGTGCAGACGTTGAGCGAAGCGGGCTCACGCGAGCCGAGGTTGGACAGCAGCCACGACAGCGTCAGCCCGGAGTCGATGATGTCCTCGACGATCAGGACGTGCCTGCCCTTGATGTCGGTGTCGAGGTCCTTGAGGATGCGGACCACGCCGGAGGACTGCGTGCCCGCCCCGTAGGAGGAGACCGCCATCCAGTCCATGGTGACCGGCGTCGAGACGGCGCGGGCCAGGTCGGCCATCACCATGACGGCACCCTTGAGCACACCGACGAGCAGCAGTTCCCTGCCCTCGTACTCCTCGTCGATCTTCGCGGCCAGCTCGGCCAGCTTCGCGTCGATCTCTTCCTTGGTGATGAGCACCGACTTGAGGTCGGTGCCCATGTCTTTCTCGTCCACCCGTGCCGCTCTCGGTCGAGGTCTCCGGCCCACGCTGCCGCCGGCCGGTCACCTCCCGTCGGGGACGGTCAGCCGGTCGGTGTCGGCGGGGTCTGTGAGCCATGCCGGATGACCAGTCTGCCACCCTGCCTCGCGGCCTCTACACGCCCGGGCAGATTGATGGCCCGCTGGCCGCGCCAGGCCGTGATCAGGCGGTCGACTTCCTCGAGGTGACGGGCGAAGAGCGAGCCCGAGGGAGCGCCGGCGGCGACGGCCGCGCGGCGCAGCACCCGGCGGCGGACGGCGGACGGGAGCGCGTAGAGCCGGGCGGCGTCCAGCTCCACCTCGTCCCAGCCGTCGGTGCCGGGCTGGTCGATGCGTACGGACCTCTCGGCTTCGAGGGCCCAGGCGTCGAGCGCGTCCGCATCGTCACGGGAGAGACGCGCGGTGCGGGCGAGCGCCTCGACGACGCCCTTGCCCAATGCTTTCTCCAGTATCGGCAGGGCCTCGTGGCGTACGCGGGAGCGCGTGTACGCGGGGTCGTCGTTGTGGGGGTCGTCCCATACGGGAAGGGACTGGGCGAGGCAGGCCTTGCGGGTGGTCTGCCGGTCGATGGCCAGGAACGGTCGGCGGTAGCGGGCCGCGGGCCCGGTGACCTCGGCCATGCCGGACAGCGAGCGCGTACCGGAACCGCGGGCGAGTCCGAGCAGCACCGTTTCGGCTTGGTCGTCGCGGGTGTGCCCGAGCAGCACGGCTTTCGCACCGGAGCGGTCCGCCATGTCGTCGAGGGCGGCGTACCGCGCGGTGCGCGCGGCGGCCTCGGGGCCGGTGTTCGTACGGCCGATGGTGACGGCGATCGATTCGACGGGGCGGAGTCCGAGGGAGGTGAGCCGCTCGGCGACCTCCTGTGCACGGTCGGCCGAACCGGGCTGTAGCCCGTGGTCGATCGTCACACCTCCTGCGCGGAGGCCGAGCCGGGGGGCTTCGAAGGCGAGGGCGGAGGCGAGCGCCATGGAGTCGGCGCCGCCGGAACAGGCGACGAGGACGAGCGGGGGCTCGCCGGGGCTGCGGGTGTCGCCGGCTTCGTCACTGACGACTGCTTGTTCACTGAGGACGTCGTGAAGTGCGCGGCGAACCGCCAGACGTATTGCAGCGACCGCGGGGTGGGGACCCATGTCCGATTCACTTCCTCGAAGGAGTTGTCACGCTGAGTGTGTCGATGGTGACAGAGACGGAGGTGTTCCCAGAGCATCGCACGCGGACCGGCCATTCTCGGTCCCTCGGACGGGTGATTACGAGGGCTTCCGCAGCCCGTGTCAGTTCCGGAGAGTAATGGCTCGGGCGGAGCCGCGCAGTCCGTATTTCGCCGTGGTCTCCTCGCCCTCCCGGCGCGTGCCAGTGGCCGTACGGGCCCCGGCTCGGCGGGATCTGCTCACGTACTCGCGCTGCTGCGACTGGCCGAGCAGGCAGAACGAACGCCACCGACCTGCCGGAACGGCCGTCGGCAGCGCTCGCCGCCCGCGTGCGCGGGGGCTCAGGAGCGCATGCGCGCGATCCAGTCGGAGGGGCTGTTGATCTCGGACTTGGTGGGGAGGGTGTTGGGCGACGTCCAGACGCGATTGAAGCCGTTCATGCCCAGCTCCTCCACCACGGCACGTACGAAGCGCTCGCCGTCGCGGTACTGGCGCAGCTTGGCGTCGAGGCCGAGCAGCTTGCGCAGCGCCTGGTCCAGCCGTCCCGCTCCCGTGGCACGGCGCTTCTGGAACTTCTCGCGGATCTCCGTGACGCTCGGCACCACGTCGGGGCCGACGCCGTCCATCACGTAGTCGGCGTGGCCCTCCAGCAGGGACATCACCGCGGTGAGGCGGCCGAGGATCTCGCGCTGGGTGGGAGTCTGCACGAGTTCGACGATTCCGGCGGCCCTGCCGGCCTCCGGCTTCTCCTCCGTGCCCGCGCCCTGGCCGCGGGCGCCCGAGAGCGACTGGGCCGCCTCGCGCAGGCGCTCAAGCAGCGTCGACGGGTCCATGTCGGTCTCGCCTAGGAAGGACTGGATCTCCCCCTGGATGTGGTCGCGCAGCCAGGGGACGGAGGCGAACTGCGTGCGGTGGGTCTCCTCGTGCAGGCACACCCACAGCCGGAAGTCGTGCGGATCGACGTCGAGTTCGCGCTCCACGTGCACGATGTTCGGCGCTACGAGCAGCAGGCGGCCGGTGCCGTCGGGGCCGCCGGGCAGTTCACGGGTCGCCGGGGCGAAGGTCTCGTACTGGCCGAGGACACGGGAGGCGAGGAACGACAGCAGCATCCCGACCTCGACGCCCGTCACCTTGCCGCCCACGGCGCCGAGCACGGCGCCGCCGGGGGTGCTGCTGCGGCGTTCCTGCACCTTTTCGAGCAGCGGGGAGAGCAGCTCCCGGAAGCCGGCCACGTTGGCGCGGACCCAGCCGGGGCGGTCCACGACGAGGACCGGGGTGTCCGTCTGGGAGGGGCGGTCGGGGCGCATCAGCGTGAAGCCGCGTACGTGCTCCTCGGAGGAACGTGCGTGGCGGCGCAGCTCGGAGACGGCCTCCCGCGCTCCCTCACGGCTCACTTCTGGGCCCGGCCGTACGAGCCGGGTCGCGGTCGCGACCGCGAGGTTCCAGTCGACCATCTCCACACCACCGAGGCTCGTCATGACTTCACGGTACGTGGCACCGGCGCCGGGCGGGAGGCTGCGCCTGGGCCGCGGGAGTGCGGGCCCGTGCGTGAGCCGCGGCGCCACGGGACTGCGCGGTACCGCCCTGGGCCGCGCCGGAGGGCGTCAGCCCTCGGAAGGCGAGTCCCGGCAGCCGCAGTTGGCGAGGGCGGCGGCCAGGCTGTCCAGGGAACGCTGGGCCCCCTTGCCGTCGGATGTGCCGGAGGTCATGAAGGCGAAGGCCAGGAGCCGGCCGTCGGCGTCCACGACGGTGCCGGCGAGGGTGTTGACGCCGGTGAGCGTCCCCGTCTTGGCACGCACGAGACCCGCGCCCTGCTTGCCCTTGTCGTTGCCGTATCTGCCGCCGAGGGTGCCGGTGAAGTGGGCGACCGGCATGCCCGTCAGCACGGGGCGCAGATCGGCGTGGCCGGGGTCGGCCGCGCGTACGAGGAGGCTGGTGAGGAGCGCCGGTGTGACCTTGTCGCCGCGGTCGAGGCCGCTGCCGTCGGCGAAGTGCGCGCCCTTCACGGGGACGCCGAGCTTGTCGAGGCGGTGGCGTACGGCCTTGCCCGCGCCCTTGAAGCTCGCGGGCTCTCCGGCGGCGAGCGCGGTCTGGCGGGCGAGGGCCTCGGCGATGTCGTTGTCGCTGTAGGTCAGCATGCGCTCGACGAGCGCGGAGAGCGGCACGGAGCGGTGGGACGCGAGCTTCTGCGTCCTGCCGGGCGCCTTGGTCTCCTCGGGGTCGCCCTCGACGTCGACGCCGTGCTCGCCGAGGGCGTCGGCGAAGTGCTCGGCGGCGTCCTCGGCCGGGTCGGACGAGCGGGGGGCGGGGCCGTGGGCGGGTTCTTCGTCGCCGGAGTCCGGGGGGTCGCCGAGGCGGGCCTCGTCGACCATGAGGGGGCTGACGGGTGCGAGGTTGTCGTTGGTGCCGATGGAGTGGCGGACGGGCCCGCCGTAGAGGGATGTGTCGTAGCGGACCGAGACCTTCCCGCCCTTGCCCCCCTTGCCGCCCTTGCCCCCCTTGCCGTCCTTGCCGTCCTTGCCGTCCTTGCCGTCCTGGCCCGTTCGCAGTTTGCGGGCGGTGTCGCGTGCGAGGTCGTCGAGTGCGCCGCGGCTCAGCGTCGGGTCGCCGCCGCCCACGAGCACGATCTCGTCGGAGGACTCTCCGGTGCCCCGCACCGTCCGGGTCTCGATGCGGTGTTCGGCGCCACGGGCGGAGAGCGCGGCCACGGCGGTGGCGAGCTTCACCGTGGAGGCGGGGGTGACTGCCTTGTGCGGCTTCTTCGCGTAGAGCTTCCGTCCGGTGGCGGCGTCCACGACCGAGACGGCGCGCAGCTTCCCCAAGTCGCCGTCTTTCATGAGGGGTTCGAGGGCGTCGGCAAGCGCGTCCTCGCTGGGCGGGGGCACACCTGCCGCGCCGGGGCCGTGTGTCGGCTCGGCCTCGCGGCCGCCGCCCGCGGGGTCTCCTCGTACGGCGTCCATGTCGAGCGCGGCGAGGACGTCGGGCGCTCCAGGTGCTCCGGCGCCTTCTCCTGTGTGGTTCCCGCCACTTCGGCCATCGCGGGCGGCGGCCCACGAACGCTCCGCCGTACGCTGGCCCGAGTCCCATGGTCCGCTCGTGGCCACCGCCGTGACGGCGACCACCAGTCCGAGCCCGGCGGCGCCGGCCGTCACTCGTACGGTCTGCCGCTGCTGCGGAGTCGCGGTCCGCCAGCGCTGCCGGATCCGCCGCCCGTGACGACGGGCACGGTCGCGGACCTTCCGGTATGCCCGGATCGCGGTGTCACGCACCTCGGAGGCGGTGTCACGCACCTCGATCAGCCCCTTTCGCGCCCGTGTACGTGCGTAGGGGACACTTAATCACCAGATACATGTGCTGATCATTGAGGAGCCTTCCTTGGAGTTCGACGTCGTCATCGAGATCCCGAAGGGTTCGCGGAACAAGTACGAGGTGGACCACGAGACCGGCCGTATCCGGCTGGACCGGCACCTGTTCACCTCCACCGTGTACCCCGCCGACTACGGCTTCGTCGACCACACCCTCGGCGAGGACGGCGACCCGCTGGACGCGCTCGTGCTGCTCGATGAGCCCACCTTTCCCGGATGCATCATCAAGTCCCGCGCCATCGGCATGTTCCGCATGACGGACGAGGCCGGGGGCGACGACAAGCTGCTGTGCGTGCCGGCGTCCGATCCGCGCATGGAGCACCTGCGGGACATCCACCACGTGAGCGAGTTCGACCGGCTGGAGATCCAGCACTTCTTCGAGGTCTACAAGGACCTGGAGCCCGGCAAGTCCGTCGAGGGCGCCAACTGGGTCGGACGTGCCGACGCCGAGGCCGAGGTCGAGGCGTCGATCAAGCGGCTTGAGGCCCACGGCGACCACTGAAGCACCGGCCCGTCCGACGGGCGAGGCGAGCGCGTACGAACGGCGTACAGGCGAGGGGTGCGTCCCTTGACGAGGGGCGCACCCCTCGGTGTGCGTGGGCCTGTGCGTCGGGGGGCCGTTCCCGTCACAGCCCGTCCGGCGCTCGTGCCCGGGGTACGAAGTCGCCCGCCCCGTACGCCCGTTGAGCACGCACGCATGCGGGGGACGTACGCCCGTCGAGTACGTACGCCCGTCGAGGACGCCGCCTAGAACCCGCGGGTGCGCTTGGCCGCGCGGCGGCCAGGCAGCGGGGTCTCGACACCGGGGCTCTTGATGAACAGGCGTGCCAGTTCGCCGCCGAGGTTGACGCCGATGGCGATGGCGAGCGCGAGGGCGATGGCGCGGGAGATGCTGAGCATGCCCTCGTCCATGTGGCCCTGGGCGATGTTGAGCAGCCCGAAGTACGTGGCGCTGCCGGGGAGCAGCGGCCCGATCGCCGCGGTGATGTACGGCAGCGACGACGCGAACTGGTAACGCGACATCAACTGCCCGAAGAGGCCCACCAGTCCGGCGGCGGCGACGGTCGCCGGGACCTCGTCCACGTTCACCGGCGGATTGACCAGGGCGCCGTAGATCAGCCAGGCCACGCCGCCGTTGAGGGTGGCCAGCAGCACGGTGTGACGTTCCTGCTGGAGCAGTACGCAGAAGGCGAGCGCGAGCAGCATCGCCGCGAAGAGCTGTAGTACGGGCTGGATTTCGCCGTGCGTGTTCTCGGGGGTGAGCTGGGCGCCCAGCTTGGAACCGAGGTAGAGCATCACCAGCACGCCGCCGACGATGCCGACGATCAGATAGATGACCTCCAGCAGACGGGCCGCGGCGGTGATGTAGAAGCCGGTCAGTCCGTCGTGTACGGCGGCGACCAGCGCACGCCCGGGGATCAGCGCGAAGAGCCCACCGGTGATGACGGCCGCGGCCTTGAGCTTCGTCTCGTTCGACGAGCCCGCCACGGCGACCACGACGCCCATCGCGGCCGGCGGCACGGCCGCCACCGCGAACTGGTAGAACTCCGGCAGCCCGCGCCCGGCGCACAGCCACGCCAGCCGGTCGCCGAGCATCGCGCCGATCGCCGCCAGCACGAAGACGAGCGCGTCGCCGCCCACGAGCAGGGAGGCGGCGCCGGAGAGGGTGCCGCTGGCGAGGGTCAGCGCGTTCTTGGAGTACGGGTGGCGGTTGCGGCGGATGGCGGCGAGACGCCGGTAGGACTCCTCCAGCGTGATGTCGCCCTTGGTGATGTCGTCGACGAGCCGGAATACGGCGGCGAGACGCGTGTAGTCCGTGCCGCGGCGGCGCACGGTGCGGCCGAGCGTCACCGGGTCGTCGACCAGGGACGGCTGATGGGTGATCGAGATGAGCGTGAAGGTGACGGTGGGCTCGCAGCGGTCCAGGCCGAACGCGTGGGCCACGCCGAACATCGCCGCCTCGACGTCCTCGGCGCCCTCACCCCCCGCGAGCAGCAGTTCGCCGATGCGGAGGGTGAGGTCGAGCACGCGGGGCACCGCGGGGCCGGTCTCGGTGTCCTCGGCGCGGCTGGGCCCTTCCGGAGCCGGACGCTCCGCCAGCGGCATGCGGATCATCGTCCGCATCCGGTCCTGCCAGGGCACGCCTGGCTTGACGAGCGAGATCCTCGGAATGCCCTCGGGCGGTGTGAACGCGCTGGCGAACTCCTGCGGCGGAGACGTCAACAGCCCCTCGGGAACGGCGAATTCGGAGGTCGGGTGCTCATCCTCCGGTACGGGCGGCAGCGGCACCCCCTGAGGCGGTGTGAAGGCGCTGCGCACCTCGTCGGCGAGGTGCTGGCGCGCCTCCTCCAGGGACTCACCGCTCTCGGCCGCCCGGCCGTTCCGCTTCGGCTCCCCCACCACTTTCTGCCCGCTCCCTCACAGTTGCGTCCGCGGCCTTCGTCCGCCTCCGCCCTATGGACCGAAGCATAAGGTCGCATTCGTACCGGGGTCCCGGTCAGGGTGCCCGTACGACGGTGGCCGACACGCGTGCGAGAGCGGGGACGGAAGCGGTGGCCGGAGGCGGCGGCCGGGACGCGTCACGGCGCCGCTGACGACCGCGGCCGTCCGCGGGGTGCGGTCGCGAACTCACTTCTCCGCGTACGGGTTCTCCATGCCGGGCGGCAGCACGTCGACCTCTCGCTCGCCTTCTCCCGCCATCACATACGCGCCGTTCCTCAGCCGCTCCACGAGGCCGCGCGCCCATCGCGCGCCGCTGTCGGCGTCGTGCACCCAGAGCACCATGATCTCGCGGATGTGGCTGTGCTCGTCGGGGGCGCTCTCGTCGGGCGTCCAGCGCCGTACGACCTCCTCGCGCCACTCCTCCAGGGCGGCGATGCGCTTCTCCAGCAGCGCGACGGCCTCCTCGCGCGGCAGGTCGACCAGGAAGCCGACGCCCGCCGTGAGCATGTCCGGCTTCTCGTCCACGGACGTGAGCGCGTGCCGCAGCAGCCTCAGGAACTCGCTCTCGCCTTCGTCCGTCAGCTCGTACTGCGTACGCGGCGGGCCGCCCGCGGTGCTCGGGGCGGTCTCGTACGGGCGCAGCAGGCCCTGTCTGGCGAGCTGCTTGAGGGCGTGGTAGATCGAGCCGGGCTTGGCGTTGGACCACTCTTGCGCGCCCCAGAACTCCAGGTCGTTGCGGACCATGTAGCCGTGTGCACGCCCGTGCTGGCGTACGGCCCCCAGCACCAGCAGCCGGATCGCCGACATCGTCTCCCTCTCGCCCTACGGCACGCGCACGGGCCGGTGCCGGGCACACGGCGCCGGGCGTGCGCCCGCGTCGCCGCCAGCCTAGACGGGCGGTACGCGGGCGCCGGGGCGGGCGGTGCGTGGTGCGAGGCTGCGGAGGGCGTCCGGGGTCCGGACGCGGGGGACCGGCGGCCCGCCGCTCCGGGAGTCCCGGGGGCCCGGAGCGGAGGGCCGCCGGTCCGGGAATCCGGGGGTCCGTCAACTGCCCTGCCCCGCCGCCTACTTCTGCCCCTCGTCCCCCTCGTCCCCCTTGCCGCCCTCGCCGGACGGCTCGCCCCCGAAGGCCGCCCAGTCCGGTTCCGGCATCGCGCCCGTCTCGAAGACGAGGTCGAAGGCGCCCTTGCCGTCGATGCTCTCCCGGATGACGTCGGCATGGCCCGCGTGCCGTGCCGTCTCCTCGATGAGGTGCAACAGCGCCCAGCGCCAAGAGCGTTGGCCGCCCTCGTCCCAGGGGACCTTCGGCGCGTGGAAGGTCTCGTCGACCGAGTCGAGCGCACGTACCGCCGCCTCCGTCTCGTTAGCGACCTTCTCGTAGAGATCGAGCAGCGACTGGACGCTCTCGTGCTCGCCGGGGCTGAAGCTGTCCTCCCACTCGGCGGCGGATTCGGCGAAGTCGAAGTCCTCGCCGCTCGCCTGGAGGCGTCGGAGCCAGCCGCGCTCGCCGACCGCAACGTGCTTGAGTACGCCGGCGAGCGACAGTGCGCTGGCCGAGGGCACACTGCGGGCCTGCTCCTCGGTCAGCCCGTGCAGTGCGCGCCGGATGCCGCCGCGCTGAGCGTCCAGATACGCAAGGAGTGCGCCACGTTCGTCGCCGGGTGCCTCCGGCTTCACGACTACGGGCATGGTCGTCACCTTCCGTCGGGAGCCGCCCCGTACGGCGTCTCTCTATGGCGACCACGCTATGAGCGCTTGCGGTCAGGGAGTGTCCTCAAGCCGCAGGGCCACGGATTCGGATTCAGCGGCACGGAGCCCGGCACCGGGCGCCCCGGCGCACGTGCACCCCGCGCGCCCCGGCGCCCGGCATCAAGCGGAAGCGCTGCCCTCGAAGGCAGCGACGCTCAGAAGGGGAAGCCGCTGCGGTCGTGCTGGATGGAGATCCACTTCGTGGTGGTGAACGCCTCGACCATCTGCTCGCCGTTGAGCCTGCCCAGGCCGGAGTTCTTCTCGCCGCCGAACGGGACGATCGGCTCGTCGGCCACCGTGGTGTCGTTGATGTGCACCATGCCGGTGTCGATCCGGTGGGCCACGCGCAGCCCCCGGTCGATGTTGCCGGTGTGCACGGCGCCGCCCAGCCCGTACGGGGTGTCGTTGGCGACCCGCACGGCCTCGTCCTCGCCGTCCACCGGGATGACCAGGGCCACGGGGCCGAGGATCTCCTCGCGCAGCGCGGGCGACCCGTCGGGCAGGTCGGTGAGGATGGTCGGCGAGACGAGGTTGCCCCGTTTGGTGCCCCGTACGAGCGCGGTCGCGCCCTCCGCGATGGTGCGCTCCACAAGGGAGTTGACCTTGTCGGCCTGAACGGCGTTGATCAGCGGGCCGATCTGGGTGTCGGGGTCGCGCGGGTCGCCGACCTTCAGGCTCTCCACCTTGGCGGTGAACTTCTCGTTGAACGTCTTGCAGATGTCCTGGTCGACGATGATGCGGTTCGCCGACATGCACACCTGCCCCTGGTGCACGAACCGGCTGAAGACCGCGGCGTCCACGGCGTAGTCGAGATCGGCGTCGTCGAGGACGATCAGCGCGCTGTTGCCGCCCATCTCCAGCACCGTGCGCTTGAAGTGCGCGGCGGCGACGGTCGCGACCTGGCGGCCGACGGGCTCCGAGCCCGTGAAGGAGATGACCTTCGGGACCGGGTGGGAGATGAACGTGTCGCCGATCTCGGCGGTGTCGCTGATCACGACGTTCAGCAGGCCGGGCGGAAGGCCCGCGTCCTCCAGCACCTTGGCGACGAGCGAGCCGCCGCACACCGGGGAGTTCTGGTGCGGCTTGAGCACCACCGCGTTGCCGAGCGCGAGCGCCGGGGTGATCGTCTTCAGCGAGAGCAGGAACGGGAAGTGGTACGGGGTGACGACGCCGACGACGCCGACGGGCACCCGGTGTACGCGGTTCTCCTTGCCGTCGACCGGCGACGGCACGATGCGGCCCTCCGCGCGCAGCGCCAAGTGGACGGTCTCGCGCAGGAATTCCTTGGTCTGGTGGAGTTCGATGTCCGCCTTCAGACGCGTGCCGCCGACCTCGGCGATAAGCGCCTCGCTGATCTCCTGCTCGTTGTCCTCGATGATGCGGATCGCGCGCTCGAAGACCTGCCGCCTGGTGTACGGGTTGGTCTTGGCCCATTCACGCTGGTGCCGCTCGGCGGCGCGGTAGGCGTGGTCGACCTCCTCGGCCGTGGCGACCGTGATGGAGGCGAGCTTCTCGTCGTTGTACGGATCGAAGTCGATGACGTCCCATGAGCCGCTGCCCTGGCACCACTGGCCGTCTATGTACTGAAGAGCCAGCTCCGTGAAGTAGGACATGTCATTCCTTCGTGGGGCAGGAACAAGCTGAGCGGTACCGCCTGGGGCCGCAGCACAGCACAACTCCGTACTGATGGCTGGTCATCGTACTTGCAATTCAGCCGAGTTGGCGGATTGCTTGTAGATGGTCACGCGTACGCGACGGGGAGAGGCTGTCCTTCACCAATCGGCTCAACACCTGGTCATAGTGAGCGACTTCATCTTTCTTGTCCAGGTAAAGAGCACTGGTCAGCTGCTCCAGATACACCACGTCGTTGAGATCCGACTCGGGAAAGCGCAGAAGCGTGAAGGCGCCGCTCTCCGCGGGATGGCCGCCGAGTTCGAACGGTACGACCTGGACTGTGATGTTGGGGGACTCCGACACCTCGGCGAGATGGCGCAGTTGGGCGTCCATGATGGCGTGCGAGCCGAACGGGCGGCGCAGCGCGGCCTCGTCGAGGATGCACAGGAAGTTCGGGGCGTTCTCCCCGAGGAGCAGCTTCTGCCGTTCGACGCGCAGGGCGACGCGTCGCTCGACCTCCTCGCGCGGGATGTGGCTCTGGTGGCCCGCGGTGACGACGGCGTGCGCGTACTCCTCCGTCTGCAACAGGCCGTGCACGAACTGCACTTCGTAGGTGTTGATGTGGGAGGCGGAGCCCTCCAGACCGACGTAGGTCTGGAACCAGCCGGGCAGCACGTCGCTGTAGCTGTGCCACCACCCGGCTATGCTCGAGTCCCTTGCGAGCCCGAGCAGCGGCTCGCGTTCGGAGTCGTCGACCACTCCGTAGAGCGTCAGCAGATCGGCCACATCGCGGGCCTTGAAGCTCACACGGCCCAACTCCATCCTGCTGATCTTGGATTCGGACGCCCTGATCGAGTAACCGGCGGCCTCACGGGTGACGCCGCACGCCTCACGGAGGCGGCGGAGCTGAGACCCGAGCAGAATGCGCCGCACCATGGACCCGCTTGAGCCACTCGCCCCGATTGCGCCGCCGCTCGCACCCATTGCCGGTTGTGTCTCCATTTCGAGAAACCCTTCACCCTGCTCTGAAGGAAGTGTGCCATCAATGCGCTTCGTTGCGTGCCCGGGTGATTACACACGATCGAAAGTCTCTCGTGCACGTGCATCTGCCCTTGCATCTGCCGAGGGCATTGGGAACCATGGGGATCGCACAAGTGCGCTGCGTGCCAGCCCAGTTGTGACAGACGGGGAACGGCGAACGAGGAACAGCGAGACCCATCGGGACAGCAAGCCGACCGGATCCACACAGGATCATCACTGCCGCGACCAGGAGTGGCTCGTCATGGGGACCGAAGGATCGACCGTGCTTGAGCCCCTGTGGCGTGGGCTCCCGCACCTCGACCACTCGACCGTCTCCGGTTCCGCCACGTGCGCGCTGCCCGCGCGCTTCGACGCGGTCAAGAGTGCACGGGACTTCACCCGTGAGACTCTTCAACGCTGGCGGCTGGAGGGCGAGTTCGACACCGTCGCGCTGGTCGTCTCGGAACTGGTGACCAATGCGCTGCGCCACGGAGTACCAGGCCACGCGACAGCGGGCCACGGGGCAACGGCCCACGGTACGCCGGGACTCGGGGCGACGGGAAACGGAACTGCCGGGCATGGGGCGCCCGTTCATGGATCGCCCGGAGGCGGACTGCCCGCGCTCGCTCCGGCGATCGAGGCGGCGCCCACGCCTCCCGTGGGGCCCCCGGTCAGACTCGACCTGATGCGCTGGGCCGCCCGGTTGGTGTGTGCCGTGCGCGATCCGAGCTGCGCCCCGCCGCAGACCGTCGACAACTGCGCCGAGTACGCGGACTTCACCGCCGAGTCGGGCCGCGGTCTGTGCCTCGTGGAGTCCTTCAGCGACGGCTGGGGCTGGCATCCGCTGACGGGCATGATGCGCGGCAAGGTCGTCTGGGCGCACTTCCGGCTGTCTCCGGTGGGCGCCCTCCAGCTCCCGCGGGGGAGCTGACCGGCGCGATCGCCCCGGCCGAACGGACGCGGCGTTCTCCCGTACGGCGGGCACACACGCCCAGTGCGCGCACACCTCGTGCGCGGGCTCAGCGTGTGCAGGCCCGGCGAGCGCAGCTTCGGCGTGTGCACCCTCAGCGGACGCAGATCCGGCGGACGCAGATCCGGCGGACGCGGGCTCAACTCCCGTACACACCCGGCGGGTTCGGGCGCAAAGACCACCGAAGGCGGCTCAACCCCCGCGGCCCGGCAGGCGTCTTCACTGTCGGCCCCGGTGCCGCCGCGGCGGGGTCAGTCCTGTACGAGGTGGTCGAACTCCCCGTCCTTGACTCCGAGAAGCATCGCTTCGATCTCGGCGGGTGTGTAGACCAGCGCCGGTCCGTCCGGGAAGCGCGAGTTCCGTACGGCGATGTCGCCGCCGGGCAGCCTTGCGAACTCCACGCAGGTGCCCTGCGAGTTGCTGTCGCCGGCTCTTCTGCCACTCGACCCCGTGCAGGTCCCTGGCGGCCATGCCGTTGTACGGGTGAGGCACTTGGATCTCCCGGGCTGGTGCGGTGGGGGGTGTCGCACAGTGCGCGGTGTACGGACACCGTCGTCCGTCAACTGCCCTGGATCATAACCTCGTTCATGTGCCTATGCATGTGCCGATGCACGTGCACGACGCCCTGTCGCTGCGCCATCACAGCCGGTCAAAGCCCCTTGCGGACCGCTGATCACCCATCACCCGGAGTCCTCCTCCGGACCCCCGCCGCCCCCGCAGGACAGCCCGTAGGGACCACGACCCCGCCGCATGCCGCTCCCCCGCCGTCGTACGCCGGGCGTACCGCAGCCGTACGACAGGCGCCGAAGAGCCGGACGCCGGGCGAAGAAAAGCCGTACAACAGCCTTACGAGAGCAGTACGGCAGCGGTACGGCAGCAGTACGGCAGCGACGCGGAACCCACGGACCCTACGCGCCCTCCGGCACCCCGAACCCCTTGACTTCAACGTAACTTCAACTTCTACGGTCTGTGCGTCAGTGCGGCTCCGCACCGGCACCGCCACCGGCACACCAGGAGAACGCATGAGCATGGAGACGACCGCGTGGCACGCGCTCTACGCCTCCCGCTTCGCCCAGCACGACAAGCGCCCCTTCTCACGGGCGACGCTCACCCGCATTCTCCGCTTCGCCCGGGGCCACCGCCGTGCGCTCGCCGCGTTCCTCGTCTTCAGCAGCGCGCTCGCCCTGCTGACCGTCGCGACGCCGCTGCTCGCGGGCCGCGTGGTCAACGCCATCACCAGCGGCGCCGCGACCCGTACCGTCGTCACGCTCTCCTCGGTGATCGCGCTGATCGCCGTCGCCGAGGCCGGGACGGGGCTGCTGACACGCTGGCTGTCCGCCCGCATCGGCGAAGGGCTCATCTTCGACCTCCGCAGGGCCGTCTACGACCATGTGCAGCGACTGCCGGTCGCGTTCTTCACACGCACCCGTACGGGCGCGCTCGTCAGCAGGCTCAACAACGATGTGATCGGTGCGCAGCGGGCGTTCAGCAACACCCTGTCCCAAGTGGTGAGCAACCTCGTGACGTTGCTGGCGACGCTGGTGGTGATGCTCCGGCTGTCGTGGCAGATCACGCTGCTGACCCTCGTACTGCTGCCCCTGTTCGTCCTCCCAGCCCGCAGGATGGGCAGGCGCTTCGCCCGCCTCGAACGTGAACGCGCCGACCACAACGCCGCCATGGGCAACCAGATGACGGAGCGCTTCTCGGCGCCGGGCGCCACCCTCGTCAAGCTGTTCGGCAGACCGCAGGAGGAGTCGGCGGAGTTCGCCAGGAGGGCGGGCAGGGTGCGCGACATCGGCGTCCGCACGGCGATGGTCCAGCACATCTTCATCACCTCGCTGACGCTCGTGTCCGCTCTCGCGCTCGCGCTGGTCTACGGACTCGGCGGCTACCACGCCCTTCGCGGCACCCTCGACGCCGGCACCGTGGTCTCCCTCGCGCTGCTGCTGACCAGGCTGTACGCACCGCTGACGGCGCTGGTAGGCGCCCGCGTGGAGGTGATGAGCGCACTCGTCAGCTTCCAGCGGGTCTTCGAGGTCCTCGATCTGAAGCCGCTGATCGACGAGAAGCCGGACGCGGTGGAGGTGCCGGAGGGGCCGGTCTCCGTGGAGTTCGACGACGTGCGCTTCGCCTATCCGTCGGCGGAGAAGGTCTCGCTGGCCTCCCTCGAAGAGGTCGCCACGCTCGACACCCGCGGCGGCGAGGAGATCCTGCACGGCGTCTCCTTCCGCGCCGAGCCCGGGCAGATGGTGGCGCTGGTCGGATCCTCCGGTGCGGGCAAGTCGACCATCGCGTCCCTGGCCCCCAGGCTCTACGACGCCGACAGCGGCTCCGTACGCATCGGCGGCACGGACGTACGGGATGTGACCGCGGCCTCGCTGCGCCAGACCCTCGGCATGGTCACCCAGGACGGCCACCTCTTCCACGAGACCATCCGCGCCAACCTGCTGCTCCCCCGGCCCGAGGCCACCGACGACGAGCTGTGGGACGCACTGCGCAGAGCACGGCTCGACGGGCTGATCGCCGGGCTGCCGCAGGGGCTGGAGACGGTCGTCGGCGAGCGCGGCTACCGGCTCTCGGGCGGCGAGCGCCAGCGGCTGACCATCGCACGGCTGCTGCTGGCCAGGCCGCGCGTGGTGATCCTGGACGAGGCGACCGCACACCTCGACTCGACCTCGGAGGCCGCCGTGCAGGAGGCACTCGGCGAGGCGCTCGCCGGACGCACGTCCGTGGTGATCGCGCACCGGCTGTCGACCGTGCGGGCCGCGGACTTGATCCTCGTGCTGGAGAGCGGCCGGATCGTGGAGCGCGGAACACACGAGGAGCTGCTCGCGCTGGGCGGACGCTACGAGCAGCTCTACCGGACGCAGTTCAGCGAACGGCCACCGCTGCCGGACCCAACTGACGTGCGGGACTTGGCAGTCGGGCCCGACGAGGCCGCCGCACCCGGGGCGTCTGGCATGCCGGAGGAATCCGGTCTGCCGGGCGCGGCAGATGTGCCGGACGGAGTCGATGCGCCGGCCGGAGTCGATGCGCCGGCCGGAGTCGATGCGCCCGACGGGTCCGACGTGCCGGATGCACGGGACGTACCGGAGGGCGGCCTCGCGGAGCCCCTCGGCGGCTCACCCGGCCGGACCAGCCCGGCAGGCGGCCCCCACGGCCCGAGTGCACCCTGAGGAAAGGGTCGCCACGCGCGGGCGGACCCCTCCAAGGCACCGGCAAGGATGGGGATCACCGTGAGCAAGCCTCTTGACCAGCTCCGCCGCTGCTCGGTCGCCGTCGACGTCGGCTCAGCCCGCACCCGTGTCCACATCAAGGAGGCGGGGCTCGTCGTGGACGAGCCCTCCGTCGTCGCCGTGAACACGTACTCCGGAGCCTTGATCGCCGTCGGTACCACGGCCGAGCGCATGGACGGCCGCACCCCCGGCCACATCCGGGTCGTACGGCCCGTCAGCAACGGCACGGTGATCGACATCGAGATGGCACAGCGGATGCTGCGGGCGCTGGTCGGCACGTCCGTACGGCGGGCGTGGCGGCGCCGCGGCGCCATGCAGCGCGCGGCCGTGACCATCCCGCACAACGCCGATCCGCTGGCCCGTACCGCCGCGGTCGAGACGCTGACCGGGGTGGGCGCGAAGCAGGTGGAACTCGTCGACACCCCCACCGCCGCCGGCGTCGGCTGCGGGCTGCCCGTGGAGCACCCCGAGGCCACCATGATCCTGGTCTGCGGGGCGACCACCACTCAGATCGCAGTGCTCTCGCTGGGCGCGATCGTCTCCGCGACCACCGTGCCGATGGGCGGCGACACCATCCACCACGCGGTCGTCCAACACCTGCGCAACCACCACGAGTTGATCCTGCCGAGCCAGGCCGTACGCCCGCTGCACCTGGCGCTCACGGGTGAGGGCGACCCCGGCGAGGCGCCCGAGGTGTGGGGCCGCGACGTCGCCACCGGCACGGCACGCACGGTACGCATCGACCCCGACGACGTGCGGGCGGCCATACAGGCCCCGTTGACCGGGCTCTCCGACGCGATCCGCAGCGTCCTGCACGACTGCCCGCCCGACCTGGTCGCCGACCTCGCGGACCGGGGCATGATGCTCGCGGGCGGCAGCGCGCTGCTTCCGGGACTGGACGAGCGGCTGCGCACCGGTACGGGGATGCCCGTGCACATCGCCGAGCAGCCCTCGCTCAGCGCGGTCAACGGCCTCGCGGCCATGATCGAGGGGCAGGTCACACCGCTGAACGTCCAGGTGCACTGACGCCCGCGCCTCCGAGCCCGTGCCTCCGGGTCCCGCGACCGCGAGCCCCGCGACCGCAGGCCCCATGTGGCTTCGCTCAGCTCCCGCCGTCAGCGCAGTGCCCCCGCGGCCCGTGCCGACGTAGCGTCGGAGTATGTGCAGAAACATCAAGACACTCAGGCCGCCCTACTCCGACGACGTCACCGAGGACGACATGAGGGCCGCGGCCCTCCAGTACGTACGCAAGGTGTCCGGCTTCCGGCACCCCGCGGCACACAACGCAGAGGCCTTCGAGAAGGCAGTGGACCGGGTGGCCGCGGCCACCGGGGAACTGCTGGCGTCACTGGTCGTACGGAGCTGAAGACAAACGGATACGCGAACGGCATGCTGATCAGGATGTCGGGTAGCTGCTTCCCGATCTGAACCAGAATGAAAGGTCCACAGCGTGCCGGATAAACGGGTGGAACAGAACGACACAGGCGAGCCGCCAGGCGGCGGTTCCGGCGGTCCGAAGGCGGCGCTTACGCCTCAGACCGACAAGGTGGTCTTCGGAGTCACGGCCCTGCTGACCCTGGCCTTCGTGGTCTGGGGGGCGGTGGCCACCGACTCGCTCGACAGCGTCGCGACCACGATGCTCAACAGCACCATGCACAACGGCGGTTGGGCCTTCGTGCTCGCCGCCTCGGGTTTCGTCGTCTTCTCGCTCTGGCTGGCCTTCAGCCGTTACGGGAAGATCACCCTCGGCAAGGAGGGCGAGGAGCCCGAGTTCCGGACCGTGTCCTGGGTCGCGATGATGTTCAGCGCGGGCATGGGCATCGGCCTGATGTTCTACGGCGTGAACGAGCCGCTCACGCACTTCGCCGACCCGCCGCCCGGTACCGGCGGCAGCGCGCCGGAGCGCATGGAGACGGCGATGGCGACGACGCTCTTCCACTGGACCCTGTATCCGTGGGCGATCTACGCGGTCGTCGGACTCGCCATCGCCTACAGCTGCTTCAGGCGCGGCCGTCGTCAGACCATCAGCGCGGTCTTCACGCCGCTCATCGGTGAGAAGAACGCCAACGGCGCGTTCGGACGCGTCATCGACATCCTGGCCATCTTCGCGACTCTCTTCGGGTCCGCTGCCTCGCTGGGCCTCGGCGCCCTCCAGATCGGCAGCGGCGTCAAGGAGGTCGACTGGGCCTCCGACGTGGGTACTCCGATCCTGGTGGTCATCATCGCGGTGCTGACCGCCGCGTTCGTGGCGTCCGCGGTCTCGGGTGTCGAGAAGGGCATCCAGTGGCTGTCCAACATCAACATGGTGCTGGCCGGTCTGCTGGTCGTCTTCGTCTTCGTCGTCGGTCCGACGATCCTGATGCTCAACCTGCTGCCCACATCGGTCGGTTCGTTCATCGGCGACCTGCCGCAGATGGCCGCCCGTACGGACGACACCGCGGGCAAGGGCGTGGCCGACTGGCTGTCGGCGTGGACGGTCTTCTACTGGGCGTGGTGGATCTCCTGGACGCCCTTCGTCGGCATGTTCATCGCGCGCATCAGCCGCGGCCGTACGATCCGTCAGTTCGTCGGCGGAGTGATCCTCGTGCCGAGCGTCGTGAGCCTCATCTGGTTCGCGATCTTCGGTGGCGCGGCCATCAGCCTGGAGCGCGGCGGAGCCAAGATCACGGACGAGTCGACGGCGGAGGGGCAGCTCTTCGCGGTGCTGCGCGAGTACCCGATCGCGTCCGTCACCAGCCTGATCGTGATGATCCTCGTCGGGATCTTCTTCGTCTCGGGCGCCGACGCCGCGTCCATCGTGATGGGGACGCTCTCGCAGAAGGGCACCCTGGAGCCGAGCCGCAACGTCGTCATCGTCTGGGGTGTGCTGACGGGTGCGGTCGCCGCGATCATGCTGCTGATCGGCGGCGGAGGGGCGACGGCGCTCAATGGCCTGAAGAATCTGACGATTCTGGTGGCGGTGCCGTTCACGATCGTGATGGTCGGCATGTGCATCGCGATGACGAGGGATCTCCGCCGCGACCGGCTCATCGTCGTCGGCGAACGCGGCGACGAGGCCATCGAGTCGGCCGTCATCGCCGGTCACGAGCAGTACGGCGGCGAGTACGAGATCCTCATCGGTCCCACCAACGGCGCCTCGACGAACGGCGGTTCGGCCAAGGGCTCCGACGGGGAGGGCACAGACAGCCTGTACAGGGACTGAGCCCGGCACCGTACGGCGACCCATCGGGGCCCGTACGATCCAGCCGACGTGCGACATGCACGGGCCGAGCCCCCGAGCCGGTCCGGCAGGGCACTTGGAGGCAGCGCCCCGTCACGGCATCGCCGTGGCGGGGCGCTGTCGTGTCCGGTCCATGGCCGCCGCTGATCCGGACCGGGCGTCAACTCGCCCCGTGGGAACGGCTTTCCGTATGAGCGGCCCGCCGCGAGCACCGAACGGCCCTGCGCGAAAGCGGCCTTGGGCGAAAGCGGCCCAGCGCGGAGACCGCCCTGTGCAGAACGGACCTCCGCCAGAACGGCCCTGCGCGAAAGCGGCCTTGGAACGGCCCTGTGCGAACGGCCTTACACCTTGCGGGTCTTACGCCTTCGCCGCACGCGCCGGACGCCGCCGCTTCCAGCTCCAGAACGCCTTCTGCCCCAGCAGCGTCAGCGTGCCCGCGACGAGGATGCCGAGCAGGTTCACACCGAGCTGCTGCGCCGATCCCGACGTCGCGTGGAAATCGCCGTAGCTCAGGGCCATCGCCGCGTCGGCCGCCGCGGGCACCGTCGTCACCGAGATCGCCACGCCCACCAGCGCACCGGACTTCGAGGACGTCAGCGAGAGCATCCCCGCGATGCCCGCCAGCGCGGCCACCACGAACGACATCAGGTCCGGCTGCCATACGAACTCGCTGACGGGGTGCGGCTGTTCGTACATCTTCTTGCTGAACAGGCCCAGTGCGTCCATCAGTACGGTGAAGCCGCCCGTCGCGAGCATCGCCAGCGGGAAGCCGATCACCAGCGCGGTCAGCGACCGCAGCGCGAGACGCGGCACCCGGTGTACGAGCGCGGTGCAAACCCCGGCGAGCGGCCCGAACTCCGGCCCCACGGCCATCGCCCCGACGATGAGGATCGCGCTGTCGAGCATCACGCCGCACGCGGCGAGCATCGTCGCCACCACGAGGAACGCCAGATACGTGACCGACAGCCGCGACTCCTCGTGTGTGGCGTCGGCCAGCGACTCCCACAGCACCGCGTCGACGCCCTCACCGGGGGCGTCGACCTCGGCCTGGTGGCCGCGGTCCGACAGCGAGAGGTCGATGTCCTCCACGGAGATCGCACCGTGCTCGTCGAGGCCGAGGCCGCGCAGCCCCGAGATCAGCTCGTCGGCGGCCTCCCTCGCGACGTCGCACATCACCACGTCGCCCTCCGGGTCGCGGGCCGCTCCAGGCAGCACTACGAGATGGGCGGTGCCGACGGTGGAGTCCAGGAGGGTCGTGACCTCGCCGGTACGCGACGACGGGACGATCAGCCGCAGATGAAGCATGGCGAAAGACTAGACGTGCCGTCGCGCGGCCCGCGCTCGGGCCGCCCGCCTTGGGCGCCCTGCGCGCCAGGCGCACCCCGACTACCCGTCGGCGGCGGCTCGTTCGGCGACCACCGCACCGCCGACGGCCTCCCCGCCCACCCCTATGTGGCCTTGTGAACACAACGAACACAACGACCATTAAGTTCATTCGCGCACAGGGGGCGAAACCGCCGCGTACCCCGTGCACCATGTGGCCCGTCCCCCCCAGCCTGACCTCACTCACGCCGACTTCGACCCCCGCTCAGCTCACTCACGCTCAGCTCACTCACGCTCAGCTCACTCAACGAAAGGCGGTGCCCCGCGTGCGCCAGCGCACCCTTCTGTCACTTCTCGGGGCGACGCTGCTCGTACTGATCGGCCCCCCGCTGATCACCACGGGCAGCGGCGCCGCGACGGGGACGAACATCCCCGGGCTGAAGTTCATGGTTCCCAACACCCCGGGCGGCGGCTACGACATCACCGCGCGTACCGCCGCCAAGGACGCCGAGGACGCCGGGCTCAACCACAACATCGAGGTGTACAACCTGCCCGGCGCGGGCGGCACCGTCGGCCTGACCCGCCTGGTCAACGAGCGCGGCAACGGCAAGCTCGCGATGTCGATGGGCCTCGGCGTGGTCGGTGCCGTACGTACCAACGACTCGCCCTCCACGCTCGCGGACGCGACGCCGATCGCACGCACGGTGGAGGAGCCGGACATCGTGGTGGTCTCCAAGAAGTCCAAGTACAAGACGTTCGAGCAGCTTCTTAAGGACTGGAAGAAGAAGCCCGGCTCGCTGCCCGTGGGCGGCGGCTCCTCGGCGGGCGGCCCCGACCATCTGGCACCGATGCTGATGGCGAGGGACGCGGGCATCGAGCCCAAGTCCGTCAACTACGTGCCCTTCGACGGCGGCGGCGAACTGCTCGCCTCGGTGCTCGGCGGCAAGGTCGCCTTCGGCATCTCCGGCATCAGCGAGTACCGCGACCAGATCAAGTCCGGAGAACTGCGCCTGCTCGCCGTCACCGGCAAGAAGCGCATCGAGGGCTTCGACGCCCCGACCCTCAAGGAGGCGGGCATGAACGTGGAGTTCACCAACTGGCGCGGCATCATGGCGCCGCCCGGCCTCTCCGAGGCGAAGCGCGCCAAGCTCGTCCACTTCTTCGACGAGCTGCACCGCAGCCCCCAGTGGAAGAAGTCCCTCAAGCGCAACGGCTGGGACGACGCCTATCTCACCGGTGAGAAGTACGGGCGGTTCCTCGAAGCGCAGGACGACCGTGTCGAGTCCGTCCTGAAGGAGGTGGGCAAGTGAGCACCGAACCCACGACGGACGCCTCCGGAGCCTCCGCCGCATCGGGCGGCACGACCGGCGGCACGACCGGCGCCTCCCCCGATCCCTCGCCGTCGCCGGGCAGTTGGCGCGAGCGGCTGCGCGGTCGCTCCGAACTCGGCGTCAGCGTCCTGCTGTTGGTCGTGGGCGTGCTGGTACTGAGCGACACGCTCACCATGGAGACCGTCGCGGGCCAGCGCGGCCCCGTCGGCCCCAGGACCGTGCCGCTCGTCGTCGGTGTCGCGCTGCTCCTCGTCGCGGTCGCGCTCGCCGTCGACGTACTGCGCGGCGGACGCGGCGAAGGCGACGACGGCGCGGATGCCGGAGCCGAGCCCGCCGACTGGCGCACCGTCGCCCTGCTTGCCGGGATCTTCCTCGCCTCGGCGGCCCTCATCGAGCCCCTCGGCTTCCCGATCACGGGCGCGCTGCTCTTCTGGGGCTCCGCGTACGCGCTCGGCAGCCGAAACGCCGCCCGCGATCCGCTGATCGCGGCCGTACTGTCCATGGCCACCTTCGCGGCCTTCAACACCCTGCTGGGCGTGCCCCTGCCCGGCGGACCGCTGATGGGGGTGCTGTGACGATGGAATCCCTCTCCTCCCTGCTCGACGGCTTCGGCACCGCGCTGACGCCGCTCAATCTGCTGTGGGCCGCGGTCGGCGTGCTGCTGGGCACCGCGATCGGCGTGCTGCCCGGCATCGGCCCGGCCATGGCCGTGGCGCTGCTGCTGCCGGTGACCTACGGGCTGGACCCGGTCGGCGCGTTCATCATGTTCGCCGGGATCTACTACGGCGGGATGTTCGGCGGCTCCACCACCTCGATCCTGCTCAACACCCCCGGTGAGAGCGCGGCCGTCGTCACCGCGATCGAGGGCCATCCGATGGCGAAGTCCGGCCGTGGCGCGCAGGCCCTCGCGGCGGCGGCCATCGGCCACTTCGCGGGCGGCATGATCGGCACGATCCTGCTGGTGGCGCTGGCACCGACGGTCGCCTCCCTCGCCGTCGACATCGGCGCCCCGGACTACTTCGCGATCATGGTGCTGGCCTTCATCGCAGTGACGTCCGTACTCGGGCGCTCCCGGGTGCGCGGCTTCGCGGCACTGCTGATCGGCCTGACGATCGGCCTCGTAGGACTCGACCAGATGACGGGCCAGCAGCGCCTCACCTTCGGCAGCCTCCAGCTCTCCGACGGCATCGACGTGGTCATCGTCGCCGTGGGCCTCTTCGCCATCGGCGAGGCGCTGTGGGTCGCCGCGCACGCGCACCGCGCCGCTGGCGAGTCGATACCGGTCGGACGTCCCTGGCTCGACGGCTCCGACCTGCGGCGCACCTGGAAGCCGTGGCTGCGGGGGCCGGTCATCGGCTTCCCCTTCGGAGCGGTACCGGCCGGCGGCGCGGAGATCCCCACCTTCCTCTCGTACGTCACCGAGAAGCGGCTGTCCCGGCATAAGAAGGAGTTCGGCAAGGGCGCCATCGAAGGCGTAGCGGGCCCGGAGTCGGCGTCGTCGGCCTCCGCCGCCGGAACGCTGGTCTCGCTGCTCACGCTCGGCCTGCCCACGACCGCGGTGGCGGCCGTGATGCTCGCCGCGTTCCAGCAGTACGGGATTCAGCCCGGCCCGCTGCTCTTCGAGCGCGAACCGGACCTGGTGTGGGGCCTGATCGCCTCCCTCTTCGTCGGCATGGTGCTGCTGCTCGTGCTCAACCTGCCGCTGGCGCCGGTGTGGGCGAAGCTGCTGCGCATTCCGCAGCCGTACCTCTACGCGGGGATTCTCTTCTTCGCCGCGGTCGGCGCGTACGCGGTGGGCGGCGAAGCCGTCGACATGGTGATCCTGCTGGTGATCGGCGTCATCGGCCTGATGATGCGCCGCTTCGGACTGCCGGTGCTGCCGGCCATCATCGGCGTCATCCTCGGGCCCAACGCCGAGCAGCAGTTGCGCCGTGCGCTCCAGATCAGCGACGGCCATGTGTCGGGCCTGGTGAACACGCCGTTCGCCGTCACCGTCTACGTGGTGATCGCGCTGCTGCTGGCATGGCCGTGGCTGCGGCGCATGGCCGGACGCGGACGGGAGGAAGGGCGGGGAGCGGCGGTGGCCGCAGGCCCGGACGGTGACAGCGGCCGTGACAGCGACGGTGGCGACGAGGGCGGGGACAGCGGTACTCCGGGCAAGGAGGACGCCAAGGTCTGAGCGGGGGGCGGGTCCGCCCGCCTCCCCTGCGCCGCCCCCTGATCGGAGGCACAACGCCCGCGCCCCGTCCGCCGGTTCACACCGGACGGACGGGGCGCTTGGTCGTATGCGAGTCCTACGCGTCGTCTGGCTCCGTATGCGGAGTCACGGACCCACGGGGCAGGGAGAGCCCGCACAGAAGGCCGAGAAGGCCGAGAAGGCCAAGAAGGCCAAGAAGGGCGTAAAGCAGTACGCCTCAGCGGCGCGCGTGGCGACCGCGCTGGCCGCCGTCCTCCGCCGGGGCGCCCGCGGGCGGCACCGGCCCCGGCCCGTCCCCGCCGTTCCCCGCCTGCTCGCGCGACTTACGCCTGCGGGCCCGCAGATACTCCACCGCGATCGGCGTCACGGACAGCAGCACGATGCCGACGAGCATCGCCTCGATGTTCTCCCGTACGGCCGCGATCTGGCCCAGCAGAGCGCCGAGCAGGGTGACGCCCGCCCCCCACAGCACACCGCCGACGACGTTGAAGATCAGGAAGGAGCGGTACCGCATGCGGCTCACGCCCGCGATGATCGGCGTGAACGTCCGCACGATGGGCACGAACCGCGCCAGCACCAGCGACTTCGGCCCGTGCTTCTCGAAGAACTCGTGGGCCTTCTCCACGTTCTCCTGCTTGAACAGCCGCGAGTCGGGCCGCTTGAACAGAGCCGGGCCGACCTTGCGCCCGAAGAGATAGCCCGCCTGGTCGCCGAGCACGGCGGAGATCACCACCAGCATGCAGACCAGCCACAGCGGATAGTGCAGATACTGGTCCGTCGCGACGAGCAGTCCGGCGGTGAACAGCAGCGAGTCACCGGGCAGGAAGAAGCCGATCAGCAGGCCGGATTCCGCGAAGACGATCACCAGGATGCCGATCAGACCGAACGTCTGGATCAGATAGTCCGGGTCGAGCCAACTCGGGCCCAGCGCTTGGACGGTCACGTCACAGGCTCCTCATCAGGCGCACCGCGCCGGCGGCGGTCGTCGGGGGGTGGTACACGCTATCAACGCCCGGGGAGGCCGGGACGTGCCGCCCGCCTCCCCGGTCCGATTCCGCCTACGGCCCCAGCGACACGTATGGCCCGCGGCCTCCCCGCGCGGCGCCGGGCCTGTCAGCCCTGCGGCGCGGGCAGCATCTCGTTCCAGTTCGCCCAGTACCCGCCGTATCCGTCCGGCACCAGGCCGTCCGGCAGCAGCATGTCGCCGGGCGAACTCATCTGCTGCGCGGGGATGCCCGAGTGGTGCGCGACCGTCTCCCTGCGGTGCTTGCCGCCCTGCCGGCCCGTCTCCTCCGGCGCGACGAACAGCCGTCCCTGCGCGGAGAGATACTGCGCCCGCGCCGTCAACCTCCGCAGATCGGTGCCGAGTTCGAGGGCGAGGATCTCCAGGTCCACGCCGGACTGCCAGCCGTCGACGAGCACCGCGTCCTGCACCGGCGACCAGCCCATGTGGTCGGGCAACTGCGCGTGGTCGTAGGTCTGGTAGTGCTCCTGCGGCTGCTGGTACTGCTCCTGCTGGTAGTACGACTGCGCCGCGAGGTGCTGCGACTGACCGTGGTACTGACCGTGCAACTGGCCCTGACCCTGGACCTGGGTCTGAGCCTGAGTCTGGTACGGGGCGGAGTGGGCCGAAGGCTGAGGTTGCGGCTGGCTCTGGGGCTGAGGATGCGACTGCTGCTGGGCCTGCGCCTGCTGAGCCTGGGGCTGAGCGTGTGCCTGGCCATGGGCAGCCGACTGCTGCTGCGCCTGCTGGGCCTGCGCCGACTGGTACTGGGCAGGCGCCTGCTCCGGGGCCTGCAAGTGCTCGCCGCCGCCCGGCACTTGGGCCGGGGACTGAGCTTGCGCCTGTCCCTTGTTCTGCGAGTGCGTCTGCGAGTGCGCGGCGTCGCCCTGCCGTGCGTTCTCGTCGTGCGGTGCGGCCATGGCCTGCTGATGGATCGGCGGCGGCATCAGCAGGTCGTCCGCGAGTGAACGGGCGTCCTCACGCCCTACGGTCCGCCTCGCGATCCGCACCTCCCGCTCCGGAAGGCCCAGCATCTCCGCGACCGCCTTGTCGTTGCCGACCACCACGGCGAACGCCGCCAGGGAACGGGCCCGGCTCGCCTGGGCGTCGTCGAGCGTCGTCTGCGCCGAACGCACCTCCTCGTCGCTCTGGCAGAAGGCTCTCGCCAGCACCGTGTGCCGTTCCCACAGCTCCCGAGGCTCCATGCAGACCCCGTGTCCTCTCGGTCCCTATGTCCTGAATTCACAGTTCAAATCATGCAATCCGTATCTTCGTAGCCCTCAATCTAGTGGCGCTGACGACGTGATCCGCGGTGCCGCTCGCGCGTGCGGCGCGTTTCCCCAGGATTCCCCCTGGGTACACAAGTGCGGCCCGACGAGCGGCAGTCAGACCGTCACTTCCGGGCCTTCCGCTCGTAGGGGCTCCACAGGTCCTGCGCTCCCCGCGGCCTCCGCCGGGCCCCGTCGCGGGCGTAAGGCATCTGCGGCCAGGTCCCGACTCCCGTGCCTGCGGCGGCAGTTGGAAACTCGGCAGGACCTCTCCGGCCGTTCGTGACGCGGCTGCGGGCCCATCTCCCCTATGAGAGGCGGCAGTCGGACCGATGTCGCGTGAGCGCCGCCAAGAAGGCCGTAAGGGAACGCCCGTACGGTCCCGGCCGGGTCCCAGCGCGCGGCGAGAGCACTTCCGCCACGGCCGCCTCGCGGTGCTCACCGACCGCGTACGTGTCGCCCGATGGAAGTACCCGCCGTACGCGGAGGAGACTTCTGCGGCAAGGCGACCACGAGGCGTACGGAAGCCCGCCAGGGGTGTGCCAACCGGCTCGCGCGCCCCGCATCGCACGCCCCGGCGACCGCCCGCAGAACCCGAGACGGCCCAACTGCCGTACGGGAAGCCCAAGTCGAACGCTCCATGACCGGCACCGCACGGGCTGCCCGCCCCTGGGAGGCACATCGCCTCGTACACATACGCGCGGTCCGCGACTGGTCACCACGCGAACACACCCGGGCCCGGCCACCGCCCCGACCGGGGCTGATGCGTTCGCGTTCGCGAGACGGAGCCGGGCGAGCGACGGTGGGGACTGTGTCCCCTTCCACGGCCGGCACCGAGCAGCACCGGCCGTACCGGAAGCACAGAACCGGACCGGAGAAGCACAACCGGACCGTAAGCACGGGAAGAACCGACGGAAGGAAGGAGCCCAGCCATGGGCACCATCACCACCGCCGACGGCACCGAGATCTTCTACAAGGACTGGGGCTCCGGACGCCCGGTCGTCCTCAGCCACGGCTGGCCGCTGACCGCGGACGTCTGGGACCCGCAGCTCTTCTTCCTCGCATCCCACGGCTACCGGGTCGTCGCACACGACCGGCGCGGACACGGCCGCTCCAGCCAGCCCTGGACCGGGCACGACATGGACACCTACGCCGACGACCTCGCCCAGCTCATGGACACGCTCAACCTCAACAACGCCACCCTGGTCGGCCACTCGACGGGAGGCGGCGAGGTGACCCGCTACCTCGGCAGGCACGGCACGGCACGCGTGGCGCAGGCCGTGCTGCTGAGCGCCATACCGCCGCTGATGCTTCAGACCGAGGCGAACCCGGAGGGCCTGCCCATCTCCGCGTTCGACGACATACGCGAAGGCATCCGCAAGGACCGCTCGCAGTACTACCAGGACCTCACCGCGCCCTTCTACGGCGCGAACCGGCCCGGCTCGGAGGTCTCGGAGGGCACGCGTGACGCGTTCTGGCTGATGGCGATGAGCGTCGCGCTGAAGGCGTCGTACGACTGCGTCAAGGCCTTCTCGGAGACCGACTTCACCGACGACCTGACGCGGATCGACGTACCCGTCTTCATCGCGCACGGCGACGACGACCAGATCGTCCCGATCCAGGCGGCCGCCCCGAAGACCGCCGAGCTGGTCAAGGACCCGACGCTCAAGATCTACCCGGGCGCCCCGCACGGCCTGTACGGGACGCGTCACGACACGTTCAACAACGATCTGCTGGACTTCCTGAAGTCCGCCTGAGCGGGAGCGGACGGGCCGGCCGCGGCGGTGGCCGCGGGGGACTGCGGCGGTGACCATGCGGCCGGTCACCGTGCCGCCCGTCGCCGTGCGCCCCGTCGCCGTCCAGCCGCGGCCCGTCATCGTCCACCCGCCTCGGCCGGGGGCTTTCCGGGCCGATGGGACCGGGCACGTTCGCGCAACCGTGCCGTCTCCTCCCGTACGCGCCCGAGTTCGTCGTAGAGCGCCTTGCCCGGACAGGAGGTCTCGTAGGCGTCGCGGTGCCCGGTTATGACATGGAACCGCGCGTGGTCGCCCTTCTCGACGCGGCTCTCGCCGCTTGAGGAGACGAGCCGCGTCGTGCCCCGCGGGTCCGCGCCCGGCCGCAGCTTCCAGGCGGCGAGGGCGGCGATCGAGTCGAGCATCGCCCGCGGCACCCGGGCCCCCGGACCGAAGGTGCCGAGCGCCGCTATGCCCAGCGTGCGGGCGTTGAACCCCTTGGTGTGCGCGCCCTCGACGGAACGGTCCAGGGCACCGGCACGCCCCTCGTAGATCCTTCCGCAGTGGTCGACGACGAAGTTGTAGCCGAGGTCGTCCCAGCCGCGCTCGACGTGCTCCTCCTCCAACTGCCGCAGCAGGCGCGGCACATCGCCGCAGTCGTAGTCGTTCGGCTGGCTGGTGTGGTGGACGAAGACGGCCCTCACGTTCTCCATCGTCGACGCGCGCTCGCGGACCAGACTCTCGTCGGCGTGCCAGGCGCCGCGCGGGACGATGTCGGGCCGCGGCGCGACGGGCCGGGCACCGGCCTCGGCCGGACCGCGGTCGCGGTGCGCCCGGTGCGCGACCGGCGACAGCGCCTTCTCGACCGGCTCCTCCCAGGCCATGGCGAACGCGAGCGGCACGAGTGCCGCGTACACGATCCGGCAGGGGCGCCTGCGCTTGGGCTTTCGGTGCCGCATAGCTGAAACGGTGCGCGCGCTTCGCTGCCTCGCACAGGTGACCGTATCCGTTCGAGTGAGACCTCGGCCCTACGCCTGCCTCTATGTGACGGGGTCGGGGAAGTCGGGACCGGGCGGCTCCGGGGCGGGACCGGGGCGAGGGGCGCCGGGGGCGGGGCGGGGGTCCTCGGAGGGTTCGGGGTCGTCGGAGGGACGGAGTTCGTCGGCGGGACGGAGGGGCGAGCGGAGGTCGTCGGACGAGCGGAGGTCCTGGGAACTGCCGCGATCCGCGCGGCGGGAGGCGTAGCTGTCGGGCTCCTGACGACGGGAGGCAGGGCCGTCAGGCTCCGGACGACCGGAGGCAGGGCCGTCAGGCTCCGGACGACCGGAGGCCGAGTTACCGGAACCGGCGATGCCGGAAGCGGGACCCGCGGAATCGACGCTCGTGGAACCCCGCCTCCCGCGCCCGCGGACCCGCTGCCCGCCCAGCACGAGCCCCGCGACGAGCAGCGACACCGCGGGCCCCACCAGCCAGCGCGCCACGCCGTCCAGTGCGAACCGTCCCCCCAGATACCCCAGCCCGACCGTGTACGAGACGAAGATCGCCTCGGCGACGGCCGCACCGAGCAGGTATCCGCGCAGCGGATAGCCGACGACCCCGGCGGTCAGCCCGCCCACACCCCGCCCACCGGGTACGAACCGCACGGCGATCACCGAGGCGACCCCGTACCGCTGGAACCGCGCGGCCGTCCACTCCAGCGTCGTCCGCCGTGCGTCCGTGCGGCACAGCCAGCCGAGCGCCCGCCCACGCGATCTGCGACCGGCCCAGAACGTACCGATGTCGCCGGTGACGGTGCTTACCAGCAGCACGGCCACCAGCAACGGAAGGCTCAGCCGTCCCGCCGCGGCCATGGCGCCCGCCCCGGCCACGAGCGCGGAGTTCGGAACCATCGGCGGCATGGTGGCGAGCACCAGCACGGCGTAGATCCAGTGCGTGCTCTCCATCCGGCGACCACTCCCGGGGACTCTGCGTCATGGCCCGTACACGAAGGCTGACAGCAGCCGGGACGGGCGGCAACGGAAGCCGGCACCCCTCTTTCAGTACGTACCGGGCCCCCGCACGGGGACGCTCGCCCCCGGCAACAGGGCCTCAACTCGCCCGTACGAGCGACCCGTTCGGCTTCGGCACCCCCGCCGCATCAGGTCATCAGGCGGCTTCCTGAAGCAGTCCGATTACGTTGCCGTCCGCATCCTGCACGGCAGCGATCCGCTTCCCCTCCCCCACGTCCTGCACCTCCTGGAACAACTCCGCCCCCGCGTCGGTGAGCGTCGCCACCGACTCCTCGACATCCTCCACGTGCCAGTAGTCGACGGGTCCCGTCATGCCCTTGCTGTGCCCGTTGGGATCCAGCCCGATCTCCTGCCCACCGGTCCTGAACCCGACGTAGTACTCCTCGTCGATATAGGGCTCCACCCTCAGGAGCGCCCTGAAGAGATCCCTGGTGCTCCCGAGATGCGGATGCGCAACGGGAAAGATGACGGTCCTCACGCCTTCGCTCATGCCCAGCTCCTACCGCTCGTCGCCGATCCACCGAACCTCGACGGCCTCGACCCCCATCCGTCCCCGCCATGACACGCGACCCGGTACGAATCCGACCGCCGGACACACACGGGTCCCCTGCCCGAACGTGGGAAAGCGCCCATCCGCCCACGGCTCTGGGCAGGCCCGCGCGCACAACCAGCCCGATAGCCGCCGGGCACGCGCCTTCTCGGAGAAGCCCCCGCCAGGGCACAACAAAAAGCCCAGGTCACGGAGCAAGTGACCTGGGCTTCACCGGAGCCGCCTGGGGGAGTCGAACCCCCGACCTACGCATTACGAGCAACCTGAGCCCTGATCCGTTGGGGTCCGCCGGTGTCTGTCACCGCTGGTCAGCCAACGGAACGGACACGGCGGCCACCACCGGACAGCGATGTACTGCTACTGATCTTGCAACTGGAGATGCGCTCCTGCACTTGAGTTGCGGAGTCATGGGGCAAACGTGATCGCCGTCAGGTAGGGCCCACACCTACGAGGTAGGATCGCGTCAAGATGCAGGGGGGAGTGTTGGTTGCGAAGGCCGTACGCGTGACAGGACGCGGCGCGCATCGACACATTGCGGGTGACACGGCCGCTGCTGCGGTCCGCGCTCAGCATGCACAGCCTCGGACGTTCGCCAATGGCTAGTACCCAGGACCGGAATGTCGCGAACACGTTCAGTGGCGGAAGGTCCGACACGGTCATCCAGGCCGGAACGGCCCACCTGCACCTCCCCACTCCCGCTCGCCATACCTCACTCGCTGGGTTGCCACAGCCGAGCACTGCCTTCATTGGGCGCCAAGGGGAGATTGACGCACTGTTACGGGAGCTCGCCCCCCGAGAAGCAGCAGTGGAACAGTCTTCGGTGGCAGTAGTCACAGGACTAGCCGGGGTTGGCAAGACAGAGCTGGTCCTGCAGGTGGCTCGGCAAGCCATGGGGAATTCCGGCTGGTTCCCAGGCGGCGTTCTCTTCATCGATATCTTCGGCTATGACGAAGATCGAACTGTACCGCCGGAGCGCGCGTTGGAAGAATTCCTGCGAGCACTCGGGGTGACCGGGGAACAGATACCCTCGGGTCTTCAGGCCCGCACTCGGCTGTTCCGATCTCTGCTGGCCACGTATTCGGAACGCGGGGAGCGCCTTCTCGTCATTGTGGACAACGCTGCGTCCGAGGAACAGGTCCGACCGCTACTGCCCGGTGACAGTGCGACGGCTGCGCTGATCACTTCCCGAAACACTCTTCATGTGGGCGGTTATTTACGCGAATTGGAAGTCTTAGAAGCGAAGGAATCCGTGGATATGCTACACGGAATCCTGCGACAGGCACGCACCACAGATACGCGTATTGACGAGCAACTCACCGACGCTGAGAGGATCGCAGAACTCTGCGGAAATCTTCCACTGGCCTTGCACATCTGTGCCGCTCTGCTAGCAGATTCGCCGGCCCGACCGCTGTCCTCCCTCGTACGTGCCTTGACCGATGTACACCGAAGGCTCGACGGATTGCAACGGGAAGAGCGGTCGGTACGGGCCGCCTTCGAGCTGTCCTACCGGCGTCTGACGAAACACCAAGCTCTTCTATTCCGTCTCCTTGCACTCGTCCCCGGTAACGGCCTGTCAACCGAAACTGCTGCTGTCGTAGCTGACACGTCCTTCCTAGATGCGGAGAATCTGCTTCAGCAGTTGGCCAGAGCTCACCTCATCGACGCTGGAATGGCCTGGGGCCGCTGGCGGATGCACGACCTGTTGCGGTTGTACGCCAGCGAACGCGATCGGGCCCATGACGCCGGGAACGAGAGCGGAGCGGCTCTGGAACGCCTCTACCAGCACTTCATGACCCGCGTTCGGGACGCCGACACGTGGCTCAGATCTGTGCGTACAGAGGACAGCTCGTCCTCTTTTCGCTCCCGTGAGGAGGCGGTGAGCTGGCTGAAGGACGAGCGTGAGGGGCTGGTCGCCGCATGCGGAGCGGCCCTGGAGGTCGCACCGGAGATCACTTGCTGGCTCGCCCACAGGCTTACACGATTCCTAGACCACTACCGGTACCTCGATGACTGGAACGCCGTGGCGGACCTCGCGGTTGCTGCCGCTCTTCGACTCGAAGACCTATCCGAGGCGACGCATGCGCTACAGATCCACGGCCTCGCCATGAGAGAGGTCGGGCAGCTTGAGAGGGCGCAGGAGGCACACGAGCTTGCCCTCAAGTTGTACCGCGAAACTCGTGACAGGTTTGGCGAGAGCGTTGCCCTGGACAGTCTGGGGCTCGTACACCGGCATCTGGGCAGATTGGACGATGCGATCAAGGCCCACACACAAGCCTTGCGGATCCGAAGCGAGATCGGCCAAGTGGAAAAGGCACCTGCGATTCGCAGCAATCTAGGCAATACCCTGTGTCAGGCGGGACGTGCTCCGGAAGCTGTCGAGGCGTTGAGCGCGGCGTTCGATGGCTTCAATGTTCTCGGGGACGTGCGCGGTGCTGCCATGGCACAGGCAAACTTGGGGCGCGCTCTGGTCGAATCGGGGCGCGAGGAGGAGGCCATTACCGTCTGCCGTGCATCCCTACGCCTGGCAGATGAACTGGGGGATACCCACGTTAAGGCCTTGGCTCTGTGCAATCGTGGCCGCGCGCTTGTGCGCACAGGACCCGCCAACGAGGCAGCCGACGAACTGACTCAGGCGGCCGAGCTCTATTTCTCCTTGAATGACGATTTCTTGGCAAGCGGAGCATTGTTGGAACTCGGGTCGCTGTACTTACGGATCGACCGCCCGACCGAAGCCATCGAGACCCTGTACCGAGCGGCCGACGCGGCACGCGGCTCTGGTCGACAGATCGCTTTGGAAAAAACCCTGATCGCTCTGAGCGATGCCCTGAAAAGCGCAGAGCGCTTCGAGGAGGCCATCAGAGCGGCTTTCGAGGCGTACGAACTCCGTCACACATACAGCGATCCCGAAGCCAAGGCCCGGGCCATTTCCAGGCTCGGAGCACTCTTCATCGCTACGGACCAGGTGGAGTGCGGCGCCGCCGCCTACGCGGATGCTGCCGATGTTTTCCACTCCCTCGGCAACCAACCCGTTTCCGAGGGCATAGCGCGTCAAACACTCGGCTGGCTACTCACGAGGTTGGGAGCGCCTGAGGATTCGGTGAAGGCTCAGACCCGGGCCGCCGAACTCTTCCGAGAAGCCGATGACCGGACGCGAGAGGGTAATGCACTGAGGGACCTTGCAGAGTCACTTGCGCTGTTGGACAGGCTCGAAGGGGCGGTCGAGGCCTGCGCGCGGGCCGTGGATGCGTTTCATACCGCAGGCGAACACCTCAGTGAGGGAGAAGCACTCCAGAATCTCGGAGGGTTTCTGGCCGCCGACGAACATTGGACGCAGTCCGCAGAAGCCACCGAGCGCGCCGCCAGCATTTTCCGCGCACTCGACGAGCCACGCCTCGAAGGGCGCACACTGCATAACCTGGGCGTGGCCCAACTCGCCCTGAACCAACCATCGTTGGCAATACCAACCTACCGCCAAGCGGTAGACCTGCTGCGTGCAGCCGAGGACCGCCTGAGCGAGGGCCACGCACTATTGAACCTCGGCGCCGCTCAACTCGGATCGGACATGTACGCACCAGCGGCTGAAACCCTGAGCCAAGCTATCGACATCTTCCAAGCGCTAGACGAAAGCACACTCGAGGATCAGGCCCGCTCGGTCCTTGCCGCAGCACGCAAGGCCGCTCGTACCTGACTCCCAAAGGGGACTGAGCGCCTCTCCCCGCTCCTCTCCCATGTGCGCCCCGCCGCAATGACTCGCTTTCGCGAGCCGGTAGTACGACGTCGCAAATCGTGACGCCATCGCCCGGACGGCCCTCAGCGGCTCCTGGTCCGAGATCGGTAAGCGACGCATCACGCCATTCGCGCTCTCGCCAACCACGGCTTCCGTGGACTTCAGCGAACAGGTCTGCCGTCGTTGGCAGTTGACCAGACTAGACCGGGACTACGTTCGGACCTCGACCGCCGCCATCGATTCCACGAGGCCACCGGCGCATGGCGGGGCAGTGCTACTGATCTTGCGACTGCGTTCGCGCTCCAGTCCACACTCGTTCGAAGCTCTCCACGTACGTGCTCACCATCGCGGGCTCGCCCGTCGAGTGCAGGTGGAGCACGGGTATTTGGTTGGCTGGTTGCCCATACACGTGCATGTTGATCAACAACTCATCGTCCACCCGGTAGATCGAGTTGTAGAGCGTCGTGCCGTGCAAGCGAACGTCGACACCTGGAATCGATGTCAGCGGACGCAGCAACACCACGGAGTTGCGGATGCGCGCCGCCATTGCGTCACCGATGCCCTCGTCACCACCGCGCTGGGCCACGTACTTGCTGTCAGGTCTCCGAGTAGCAAGCGCACCCTCACACCGGACGCGGCCTTGTCGGCGAAGATGCGCAAGATAGCAGCGTCCTCTACGAGGAACAGCCCGCAGTAGACGAGGATGCTGATCTCGTTCGCAACGCACCCAAAGAACCCACGCCACAGGTCAGTTGGCACGAGCGAGCGATGAGCGTAGACCGCGTTGACTTCTGGGTTTCCGCTGCTCCACCCGTGCCGGCGACGTATGTGCGGCCACAGCTCCGCTTCGGATGCGCCGACGAGTTCACTGACTCGGGCACGGTTTCGTGCGTGCGGCACACGACCGCCGAGCCATCGGCCAACGGTCTTCGGGTCCACTCCGAGCGACAGCAGCTCCGTGGTGGCGTTCCCTGGTAGCCCGGCCGATTCCGCTCCCGCCGACGCTACTGCTACGGAACTTGCTACGGAAAAAGCCCAGGCCACTGACGATAACGTCATTGGCCTGGGCCGATACCGGAGCCGCCTGGGGGAGTCGAACCCCCGACCTACGCATTACGAGTGCGTCGCTCTGGCCGACTGAGCTAAGGCGGCAGGCTGCCCGCGCCTTACGGCGAGCGCAGCGCGGACAAGTCTACACAGTTCCAGGCGGTGCTCCGTACGGGGTAAACGGCTGGCGGCGAGCACCGCCGGAGACTGTCCCGGAGGCGGCCCCGCCGCCCGCCGTCACCGCGCCTATGAGCACGTCTTGTCGTCCTTCGGCGCCTCGCCCTTGAGGAGGTACCGGTCGACCGTGTCGTTGATGCAGGCACCGCCGCGCAGGTACGCCGTGTGTCCGTCGCCCTCGTACGTCAGCAGGCGGGCCGCGGCGAGTTGGCCCGCCAGGGACTGGGCCCAGGCGTACGGGGTGGCCGGGTCCCGCGTGGTGCCGACGACCAGGATGGGGTCGGCGCCCTTGGCGTCGATGCTGCGGGGGCGGCCGGTCGGTTTCTCGGGCCAGTAGCCGCAGTTGAGGGCGGCCCATGCGAAGCCGCGGCCGAAGACCGGGGAGGCCTTCTCGAAGGAGGGCAGCGCCTTCTTCACGGCGTCGGGAGACGAGAAGGCGGGCGGGAGGTCGAGGCAGTTGACGGCAGGGTTGGCGAACATGATGTTGCCGTAGTGGCCGTCGGGGTCGCGCTCGTAGTACTCGTCGGCGAGGGCGAGCAGGTCCGCGCCGTTGCCGTCCATCGCCGTCGTGAGGGCGTCGCGGAGCTGCGGCCAGGAGCTCTCGTCGTACATGGCGCGGATGACGCCCGTAGTGGCGAGTGACTCGGTGAGTTCGCGGGGGTCGCCGGTGCGAAGCGGCTTCTTGTCGGTCTTCGCGAAGAAGGCGCTGAGCCGGCGGCCCGCGTCCTTGGTGCTCTTGCGGCCGAGCGGGCAGTCGGACCTGGAGACGCAGTCCTTGGCGAACTCGCGGAAGGCGGTGTCGAAGCCGCCCGTCTGGTCGCGGTTGAGGCGCAGCATCGTCAGGGACGGGTCCAACGCGCCGTCGAGTACGAGCCTGCCGGAGCGCTGGGGGAAGAGCCCGGCGTAGAAGGCGCCGAGGTAGGTGCCGTAGGAGGCGCCGACGTAGTTGAGCTTCTTGTCGCCTAGCAGGGCGCGCAGCATGTCCATGTCGCGGGCCGCGTCGACGGTCGAGAGATGGCCGAGCAGGTCTCCCGCCTTCTTGTCGCAGCCCGCCGCGAACTTCTTGTACGCGCTGACCAGTCGGCCCGTCTCCCGCTGGTCGTCGGGTGTCTGGTCGGTCTGCGTGAAGCTGTCCATCTGCTTGTCCGTCAGGCACCGCACCGGCTCGCTGCGGGCGACGCCGCGCGGGTCGAGGCCCACCAGGTCGTAGCTGCGGCGCACCTGCGGCGGGTAGCCGACGGCCGCCGCCTGCTGCACGTAGTCGACGGCGGAGCCGCCGGGACCGCCTGGGTTGACGAGCAGCGAGCCGATCGGCTTGCCCTTGCCGGACGCCTTCTTACGGGCGACAGCGAGGGAGAGGTCCTTGTCGCGGTCCGGGTGGTCGTAGTCCAACGGGGCCTTCATACGGGCGCATTGGAAGCCCTCGTCGCCGCAGTCGCGCCAGGAGAGCTTCTGTTCGTAGTAGCGCTCGAGCTCGGCGGGCACGGCGGCGGGCAGCGGCTTGAGCGGCTGTGCGTCGGTACGGCCCGCCGCACGGTCGCTGCTGGCGGACGAAGGGGCGCCCTCGGGCGAGCCGGAGCCGCCCGAGCTGCCCGAACAGCCCGTCGCCGTGAGCAGTGCGGCCGTCGCGAGTACGGCGAGTGCGGTGCGGGGCAGGCGGCTGGTGTGCCTGATGTGCATGGACCATCCCTCGGTTCGCGTCGGACCGTTCGGGCCGTCGGGGCGGGCACGGCAATCGAGGTGGAGCGTATCCGCCCCGAGTACCACAGATGTTCCCGTGACGGGTGCGGCTCCTCATAAGGGTGAGGGGGCGGGGCAGTCGGCCCACGGGGCGCCCGACATTCGTCCATGCGCTCCCGACCGCCGGTAGACGCCCGCGGCACGACATCCCGTCAGCCGACGGAGCATCAACCCCGCGAGCCCGTCCGGGACATCCGCCCGGCAGGCGCAGTCAGCCACAGTCAGTCGTCAGTCGTCACTCGTCAGTTGCCAGTCGTCAGATATCAGTTGCACGTGAGGCGCCGTCAGCCCGCGCGGAGTGTCATCGTCATCGCCTCGACCGCCAGCAGGGGCGCGACATTGCGGTCGAGCGCCTCCCTGCACTCCAGTACGGCCTCTATCCGGCGCAGGGTCTGCTCCGGTCCCGACTCGGCGGCGAGACGGGCGACCGCGTCCCCCGCCTCCTCGTTCGCGAGGGCCACTCCGGAGCCCAACTGCCTTGCCAGCACGTCCCGGTAGAACCCGGTGAGATCGCTCAGCGCCAGGTCCAGAGAGTCGCGCTGAGTGCGGGTGGCACGCCGCTTCTGCTTGTCCTGGAGCTCCTTCATCGCACCCGCGGTGCCGCGCGGCAGCCGGCTGCCCTTGCCCTCGGAGGCGCCGAGCGCGGTACGCAGCTCCTCGGTCTCCCGCTCGTCGTGCTCCTCGGCGACCTCCTTGGCGTCCTCGGCCGCCGTGTCGATCAGCTCCTGCGCGGCACGCAGCGCCCCGCCCACGTCCGCGACCCGCTGCGGCAGCGTCAGGACCGCCGCCCTGCGCCTGCGCGCCCGCTCGTCGGTGGCGAGCCGCCGGGCCCGGCCGATGTGCCCCTGGGTGGCGCGCGCCGCGTAGGCCGCCATGTCCGGTTCGATGCCGTCGCGCCGCATCAGCAGGTCCGCGACGGCGTCCACCGGAGGCGTGCGCAGCGCGAGATGGCGGCAGCGGGAGCGGATCGTGGGCAGCACGTCCTCCGTCGAGGGCGCGCAGAGCAGCCATACGGTGCGCGGCGCGGGCTCTTCGACGGCCTTGAGCAGCACGTTGCCCGCGCCCTCGGTCATCCGGTCGGCGTCCTCCAGGACGATCACCTGCCAACGGCCGCCCGAGGGCGACATCTGCGCTCTGCGCACCTGCTCCCGGGTCTCCTTGACGCCGATCGTGAGCAGGTCCGTACGGATCACCTCGACGTCGGCGTGGGTGCCGACCATCGCCGTATGGCAGCCGTCGCAGAAGCCGCAGCCCGGTGCGCCGCCGAGCGCACGGTCCGGACTCACGCACTGGAGCGCCGCGGCGAAGGCGCGCGCCGCGGTGGAACGGCCGGAGCCGGGCGGTCCCGTGAAGAGCCACGCATGAGTCATGGCGGAACCGGACAGCGCGGCCGAGCCGCGCCCCTGGGCCTCGGCGGTGACATATGCGTCGGCGTCACGGGCGGCGGCACTGAGCTGTGCCGTCACTCTCTCCTGACCGACCACGTCGTCCCATACAGCCACCGCTGCCCGCCCCCTTCCTCGCCGCTCGGGCCTCGGCCCGTCCAGTCGTACGCCTGGCGCCGCGGACGTCTCGCGCCGCGCACGCCGGACGCCCACGCCGATCCGGCCCGACTTGGCCGGCGCATGCTCGATCGGCGCTCACGCGACTTCGCGCGTACGACATCCGTACGCCGACCATTGTGGTCCACGGCACCGACAGTCAGGACACACGAGCCCGGCAGGCGGGGAACCCCGCAGCGGCGGCTCCCCTTACGACGCGGCGGAGGTCACTTGCCGCGGCGGCGCCTGCGGCCCCCGCGCTCCTCTTCGTCGTCCTCACCGGAGCCCAGCAGTTCGTCCGCGAGCGACGGCACGTCGTCGAGCGGCGTCTCCTCCGCCCAATCCGGACGGGGCCGTCCGCCGCGCCCGTTCTCGGCGTCGACCTGCGGGATCTCACGCGTACGTTCCTGCCGGTCCTGTCCGCGTCCCTGCTCCTGCGCGGGCTCCTCCGCCGGGACCCGCGGCAGCAGCGTCGTCTCCTCGTCCTGCCGCGCCGCCTGGCCGGACCGGCCCGCCTGCCCGGAGTCGTCCCCGTAGCCCTCGGACGGCCCGGTCCGCGGCATGACGTGCGTGCGCTCGGCGTCGTAGCCGCCGTGGGCCGCCTCGCCTCCGCCCTGCTCGTCTTCCGGCTGGGGCAGCTTGGCGGTGTCGCCGTCGGAGCCGTCCGGGTTCACGGCGTCCGTACCGCCGGAGCCGCTCGTACGGTTACGGGCCTGCTCGGCACGCTGAAGCGCTTCCTCCGCCCGGCGCTGCTTCTCCAGGCGACGCTCCTCGGCCTGCGCACGCAGCCTGGCCTCCTCCTCGGCGAGGCGCCGCTGGCGTGCGATCTCCTCCTCGCGGGCACGCTCCTCCGCCTCCCGGCGCTGGCGCTCCTCCTCGGCGATACGGCGCGCCTCCTCGGCCCTGCGCCGGGCCTCCTCCGCGCGGCGTGCCTCCGCCTGCTGCCGCTCCAGCTCCTCGGCGCGACGCTTGCGGTCCTCCTCCTCGGCCCGTACGCGGGCCATCTTCTCCTGCCGTTCGCGCTCCTGACGCTCCTCCTCCGCCTTGCGCGCGGCCTCTTCTTCGGCCTTGCGGCGGGCTTCGGCCTCGGCGGCCTTACGGGCGTCCTCGCGTGCCTGGATCTCCGCGTCCGACAGCGGCAGCACCTCGTCGAGGCGGTGCCGTACGGCCGTGGTGACCGCCTCCGGCTCCTGCCCGGCGTCCACGACGAGATAGCGGGCGGGGTCGGCAGCGGCCAGGGTCAGGAACCCGGCACGCACCTTGTCGTGGAACTCCGCGGGCTCCGACTCCAGCCGGTCCGGCGCCTCGGTGAAGCGCTCACGCGCCGTCTCGGGCGAGATGTCCAGCAGCACCGTCAGATGCGGCACGAGCCCGGCGGTCGCCCAGCGCGAGATGCGCGCGATCTCCGTCGGCGACAGATCTCGTCCGGCGCCCTGGTAGGCGACGGACGAGTCGATGTAACGGTCGGAGATGACGATGGCGCCGCGCTCCAACGCGGGACGGATGACCGTGTCGACGTGCTCCGCGCGGTCCGCCGCGTACAGCAGTGCCTCCGAGCGGTGCGACAGCCCTGCCGACGACACGTCGAGCAGTATCGAGCGCAGCCGCTTGCCGACGGGCGTCGCACCGGGCTCCTTGGTGACGACGACCTCGTGGCCCTTGGCCCGGATCCACTCGGCCAGCGTCTCGACCTGCGTGGTCTTGCCGGAGCCGTCGCCGCCCTCCAGGGCGATGAAGAAGCCGTTGCCTGCCGGTGCCTCCTTGGGGTGGCCGCCGCCGAGCGCGTCGAGCAGGTCGCGGCGCAGGGTGACGCCCTGGCGGTCGTCCGTACGTCCGAGCACGAGGGCCGCCACCGGCAGCAGCAGCGCGCCCACCAGCATCAGCGTGAAGGCGGCGCCGCCGTGGTCGAAGACGAAGTCCCCGGCCGCGACGCGGTGCGGCCCGATGAATCCGGCCGCCACCGGCGCGGCCAGTGCCCCGAGCCCGATCGCGATGCGTACGACGGCCTGCAAGTGCTCCGTCATACGGGCACGTTGGGCGTCCTCGATCTCCTGGTCGAGCAGCACGTGCCCGGCCTGTGCGGCCACGCCCGAGGAGAGCCCGGCGACCGTCATCAGTACGAGGCCGGTCGTGGCGTCCGTCACCAGACCCGCTACGAGCAGGGCGAGACCGGCGACGCCTATGGCGATGGCGAGCAGCCGCCGCCGCGACAGCAGCGGAAGCGTGCGGGGCGCGAGGCGGATGCCCGCGGCCGTGCCCCCGGCGAGCGCGAAGACCTGCAACCCGAAGCTGATGGGACCGCCGCCGAGGTCAGCGGCGTGCAGGGCGGCGAGTGCGACGGCGGAGGCGATGGCCCACGCGGTCGCGGAACCGGCGAGCACCAGCAGCGGCACCGCGCCCGTACGGCCCTTGCCGTCGCCGGATGCCGAAGCGGAGCCGGAACCACCGCCGGCGGGGGACCCGGTCCTCGGCCGCCGCAGACCCTGAAGTGGCGAGCGGGGGCGGGGAGTTCCGCCGTCGGGCAGCTCCAGGAAGTAGACGACGGACAGCGCGGCGGCGAACAGCCCGGCCGCGACATACGAGCCCAGGGCCGCCTGATGCGTGTGGAACCAGGCGAAGGCCGAGCTGAGCGCGTTGCTGACGAGCGTGACCGCGACGAGCCCGATGGCGGCGACCGGGAGCGCGACGAAGGTGCTGCGCAGCCACAGCCGCCGCAGCGCCTCCTGGCGGTCGGGCAGCGGTCGCACCGCCGCGCCCTCCGGCGGCGGCGCGGGCAGCAGCGCGGGTGCGGCGCTGTCCTTGGCGACGGTCCAGAAGCGTTCGGCGACGCCGAGCACGAAGACGGTGCTCAGTACGAGCACGAAGGCGTTGCGCGGCATCCAGTCGATCCACATGGGCGCGACGATCAGCGCGAGCGCACGCAGCGCGTCGGCGGTGAACATCGTCCACCGGCGGTCGAGCACGCCCTTGCCGGGTGCGAGCAGCGCCGAGACCGGACCGAGGAGCACGGCCCCGAAGAGGATCGTGGCGAGCAGTCGTGCGCCGAAGACCGCGGTGATGACCAGGGCCATGCCCCGGTATCCGCCGCCGAAGACCGCGTCGGCGCCGGCCGCCCGTACGGTCGCTGCCTGAAGGGCAAGCAGCAACAGCACCAGCAAGGCCAGTGCGTCGCCGATGCCGCTGGTCAGATGGGCGCTCCAGAGTCGCCGCAGCGGACCGAAGCGCAACAGCGCACCCACGGCGCGCTCGCGCGACTCCGCGGCGAGTGCGTCGTCGGGGGCGTCAGGGGTGGGGGTTACGCCCATTGGCTGATCTGCTCGCGTCATGGCGGTCAGGGTATAGGGAGCCGTGCAGGCCGTGTGTCCCAGCCCGAACAAACGGGCGGGACCTGGGGTTTACTCTTCACGAGCCCTCCGAAGGCCCACGAAAGGCTCTGCGGCGTCCCGGCCGCTTCCCGGCTCGTCGGGCCCGCTCCCCGGTCGTTCTCCGGTCGTGCTCCGGCCCGCGCGACGAGCCGTTCTCCCGGGCCGTTCTTCCACCCCGTTCGCGTACCCCGCCCATCGGCCCTCTCCCCTGGCCTGGCCCGGGTCTTACTCCCCCGAGCCGTCCTTCTCCGACGCGGACGTCTTCGACGCCGACGCCGTCTTCTTCGCGGCGGCCTTCTTCGTCGTGGTCTTCTTCGCTGCCGTCTTCTTCGCGGTGGTCTTGGCGGAGGTGCTCTTGGCGGTGGTGGTCTTCTCCGTCGCCTTCTTCGCCGTGGCCTTCTTCTTCGTCGCCTTCTTCTTGGTGGCCTTCTTCGCGGGGCCCTTCGCCCGCTTCTCGGCGAGCAGTTCGAAGCCGCGCTCCGCGGTGATGGTCTCCGGGTCGTCGTCCCGGCGCAGCGTCGCGTTCGTCTCGCCGTCCGTCACATACGGGCCGAAGCGGCCGTCCTTCACGACGACGGGACGCTCGCTCTGCGGATCGGTGCCCAGCTCCTTCAGCGGGGGCTTGGCGGCGGCCCGGCCGCGCTGCTTCGGCTGTGCGTAGATCGCCAGGGCCTCGTCGAGCGTGATCGTGAAGATCTGCTCCTCGGTCTCCAGCGAACGCGAGTCGGTGCCGCGCTTCATATACGGCCCGTACCGGCCGTTCTGCGCGGTGATCTCCTCGCCGGTCTGCGGGTCGGTGCCGACGACCCGCGGCAGCGACAGCAGCCTGAGCGCGTCGTCCAGCGTGATCGTGTCCAGCGACATCGACTTCAGCAGCGACGCGGTGCGCGGCTTGACCGCGTTCTTGCCCGTCTTCGGGGTGCCCTCGGGGAGCACCTCCGTGACGTACGGGCCGTAACGCCCGTCTCTGGCCACGATCGGGCGGCCGGTCTCCGGGTCGGTGCCCAGCTCGAAGTCGCCGCTCGGCTTGGCCAGCAGCTCCTTGGCCAGCTCCACGGTCAGCTCGTCCGGCGGCAGGTCGTCCGGGACGTCGGCGCGCTGGCCCGGCTCGTCCGGTGAGGGCGGCGGGCCTTCGACGTACGGGCCGTAGCGGCCGACGCGCAGCGTGATGCCCTCGCCGACGGGGAAGGACGAGACGCCCTTGGCGTCGATCGCGCCCAGGTCGGAGACGAGTTCCTTGAGTCCGCCCAGGTGGTCGCCGTCGCCGTTGCCGGAGTCGGCCGCCGAGCCCGGCGCACCGACGGAGCCGTCCGCGCCCCCGTCCGCATTGCCGTCCTCGCCGAAATAGAAGCGGCGCAGCCACGGCACGGAGGCCGCGCTGCCCGCAGCGATACGGTCGAGGTCGTCCTCCATCTTGGCCGTGAAGTCGTAGTCGACGAGGCGGCCGAAGTGCTTCTCCAGCAGCCCCACGACGGCGAAGCTCAGGAAGGAGGGCACCAGGGCCGTCCCCTTCTTGAAGACGTAGCGCCGGTCGAGGATGGTGCTGATGATCGAGGCGTATGTGGAGGGGCGGCCGATCTCCCGCTCCTCCAGCTCCTTGACGAGCGTGGCCTCGGTGTAGCGCGCCGGCGGCTTGGTGGCGTGGCCGTCGACCGACAGCTCGTCGGCGGTGAGCGGGTCGCCCTCGCCGACCTGCGGCAGGCGGCGCTCACGGTCGTCCAGCTCGGCGTTGGGGTCGTCGGAGCCCTCGACGTACGCCTTGAGGAAGCCGTGGAAGTTGATGATCTTGCCGGTGGCGGTGAACTCGGCGTCCCGCCCGTCGGCGGCCTGCCCGCCGACCTTCACGGTCACGGACTGACCGGTGGCGTCCTTCATCTGGGAGGCGACGGTCCGCTTCCAGATCAGCTCGTAGAGCCTGAACTGCTCGCCCGTCAGGCCCGTTTCGGCAGGCGTACGGAAGCGGTCGCCGGAGGGGCGGATCGCCTCGTGCGCCTCCTGGGCGTTCTTGACCTTGCCCGCGTAGACCCGGGGACGCTCCGGCAGATACTCGGCGCCGTAGAGCTGGGTGACCTGCACGCGTGCGGCGTTCACCGCGGTGTCGGAGAGCGTCGTGGAGTCCGTACGCATATAGGTGATGAAGCCGTTCTCGTACAGCTTCTGCGCCACCTGCATCGTCAGCTTCGCGCCGAAGCCGAGCTTGCGGCTGGCCTCCTGCTGAAGCGTGGTCGTACGGAACGGTGCGTACGGCGAGCGCCGGTACGGCTTGGACTCGACGGAACGCACCGAGAAGCGCGTCTCCGCGAGAGCGGCGGCGAGCGCGCGGGCGTTCTCCTCGTCGAGGTGAAGCACCTGGTCCGGGTTCTTGAGCTGCCCGTCTGCGCCGAAGTCGCGGCCCTGGGCCACCCGGCGGCCGTCGACGGTGTTGAGCCGCGCGCCGAAGGTGCCCGGCTCGGCGTCACCGGCGCCACGCTCCGTGGCGAAGGTGCCCGTCAGGTCCCAGTACTCGGCGGAGCGGAACGCCATGCGCTCCCGCTCGCGCTCCACGACGAGGCGGGTCGCGACCGACTGCACACGGCCCGCCGAGAGCCGCGGCATGACCTTCTTCCACAGCACCGGCGAGACCTCGTAGCCGTAGAGCCGGTCGAGGATGCGGCGGGTCTCCTGGGCGTCCACGAGGCGCTGGTTGAGGTCGCGCGGATTGCGGACGGCGTCCTGGATGGCGTCCTGCGTGATCTCGTGGAAGACCATGCGGCGCACCGGCACCTTGGGCTTGAGCACCTCGCGCAGATGCCAGGCGATGGCCTCGCCCTCGCGGTCCTCATCGGTGGCGAGCAGGAGTTCGTCGGATTCGGCGAGAAGCTGCTTGAGCTTCTTGACCTGCTCCTTCTTGTCCGTGTTCACCACGTACAGCGGCTCGAAGTCGTGGTTGACGTTCACACCCAGCCGCGCCCAGGACTCGCCCTTGTACTTCGCGGGCACCTCGGCGGCGCCGTTGGGAAGGTCGCGCACATGCCCCACGCTCGCCTCGACCACGTAGCCAGGGCCGAGGTACCCCTTGATCGTTTTGGCCTTGGCGGGCGACTCGACGATCACGAGTCGGCGCCCGCCGTTTGCGGGCTCGCGGGTCGGGGACAACTTCTCGCTCTTCTCTCCGGTCGGCGTTCGGCATCGGTGTCGCTGCGGAGTGTGACGGTACATCCCGGCTGCGTGTCAAACGGGAAAACTCCGCAACGCAACTCGAACGGTAACCCGACATCCGGCGGTCCTGCCGCCCGATGCGGCCCGATCCCCATGCCGAGGAGAGCACGGGACCGCCGGTGATGAGCGAAATCACGCCGAAAATACGATCACTGCCGAGTTTGCGGGAGTATCCGATTCGGCGACTTCGCCGAGCACCGGCCCTCGGCTGTGTCCGGCCCGGCGTACGAGACCGACTTCCGGGTTACGCCACGGCTTCGGCTGCGCGACCCACGCGGCGGCCCCGCTACGCGACTGCCTCGGTCGGCAGCAGGAACCCCTGCTCCACCAGCAGACGGATCGCCCCCGGCGTACGGTCGCGCAGCATCACCGGGTCCTCCCCCACGAGCTGCGCGATCGCGTCCAGGATCCGCCATGCCGGCAGCGACCCGTCGCACACCCCGGCGAACCCGGCCCCGACGGTGTCGACCTTGGTCGCCCGCCGCATCCCCCGCTGCTGCCGCAGCACCACATGCTCCGGGTCCTCCGCGCCAGGCATCCCGACCTGCTCCTGTACGACTCCGTCGGCCAGCCGGAAGTGGCAGTCCAGCAGCGCGGCGTCGTCGGTGGCGCGCAGGAAGTCCTGACGCTCGAAGTGCTGAACCACCTCGTCTCCCAGCGGCTGTTCGACCGGGTGCGGCCACTCCTCCACCACGATCGCGGGGTCCTCCGCGCCGCTCTTGCGCAACGTGATCCACCCGAAGCCGACCCCCGTGGTGCCCCTGCGCTCGAACTCGTCCAGCCACTCGCCGTACCGGGCCGCGTACGCCGCCCGCCCCGCACGGTGATCGCCCGCGTCCCGCAGCCACAGCTCCGCGTACTGCATGACGTCCTGCACCTCGCGCTGCACGATCCACGCGTCGCAGCCGGGCGGCACCCATGAACGCAGGCGGTCGCGCCAGTCCTCGCCCTGCGTGTGCTCCCAGTTGGCGAGGAGCTGGCAGTAGCCGCCCGGCGCGAGGCGGTCCGCGGACTGCTCGACGAGGGTGCGGCACAGGTCGTCGCCGGTCATGCCGCCGTCCCGGTACGTCAGCCGGGCACCCGGCGAGATCACGAAGGGCGGATTGGAGACGATCAGGTCGTACGGCTCGTCACCGGCGACCGGCTCGAAGAGAGTGCCCTCGCGCAGTTCCACGCCGGACGCTCCGGAGAGCGCCAGGGTCAGCCTGGCGACGGCGAGCGCACGCGGGTTGAGGTCGGTCGCGGTGACATGGGTGGCGTGCTCTGCGGCGTGCAGGGCCTGTACGCCCGAACCGGTTCCGATGTCGAGGGCTCGGGCAGCGGGCACGCGCACGGTGATCCCGGCCAGCGTCGTCGATGCTCCGCCGACGCCGAGGACGACGTCCCTTCCACGGGGACCGTCCTGCGTGCCGACGCCTGAGGCGCCGCCGACGGCGCAGCCGAGGTCGGCGACGATCCACCAGTCCTGGCCGTGGGGTCCGGCGTAGGGCCGTACGTCGACGGTCGCCCGCACCGGCGAGTGCGCTCCCGCCTCGGCATCGGTCGCGACCGCTTCGGACGCCTCCGCTTCCGCCTCCGTCGTGACCGCGTCGGACACCTCGCCTTCGGACGCCTCGGCTTCGGACGCCTCCGCGGGCACCAGCCAGCCGTCGGCCAGCGCCTCGTCCAGCGGCAGCGCCTCCCGTGCGTGCTCGCGCGGGACGCTCTGCTGAAGCAGGAACAGCCGGACCAGCGTCTCCAGCGGGCTCGCACCCCGGGTCGCGCGCAGTGCCGGGACCGCCTCGCTGCGCGCGAGTGCCGCGTACGCGGGGCCGCCGAGCAGGTCGAGCAGCCCGTCGGCGGTGAAGTCCGCGGCGCGCAACGCCTCCCTCAGCCTGGCGGTGCGATCGGGGTCTGCTTGGGGAAGGCGCTCGCTCGTACTCACGCAGCCCATTGTGACGCCCGGTGTGCACGCGGGCGCCGCCCCGGGTGCCGGGGACGTGGTGCGGCGCAGGGGCGTGAGCGGGTGGCGTACGGGCGTGAGCAGCGCGGGGAGGCGGGGGCCGGAAGTCCGCGGGTCTGCGGTCCGCAGGTCGCGGTCCGCGGGTGCGCGGTCCACGGGTCTGCGGTCCGGGGTGCGCGGGTGCGCGGGTGCGCGGTCACGTGCGGGGCGTGCCGGGTCCGCCCCGACTGCGCGGCCGCCGTACCGGCTGCGCGCCTCGGCCTACGCCCCCGGCGAACCCCCGGACCGCTTGCACCCCTTCTGGTTGGCCATCGCCTTGCCGATGTCGCCGGACTGAAGCTTGCTCAGCGCCTTGTCGCCGCTCTTGCCCAGAGCGTCGAGCTGGGTGGCGATGCCTTGCAGCCCCTCGGCGAACTTCGCCTGGTCCTTGGTGTTCAGGCCGTCGACGGTCTTACGGAGCTGGCCGTACTTGGTCGAGATGCCGCGCAGTTCCTTCACTGCGTCCGCGTGCAGCTTCTCGCCGTCGTCGACGGGCGGCGGGCCCGCGTTGTCGACCGCGGTGCCCAGGGACTTGTAGGCGCCGGAGATCTTCTCGAACGCGGCGGCGTCCGTCTTCTTGACGTCCTCGGAGGAGTTCTTCTCCTTCGACGCGTCGTTGATGGACGCGTTGGCCTCCTGGATCTTCTTGACCTGAGGCTGCACCTGGTCGCAGACCTTCTTGGCCCACTCGTCCGCCTGAGCGCCGCTGTTGTCGCTGCAACCGGTCAGCGTGAGTGCGATCGCCGCACCCCCGGAGAGTGCAGCCGCAAGTTTTTTCTTCACCGGATCGGTCCCTTCCGTGGCTGTTCGGCCCGGAACATACACGCCCCTGGGGCGAGGGCGGGGACCCGGCCGAGAAGATTGCGCAGTTTTCTGGTGCTTTGCACCACGCAGTCGACCTTGTGTGGTGCCCCACAGAGACAACAGTGAGGCGGGCAGGGCGCCAACACGCCCTGCCCGCCTGTCTGTTGATGCAATGTGACGTGACCTGTCAGGTCCCGTCAGTCACTCAGGAAGCCGCCACGGGGTCGCCCGGCTTCGCCGTGCGCTCCGCGTCCTTCCCTGCGTCGCCGCCACCGCTCTCGGAGCCCGAGCCGGTGTCGCCGTCGCCGTCGGTGTCGCTCATCGCGATGCCGCGACGCTTCGACACGTAGACCGCGCCGACGATGACCGCCGCGGCCAGCAGCGCCACCATCGCGCGCACGCCCACGCTCGCGTCGTCGCCGTAGGAGAACTGGATCACGGCGGGACCGATGAGCAGCGCCACCAGGTTCATGACCTTCAGCAGCGGGTTGATCGCCGGGCCCGCGGTGTCCTTGAACGGGTCGCCGACCGTGTCGCCGATGATGGTCGCCTCGTGGGCCTCGCTGCCCTTGCCGCCGTGGTTGCCGTCCTCGACGAGCTTCTTGGCGTTGTCCCAGGCACCACCGGAGTTGGCCAGGAAGACCGCCATCAGCGTGCCCGCGCCGATCGCGCCGGCCAGGAACGCCGCCAGCGCACCGGCACCGAAGGTGAAGCCCACCAGGATCGGCGACAGCACGGCCAGCAGACCCGGCGTCGTCAGCTCACGCAGGGCGTCCTTGGTGCAGATGTCGACGACACGGCCGTACTCCGGCTTCTCGGTGTAGTCCATGATCCCGGGCTTCTCCCGGAACTGACGGCGGACCTCGTAGACCACCGCACCCGCGGAACGCGACACCGCGTTGATCGCCAGCCCCGAGAAGAGGAAGACGACCGCGGCACCGAGCATCAGCCCGACCAGCGTGCTGGGCTGCGCGATGTCGAGGAGTTGCAGCATCTTGCCGCTGCCCTCCCCGGCCTCGCTGAGCGCGCTGACGAGTTCCGTACGGTACGAGCCGAAGAGCGCCGCCGCGGCCAGCACGGCCGTGGCGATGGCGATGCCCTTGGTGATGGCCTTGGTGGTGTTGCCCACGGCGTCGAGGTCGGTGAGGACCTGGGCGCCGTCGCCCTCGACGTCGCCGGACATCTCGGCGATGCCCTGAGCGTTGTCGGAGACCGGACCGAAGGTGTCCATGGCGACGATGACGCCGACCGTGGTCAGCAGACCGGTGCCCGCGAGGGCAACGGCGAAGAGCGCCAGCATCACGGTGCCGCCTCCGAGGAGGAAGGCGCCGTAGACGCTCAGGCCGATCAGCAGCGCCGTGTAGACGGCCGACTCCAGACCGATGGAGATGCCCGAGAGGATGACGGTGGCCGGGCCGGTCAGCGACGTACGGCCGATGTCCATCACGGGCTTGCGGTTGGTCTCGGTGAAGTACCCCGTGAGCTGCTGGATCACCGCGGCGAGCACGATGCCGATGGCTACGGAGACGATGGCCAGCACCCGCGGGTCGCCGCTGTGGCCGAGGATCTCCTGCGCATCGCCGCCGACGCCCTTCAAGTCGGCGTAGCTGGACGGGAGATACGTGAACGCCACGATGGCGACCAGTACGAGGGAGATCAGCGCGGAGATGAAGAAACCGCGGTTGATCGCCGTCATGCCGCTGCGGTCGTTGGTGCGCGGAGCCACCACGAAGACGCCGATCACGGCGGTGATCACGCCGATGGCCGGGACCATCAGCGGGAACGCCAGGCCGTCGTTGCCGAAGACCGCGGTGCCCAGGATGAGCGCGGCGACCAGGGTCACGGCGTACGACTCGAAGAGGTCCGCGGCCATGCCCGCGCAGTCGCCGACGTTGTCGCCGACGTTGTCCGCGATGGTCGCGGCGTTACGCGGGTCGTCCTCGGGGATGCCCTGCTCGACCTTGCCTACGAGGTCGGCGCCGACGTCGGCGGCCTTGGTGAAGATGCCGCCGCCGACACGCATGAACATCGCGATCAGCGCGGCGCCGAGGCCGAAGCCCTCCAGCACCTTGGGGGCGTCCGCGGCGTAGACGAGCACGACGCAGGCCGCGCCCAGCAGGCCGAGGCCGACGGTGAACATGCCGACGACGCCGCCCGTACGGAAGGCGATCTTCATGGCCTTGTGCGAGACCTGAGTCAGGTCCGCGGCGGGCTCGCCCTCTGCGGGCGTGGCCTCACGGGCGGCTGCTGCCACCCGTACGTTGCTTCGCACCGCGAGCCACATGCCGATATAGCCGGTGGCCGCGGAGAATGCCGCGCCCACCAGGAAGAACAACGATCGTCCTACACGCTGGCTCATGTCATCGGCAGGCAACAGGAACAACAAGAAGAAGACCACGACGGCGAAAATGCCGAGCGTGCGCAACTGACGGGCAAGATAGGCGTTCGCGCCTTCCTGCACGGCAGCAGCGATCTTCTTCATGCTGTCGGTGCCCTCGCTCGCGGCGAGTACTTGACGGACCAGCACGACGGCGACGCCGAGAGCTGCCAGGGCGACCAGCGCGATCACGATGACGAGACCGCGATTGCCAGTGGTCAGCATGGCATCAGCGAGGTGCAGGTGGTTCTGAGTTGGGCTGAGGTGCCCCGCCATTCGTCCTCCTTGACGCTTGGCGCAGGGGCGCGCGGTTCGGTGGCCGGCTCCTGCTTGCAAAGATGTGGACGGATTGTAGGGATCAGCTCCAGAACAAAACAGTGCACCGTTTCGGCGATCCGCCTGCGACGGCGGAGATCAAATGGAGTTCCTGTAAGGAATTCGCCCGTACGAGGTAGCTTTACAAAAGAGCTGACACTGTAAAAAATGATCGCTTCGGCGCCCCGGCAGGCCCCATTTTTCACATCAAAGTAGCTCAGTGATCCGTTTCCGGAAGCGGCCTGACCGGGAGCGCGGACACGTCGCGGCCATGGGTCAGATGAGACGCATGTGGCGTGTGAGGTGATCCGGACTCGCTTGATGAAGATCCCGCAACATCTTGCTACCGCTTCGGCAGTGGCACTCCTGGGACAGCCTTGCACGCCTGCTCACGGCACCGGCGACGAGGGTACGAGCCCGGTACGCCGAGCCTGCCCGGGACGCTCAACGGGCCGACGCCGGGGCCGAGTTCGGGGATGCGGCACGAAGTGGACCCAAGGCTTGGGCGGGTGCAGTCGAGCCCGCTTCGCGGAGCCCGGCCCCGTGGGCAAGATCCCGGCTGTCGTGCCGTCGTCGTCTCTGCGGTCGTCCCCGCTGTCCGTCGGTTCCCGATCGGGTCCACTCCGCGGTACGGGGGCCGCTCCTGGGGACTCATGTTCCAACGGTGAAGAAGCCACCCGGCAGGACGCCCGCCCGGCGAAGCCGTCCCGGATCGGGCGGCTACGAGGCCCTACGTGACGGTGCTGCGTCAGGCCGCAATGTGCCGCCCTGAAACGGCAGTTGAAGTTCCGCAGACGCGGCAGCCGGCGGACCGGAAGGTCAGGGCAGCACCGGCTCCGGAGCGACCGGCCAGCTCATGCGGATCAGACCGCCGTCGTCGTCGGCGGTCACCTCGACGTCGTCGACGAGACCGCTGATGACCGCCAGGCCCATGTCGCTCTCCGCCTCGTCGTCGTCGGACGAGCCGGCGGGCGCCGGGGAAGCGGCGTCGGATGCCGAGACGCCACGGGAGGAAGCAGCGGCTGTGGAGGTCGAGTCACCGACCTCGATGGAGAACTTCTTCTCTTCCTCGATCAGCGCCACACGCACTGGGCTCTCAAGACCGTGGAGCACATGGAGCCCGACCGCACGCGAACACGCCTCGCCGACCGCGAGCCGGACCTCGTCGAGCACGGCCTCGTCCACCCCTGCTCGCCGCGCGACCGCGGCGGCCACCAGCCTCGCCGTACGCACATGCTCCGGCAGCGCGCTGAATCGGAGTTCCACGATGGCCATGCCATCCCCCTTGAACTTGCCTTGATCACATTCCCGGGTACCGGGCTCCAAGAGCCCGGCACCTCCAACGACGTTCCGGTACCCGGTCCGCTTCCGGCGGACCTCAGTCGGTCGCCGCCACGGCCTCGTCCACAGAACCGTGGATCGGGAAGACCTTCGTCAGACCGGTGATACGGAAGATCTTGAGAATGCGCTCCTGGTTGCACACCAGGCGCAGCGAGCCCTCATGGGCACGCACCCGCTTGAGCCCGCCGACGAGCACACCCAGCCCGGTGGAGTCCAGGAAGTCGACGCCTTCCATGTCCACGACGAGGTGGTAGCTCCCGTCGTTCACAAGCTCGACCAGCTGCTCGCGCAGCTTGGGCGCGGTGTATACATCAATCTCGCCACCGACCTCGACGATCGTCCGATCGCCTACGGTCCGGGTCGACAGGGACAGGTCCACGGATCCTCCAGCACCTTGCTATCGAGTCGTCCACCAACTGAGACATCCCGGCCGAGGAAAGGCCGGGACAGCAGGCGGATCGGCAGCCGCAGAAGCATTCAATCACTTACCGGCGTGCACGCACGACGCCTTGCTGTCATTGTGCGTCGCGCCGGTGACACAGCCGGTGTCCACGGCCGGCCGACCGCATCTGGTCGGCACGAGCGTACGCTCACCTGCTGTGCCCTCCCGCAAGGTCCCGGACAGCGATCCCCGCGCGGTGCTCGCCCGACTCACCGCCGGGGCCGGCAGGGCTGCGCGTATCACTCATACGGAGCACTTGCCCCCGCGGATCGGTCGCCATGCCGACTGGCCCGAGCAGATCCGACCCGAAGTGATCGATGTCGTAAGGGAATTCGGCATCGAACGACTCTGGGAGCACCAGGCGCGCGCAGCCCGTCACGCGCTCCTGGGCGAGTCAGTGATCATTGCCACAGGCACCGCCTCCGGCAAGTCCCTCGCCTATCTTCTCCCTGTCCTCAGCACGCTTCTCGACGGTACGGAGAGCGGGGCCGCGGGCACCGCCAAGGGTGCCGAGACCGGCAGGACCGGTGAGAGGAGTACGGACGGGACGGACCGCACGGACAGTGCGGACAGTGCGGAGCGCCCGGACCGCACGGCCGGCACCGGCGGTGTGCCAGGCGGAACGGCACGCGGAGGCGGACGCGGGAGCACCGCCCTCTATCTGGCGCCGACCAAGGCGCTCGCCGCCGACCAGCGCAGAGCGGTCTCCGAACTGGCCGCGCCGCTGGGCACCTCCGTGCGCCCCGCCGTCTTCGACGGTGACACCCCCGTCGAAGAGCGCGAGTGGGTACGGGTCTTCGCCAACTACGTACTCACCAACCCGGACATGCTGCACCGCGGGATACTCCCCGCCCACGCCCGCTGGGCCTCCTTTCTGCGCTCGCTGCGCTATGTCGTCGTCGACGAATGCCACACGTATCGCGGGGTGTTCGGCTCCCATGTCGCACAGGTCATACGCAGGCTGCGCCGCGTATGCGCCCGCTACGGCTCCTCCCCCGTCTTCCTCCTCGCCTCCGCGACGGCCGCCGAACCCGGCGAGGCCGCCACGCGACTGACCGGCGTGCCCGTGAAGGAGGTGACCGAAGACACCTCTCCCCGGGGCGAGTTGGTCTTCGCGCTGTGGGAGCCGCCGCTGACCGAGCTGGAGGGCGAACGCGGTGCCCCCGTCAGACGCACCGCCACCGCCGAGTCCGCGGAGCTCCTCACCGACCTCGCCGTCCAGGGCGTACGGACCGTCGCGTTCGTACGCTCACGGCGAGGCGCCGAACTCATCTCGCTCATCGCACAGGACCGCCTCGCCGCCGTGGACCGTTCCCTGAGCGAACGGGTCGCCGCTTATCGCGGCGGCTATCTCCCGGAGGAACGTCGCGCGCTCGAACGCAGCCTCCACACCGGTGACCTCCTCGGCCTCGCCGCCACCAACGCCCTCGAACTGGGCGTCGACGTATCCGGCCTGGACGCCGTGCTCATCACCGGATATCCGGGCACGCGTGCCTCCGTATGGCAGCAGGCCGGACGCGCCGGACGTACGGGAGAGGGAGCCCTCGCGGTGCTGGTCGCCCGCGACGATCCGCTCGACACCTATCTCGTACACCACCCCGATTCGCTGTTCCGCGCGCCTGTCGAATCGACCGTCCTCGACCCCGACAACCCCTATGTACTGGCTCCCCATCTGTGTGCCGCCGCCTCGGAGGCCCCGCTCACGGAGGCCGACTCCGCGCTCTTCGGTCCCGGCTTCGCCGATCTGCTGGGCCAGTTGGAAGAGCGCAGGCTTCTGCGACGGCGTGGGTCCTCCTGGTATTGGACGCTGAAGGAGCGGGCCTGTGACCTCGCCGACATCCGCGGTTCCGGAGGCACCCCGGTCCAAGTCGTGGAGGACGGTACGGGGCGGCTCCTCGGCACCGTCGACGCCGGGGCGGCACACACCACCGTCCACGAAGGTGCAGTGCATCTGCATCAGGGCCGCACCTATGTGGTGCGGCAGCTCGACCTGGAGGACTCCGCCGCCCTGGTGGAGGAGGCCGCACCGCCCTGGACCACGATGGCCAGGGACACCACCAGCGTCTCCGTGCTCGAAACGGACCAGGAAGTCCCCTGGGGCGACGCGAGGTTGTGCTATGGCACCGTCGAGGTGACCAATCAGGTCGTCTCCTATCTGCGCCGCCGCCTCATCACGGGTGAGGTCATGGGCGAGACGAAACTCGACCTCCCTCCGCGCACCCTCCGCACGCGGGCCGTGTGGTGGACGCTCACCGAGGACCAGTTGGAGGCCGCCGGGATCGCGCACTCGGTGCTTCCCGGTGCTCTGCACGCCGCCGAGCACGCCGCCATCGGTCTGCTGCCGCTGTTCGCCACCTGCGACCGCTGGGACATCGGCGGAGTCTCGATCGCCCTGCATCCCGACACTCTGCTCCCCACCGTCTTCGTATACGACGGGCAGCCGGGCGGCGCCGGCTTCGCCGAGCGGGCATTCCGTACGGCACGCGGCTGGCTCACCGCGACCCGTGACGCGATCGCCGCCTGCGAGTGCGAGTCCGGATGCCCCTCGTGCATCCAGTCGCCCAAGTGCGGCAACGGGAACGAACCGCTGCACAAGCGCGGCGCCGTCCGTCTGCTCACCGAGTTGCTGGCCTCCGCTGTCTGAACGGAGGCCGCGCCATAGCCCGGTCCGTCCATCGGAGACCTCCGAACTCCCGCCGATACAGGAGACGTTGGGCGTAACGGCTGAGGCGCGGTGACAGGTGGTGGAGGCGGAGTCGGGGGCGTCAGCGGCGCCATGAGCCTGGCCCGGCGGCAGGGCGCCTGGTGGTCCGGGCGGCCCCGCTCGGGACCTTACGACCGGGGCGTACGGTCCGGCCGAGACCCGGGCCGAGACGTCAGCGACCTCCCCGGTGACGGCACACCTCACCAGCCGGGCGTCCTGGGCACGGGCGACCTCCCTGGCGGCAGCGCACGCCCGCGCCCGTCCTTCGAGGGCGTGGTCGGCAGCGGCAAGTGCCGACAGATCGGCAGCGCCAGCCGCTCGGTGACGCGCGGCGACGACCTGGCCGAGCCCCAGCACCACCGCCAGGACCGTGCACAGCACCACGCCGCTGAGGGCGGCCCACACCGTGGCCGACCCACGCTCATCCCCCCGCACGGCCGACCGCCCCAACTCGCTCCTCCGCCATGGCCACGGCCTCGGCATCAAGACCGAGGGACAGCGGGCCCGGTCCGGCGGTGCGTGCCCGTACACCCACCCGAACCAGCCGGTCTTCCCGCGCCGTCTCCACGGTCGCGCCATCCGGCGCCGCCGAACGTACGGCGGAACGCACCCCTTGCTCCGGCTCCCCGCGAGCCGCCGCACGGGCGCCCGCCCGCGCGGCGTCGACGCACTGGATATGTGCGGCGGCAGCCATCACTCCCCACAGCAGCATTCCGAAGAGCAGCACGAGGGCGGGAATCACGACCGCGGTCTCCGCCGTCACATAGCCGTCGTCAGAACTTGGCATGGAGCGCCCTCTCGATGAGCTGCTGCATCTCACCGCTGACGGCGCCGCTCGTGACGACCTTGTACAGCACCGCGGCGAAGCCGCACGCCGCGATGGTGCCCACCGCGTACTCCGCCGTGCTCATCCCGGCTTCCGAGCCCAACTTGCCGTTCATGTCGCGCACTTGGCTCCGGATCGCACTCGCGGTCCGCTTGCACGAAGCGCGCAGGGCACGACGGAATCTCCTGACCATGGTTCCCCCTTGTGTCTTCTTCCTGGTGACTACTTCGCGTGTCTCTGGCTCGTGTCTTCTGGCTCGTGTCTTCTGGCTCGTGTCCCCGGCTTGTGTCCTCTGGCTTGTGTCCTCTGGCTTGTGTCCTCTGCGTCTGCTGCGTCGCGCCTCGGTCGTTGCTGCTTCGCGCGTGGGGCTGCGCAGGGTGCGCTCAACTCGCGTACTGAATACGGGCGTTGAAACCCAACCGCCGGATTCCCGGCGGATTCCCGCACCGCGGCTCGGTGTTCAAAGCAGTGATCCGGCCAGTCCCATCACCACCGGGGCGACCCCCACGGCGAGGAACGCAGGCAGGAAGCACAGCCCCAGCGGGCCGGTCACCAAGACCGCCGCCCGCCGCGCTCGCGCGGAGGCCTCGCGTACACGCCGTATGCGCAGTTCTGCCGTCAGCCGTGCCATCTGATCGACGGCCGGCGCCCCGGCCGTACCAGCCCGTTCCATGCTGCGTACGAAGCCGTCGCTGCCCGGCAACAAGGCGAAGTGCGCCCAGGCGACGGCCGGTTCGGCCCCAAGCCGCAATTCGGTAGCGGTACGGATCAGAAGTGCCCCTAGCGGGCCGCCCAGTGACCGCCCTACGGCGTCGGCCGCCGGCGCGGGAGTGGAGCCCGCCGCAAGGCAAGCGGCCATCAACTCGGCGGCCAGCGGCAACTGTTCGGCCGCCGCACGGGCGTTCCCCGGCTGTTGCGATCCAGCCGCTTCCTCCTGGGACCGGCGTCGGCGCATCCACCAGCGGACGCCGTACGCACCCACGCAGGCCAGAATCCATCCGGCGACGCCGCCGACCACGACCACCACGAACGCGGCAACGCCGAGGGCCGCACCGGCCTCACGCAGCCGCCCGGACCCTATCCCCCTGGATGCTCGCCGCCACTTCTCCTGGATTCGGGCTACGCGACGGTCAGAACCGACACATCTGCCCAGCCCGGACTCCGCGAACTTGCCTACGTTGCATGAGGGTTCCGAGGGCGACGCCCGTCCGGGATCGGCCCCCGCGCCGTCGCCGAACCCCCCAAGGAGCCTCCGCGTCCGCTGCCGCACCCTGTGGCCACGCCACCCGTCCCATCCGGAAGCCATGGCCCACCCAGCACCGGCGAGCAGCGCCGCCCACATCAGTGCCTCCGCCAGACCGAAGGAACCGCCCCCGTTCATCTCCGCTCCTCCCCGCCCACTGCTACGGGCCGTTCCGCGCTCCGTACGAGCCGGGCCACCCAGGCGATGCCCGCCCACTCCAGAAGCCCGCCCACGACGAGGCACGCCAGCCCCGGCGGGCTGTGCAGCAGCACCTCCATGGGCGCCGCACCCATCGCCGTACCGAGCAGCAACCCGAAGACGGGAAGCAGCGCCAGCACCACGGCCGTGGACCGAGGGCCCGCCAACAGCGCCCGCAGTTCCTCGTGTTGGTCCCGTTCCGCGCGCAGGGCATCGGCGATCTTGTCGAGACCGGCGGCCAGGCCCGCCCCGCCCTCGACGGCCACCTGCCAGCAGGCCCCCACGCCGCGCAGCCCTTCCGCACCGGGACTTCGCGCCGCCTCCCGCAGCGCCCCCGGCACATCACCGCCGAAACGAGCCGCCGCAAGCACGGCAGCGCCGCTGTCCCCCAGCTCTCGCAGCGCGATGCCTCCCGCGGAGAGCAGAGCGCGGTCCGGCTGGCGCCCGGCGCGCAGTTCGCCGGAGACGGCACCGCAGAGTTCCACCACGGCCGCGGCCCTGCGCTCCTTCGCCTTCTCACGCTCCCGTTCCCGCAGCGCCCTCCGTACGAGCGGTACGGCAGCGACACCCGCCGCCAGCGGAAGCCAGGACTCGCACAGCAGCCCCAGCACCGCGCCGCCCAGCGCGCACCACCACGCATGGGCGGCGGGCCCGCCCAGCCGACGGCGTAAGAAGGCGGCCAACTCCTCTACGCGCAGCGGTAGTCGAGGCTGCGGCGCAACGGGCCGTACCTCCCCAGCGAGCAGCAGTCGTGCGCGTCTGCCACGGTCGTCGCTCCCGCTCATCAGCCAGGCCGCCGCTCCCGCGCACACCATCGCCGCGTACATCGGCGCGGCCTGTACGGCCACAGCTCCATGCCCCACGGCACCCGTCAGATCCGTCATCTCAGTCCCCCTCATGTCCGGTGCCGAGGCCCGCCCCAGCCCACGCTGGAAGCCCACTACCTTCAGCTCGGCCATGCGGCCGATCCGCCGGGCCGCCGCCCCGGCGCCCGCGCTGCCGCCCGCACATCGCCCACAACTGCCGTGCGCCGCGCTCCTCCCGGAAGCCGCGCTCGCCCCACACCACTGCCGGAACGGTCGTGACGAGGCCGTCGCCGTCCCGCGTCAGAACATGGATCTCCGCGATGCGCCGCTTCCCCGAGGCGTCCCGCACCAGCGTCCCGCACCAGATGCACCAACACGTCGAGCGCAGCGGCCAGTTGGCTGTGCAGAGCAGCCCTGCCGAGCCCCGCTGTCGTGCCCAGGGCCTCCAGCCGCGCGGGCACGTCCCCGGCGGCGTTGGCATGCAGAGTGCCGCAGCCGCCCTCGTGTCCCGTGTTCAACGCGGCCAGCAGGTCCGTCACTTCGGCCCCTCGGACCTCGCCGACGACCAGCCTGTCGGGCCGCATCCGCAGCGCCTGCCGCACCAGGTCGTCCAACGCCACACGCCCGGCGCCCTCCTGGTTGGCTGGTCGCGCCTCCAGCCGTACGACATGGGGATGGTCGGGGCGCAGCTCCGCCGAGTCCTCGGCGAGCACGATCCGCTCCTCCGGGCCGACCAGCCCCAGCAGCGAACTCAGCAGCGTCGTCTTGCCCGATCCCGTACCACCGCTGATCAGGAAGGAGAGCCTCGCGTCCAGCACCGCTCGCAGAAGCCGCTCCCCGCCCGGCGGCACAGTGCCCGCAGCCACCAACTCCCCCAAGCTGAACGCCTTGTGGCGCACCACCCGCAACGACAGACACGTCGACCCGACGGCCACGGGCGGAAGAACCGCATGCAGCCGGGTGCCGTCCGGAAGCCGCGCGTCCACCCACGGTCTGGCGTCATCCAGACGACGCCCCGCCGATGTGGCCAGGCGCTGCGCCAGCCGCCGTACGGACGCGGCGTCGGCAAAGCGCACACCGGTACGCTCCAGACCTCCGCCACGGTCCACCCACACCTCGTCGGGGCGGGTCACCAGCACATCCGTGACGTCCGGATCGGCCAGCAGCGGCTCCAGCGGGCCGGTGCCCACCATCTCCGAGCGCAGTGCCTCCACGACGCCGAGCACCGCGCTGTCGCCGAGCAGCCGCCCATGGGCGCGCAGGGCCGCCGCCACCCGCGCCGGTGTCGGCTCGTCCCCCGTCTCGGCGAGCCTTGTGCGTACGGCGTCGAGCAGCGTCCGCTTCTCCGGTACGAGTGCCGTACTCCCGTCAGCCGCCGAGGAGGACGGAGAAGGGGCGCTCTCCGCCGCCCCACCGCGCCCGGCCCCAACTCCCGTGCCCCGCACCGCCGTTCTGCCTCCGACGTGCCCGAACTGTCCGGCCTGCCTGTGCTGCTCGACCCTCCTGGCGCTCATGCGGAGACACTCCCGCCGCTCACTCCGCCGCTCAGCGCCCGCGCCCAGAAGTCATGGCAGAAGCGGGCGAGCACTCCACTCGTACGGGCGCCCGGCGGCACGCCGCGCTCCGCCGCCTCCGACAGCCCCGGCTCCCAAGGAAGTTCACCGGCGAGCGGCAGTCGAAGCAGCCGCGCCACCTCGCCCTCGTCCAGCCCCGGTCCGTACCCCCGCGAACCGCCGGGACCGCCCGGAGTACGCACCACGGCCCTCAGATCGCGCAGCACCATCTGAGTACGAGAGGCGACACGGTGCGCCGCTGCGACCGCACGCAACTCGGCGGGCACCAGCAGCAGTCCGAGATCCGTCTGCGCCAGCGCCTCCGCCACCGTCTCGTCCACTCGTCGCGGCAGATCCACCACGACCACACCGCCGCGCCGACGCGCGGCGGAGAGCACCGACTTCATCGCGTCCGCCGGGATCAGCACGGAGTCGCCCCGGTCCCAGCTCAGCACGCTCAAGTCGTGCAGCCTCGGCAGCGATTCCTCCAGTGCGCCGCCTGCGACCCGGCCCCGAGACTCCGCGAACGCCGGCCATCGCAGCCCCTCCGTACGTTCTCCGCCGAGCAGCACGTCGAGACCGCCGCCGAGGGCGTCCCCGTCGACGAGCATCGTGCGCTGCCCCTCCCTCGCCGCCGTAACGGCCAGGGCGCAGGCCAGAGTCGACGCTCCCGCTCCGCCGCGCCCGCCGAGGACCCCGACGGTCAGGGCCGGTCGGCCCACGCACTCCGACGCGTCGGCGATCCGTCCCGTCAGCCAGCTCTCGGCGTCGGGCAGCATCACGACGCCCTCCGCCCCGATACGGGCTCCGCGCTCCCAGACCCCCGGATCGTCGAGGTCCTTGCCGACAAGGAGGACTCCCGGCCTGCGCAGCATCCCGGAGGGCTCCCCTCCGGCAGCGCCGCCCAGCCACTGGGCGCCCGCGCAGTCGTCTCCCACGAGGACCAGCGGTGCCTTTTCCCAGGACTTCGCACCGCCCCACCCCGCCCACGACATCCGGTCGGGAGGCGCACCATGCACCACTTCCGCCTCAGCACCGGCCGCCGCACACAACCTCAGGAGATCGTCAAGGAGTTCTTCGTCCTCGGTGACAATCAGAATGGTTTCGGCCACGTTCCAGACCCCCATCGCGGTTCACAGGCTCACTCCCGCAAACACCCGCGGGCCCTGTCGGGAATCACTGTGCGGGGAACGCGAAAAGCGCAGTGATCATGGTCCAAAACTGTGGACATGCCTCAGCTTGTGAATAAGTCCGTCACCCATCCTGGCGACTCCCGGAGAGCAGTCCATCGATTACACTCAGTTACGACTCTGAGTGCCCGGTCGATGGACGGCCGAAGATCGCCAAGGGAGGTGGAAACGATCACTGAGCGACCGAAACGGCCTTGGACATGCGACGACCCCCGCCGGGGGGAGAGCGGGGGTCGTCCCCAGGGCCGACTCGGGGGGGAGGAGTCGGGCCGGGTTAGCACGGTCGCGAACGATCCGTGACTTCCATGGTGTACCCGAGGGCCTTCTCAGGCAAACCCACGCGCCCCAGCTTACGCCGAATGGTTGGCGCCTATGCTCGGCTTCGTGGAAAACCTAGCGATGCGCCGCACAGCCGCGTTCTTCGATCTGGACAAGACGGTCATTGCGAAGTCGAGCACGCTCGCCTTCGGCAGATCCTTCTACCAAGGTGGCCTGATCAATCGCCGTGCCGTACTCCGCACCGCGTACGCCCAGTTCGTATATCTCCTCGGAGGAGCCGACCACGATCAGATGGAGCGGATGCGCGAGTATCTCTCGGCGCTGTGCCGCGGATGGAACGTCGAGCAGGTGAAGGAGATCGTCGCCGAGACGATCCACGACCTCATCGACCCCATCATCTACGACGAGGCGGCGTCCCTCATCGAGGAGCACCACCTCGCCGGGCGTGACGTGGTCATCGTCTCGACGTCGGGGTCCGAAGTCGTCGAGCCGATCGGGGAGTTGATCGGGGCGGACCGCGTGGTGGCGACCCGCATGGTCGTCGAGGACGGCTGCTACTCGGGCGAGATCGAGTACTACGCATACGGCCCGGCGAAGGCGGAGGCGATCGCCTCGCTCGCCGAGTCCGAGGGGTACGACCTCAGCAGGTGCTATGCCTACAGCGACTCCATCACGGACGTACCGATGCTGGAGGCCGTCGGGCATCCCTACGCGGTCAATCCCGACCGGGCACTGCGCAAGGAGGCGCTCTCCCGTGACTGGCCCGTCCTCTCCTTCTCCCGGCCGGTGCGGCTCAAGGAGCGCGTCCCCGGCCTGTCGATGCCTTCACGGCCCGCGCTGGCGATCGCCGCTGCGGCGGTGGGAGCGGCGGTCGCCACCGCGGGTCTGGTCTGGTACACGAGTCAGCGCAGGAGTGCCCGGTTCGAGCAGCTTTGAGGGCAAAGGTAAAGATGCCAGGCCAGGGGTTCCACATCGGGGCAGAGCGCAGTACAAAGGAATTGACGGCCCGCGAGACCAGCGGCGAAGCAGAGTTCGCCGGTACGCACAAGGCCCCACGGACCGCCTTGCATGAATACCGGGCACCCACGCGACGCTGAGCCCGCGTAACGGGCGAACCCGCCAGGAGACCGGCAGAGACCCGGGCCTGACGGGCAATACGAAAAGCACGCACTGGTAACCCGGTATCCGTGCCAGCGGCGGCACTGTCGACGGCGGTGCCGCCGCAATCCTGTGCGGAGGGCCGTGAACTCCCGGCCCAATGTGCCCTGTACGCGGGTGACGCCGCGCGCTCGTCCCTCGGCGCAGCCGTGACGGACTATGCCGCCCCGCGCTGTAGCGCCTCGCACACCGCCGTCGTCTCTCGGGCACCCAGCTCCAGGGCCTTTCCGCAGTGCACGAGCCATGCGGCCAGGCCCTCGGGAGTCCCGGAGGCGTAGCCGTCCAGGGCACGTTCGTAGGCGTCGCGGCCCGCTTCCGCGTGGCCGACCTCCGCCGGGCAGATCGACTTGGGGTCCAGCCCGCCGCCCACGAGGACGATGCGCTCGGCGGCCCGCGCCACGACGCCGTTGTACGAGACGAAGGGCCGCAGCGTGGCCAGTTCACCGTGTACGACCGCGGCGAGCACCAGTGCCGGGGCCTCGGTGCCGTCCACCACGATCCGGGCGAGCGCGTCGAGTCGCGCCGCCACCTCATCGGCGTCCGGCGCCTGCCGCTCCGGTACGGTCCCGCTGCCGGGGCCGGACGCCGCCGCCGTACCCGCCGGCTCGCTGCCGGTCGCCGTCACCGTCTCGCCTGCCAGGCGGGGACGGCCCACTGCCTCGTCGGTCCCGTTTCCGCCGGCTGCGACGAGATGCAGCCGCGCCAGCACGCGCATCGGCGACTGCCGCCATACGTCGAGGAGTTGGCCCGCCTCGGCGGTCAGCCGCAGCGCCGCGCCGACCGCGCGGGGCTCGCCCTCCGCGCCGAAGTCCGTGCGGCGGCGCAGCTCCTCCAGGGCCCAGTCGGCGCCTTCGAGTGCGGCCGAGGCACGGGCGCCGCGAAGGGCCGCCTCCGCGCTCACCTCGCTGCTGCGGCGGCGCATCACTCGGTGCCCGTAGATCCGGTCGACCGACCGCCGTACGGAGTCGACGGCCTCGGGGACACCGGGCAGCGCGCCCAGTGGGGCCAGGGGGTCAGCGGTGCTGCTACTCATGCGTATGACCCTACGCGCAGGCCGAGCGGCCACCGGCGTCCCACGAACGAGTGGTCCTTCTCACCCCGTCTTCGCGCTGTCGCCGCTCACATGTCTACGCTCCTGTTCATGAAAATCGCTTTCGTTGGGAAGGGCGGCAGCGGCAAGACCACGCTGTCCTCACTGTTCATCCGTCAACTGGCCGCGGCGCACGTCCCGTTGGTCGCGGTGGACGCGGACATCAATCAGCATCTCCCCGCGGCGCTGGGGATGGACGAGGCCGAGGCCGAAGCGCTCCCCTCCATGGGCGCGCAGCTCCCCCTGATCAAGGAGTGGCTGCGCGGTTCGAATCCCCGTATCGCGTCGGCCGAGACGATGATCAAGACGACGCCGCCCGGCGAGGGTTCGCGACTGCTGACGATCACCGAGGACAACCCCGTCTACGAGGCCTGCGCACGCACCCTCTCCGTCGAGGGCGGCAAGGTGCGGCTGCTGGCCACCGGGCCCTTCACGGAGGCCGATCTGGGCGTCGCCTGCTACCACTCCAAGACCGGCGCGGTGGAGCTGTTCCTGAACCATCTCGTCGACGGGCGCGAGGAGTTCGTGGTCGTCGACATGACTGCGGGCAGCGATTCGTTCGCGTCGGGGATGTTCACGCGCTTCGACATGACCTTCCTCGTCGCCGAGCCGACCCGTAAGGGCGTGTCCGTCTACCGCCAGTACAAGGAGTACGCACGGGACTTCGGGGTGCCGCTGCGCGTGGTGGGCAACAAGGTGCACAACAGCGACGACCTCGACTTCCTCCGCGAGGAGACCGGTGACGACCTGCTCGTCTCCTTCGGGCACTCCGACTGGGTCCGCGCCATGGAGAAGGGCCGTCCGCGCCCGCTCACGGAGCTGGAGGAGCCCAACGTCCGTGCCCTGAGCGTGATTCGGCAGGCCGCGGACGGGGCGTACGAGCAGCGTGACTGGGAGCGGTACACGCGGCAGATGGTGCACTTCCATCTGCGCAACGCCGAGAGCTGGGGGAACGCGAAGACAGGCGCCGACCTGGCCGCCCAGGTCGACCCCGGCTTCGTACTCGGCGAGCACCACCGCGGACATCGGGTGGCGCCGCAGCCCGCGTGAGGGGCGGTCGCGGCCGAGCCGCGACGCCGGCGCGGCGGCGGCGGGCGGAGGCCGGCAGCAGCCTCCGCCCGCCGCTCACCGGGCCGTTCAGTCGGACCGTCGGTCGGAGACCGGCTTCGTCGTCCCAGCGTCCTTGGCTTTTTCCTCGGCCTTGGCCTTGGCCTCGGCTTTGGCCTTGGCCTCGGCTTCGTCCTTGGCCTTGGCCTCGGCTTCGTCCTTGGCCTTGGCCTCGGCTTCGTCCTTGGCCTTGGCCTCGAGGAACGACTTCCATCCGCGCTCGGGCCGTTCACCGACGCCCAGCGAACGCAGCTTGGAGAGCACCTTCGGGTCCTGTGCGTCGAGCCATTCGACGAGCTGCCTGAACGAGACGCAGCGGACCTCGTGCTTGCGGCAGACCGACTTCATCACGTGTTCCACGGCGTCCATGTACACGCCGCCGTTCCACTTCTCGAAGTGGTTGCCGATGATCAGGGGCGCGCGATTGCCCTTGTAGGCGCGCTCGAAGCCCTTCATCAGGCCCTCGCGCATCTGACGCCCGTACGCCGCGTGCTCAGCGGCGGGACCCCGGACCGTCCCCGACTGGTTCGCCAGGAAGTTGTAGTCCATGGAGAGGGTCTCGAACTTCCGCCCCGGCATGGGGACTTCCTGCAACGGCACGTCCCACAGGCCGCTCTTCTTCTTCGGCCAGACCTGGGTCCCGTTGCCGCTGGAGTCGTAGCGGAAGCCCATCTCCCGGGCCGCGCGGAGCAGATTCTCCTGGCCCTGGAGGCAGGGGGTGCGCCCCCCGATGAGTTCCTTGTCGTAGTCGAACGGAAGAGGATCCTCACGCCGGAAGCCGGTGTTCGTCTTCCAGTTCTTCACGAACCACTTGGCCTGGCGTATCTCGCTCTTCCACTGGTCCGCGGACCAGCTCCCGACACCCTTGGGGCCGCAGAAGTGGCCGTTGAAGTGGGTGCCTATCTCGTTGCCCTGGAGCCATGCCTTGCGTACTTCGCGAAGGGTGGCCCGTATGTTCTCGTCCTTGAGGTAGCCGATGTCGGAGGCGCCGGAGGGGTGGCCGGGAGGCGCGTAGCGCCGGGACTTGGCCTCGGGGAGGGTGTATATGCCGCTCAGGAAGAACGACTGGGAGGCGCCGTAGCGCTTACCGGCCTTGCGGAAGCGGGAGAAGAGCTTCTTCCCGTCCTCGCCGGCCCCGTCCCAGGAGAAGACCACGAACTGCGGCGGCTTCTTGCCCTTGCGCAGTGCTCTCGGTATCGGCTGGCTCGGCTGGCGGCCGGTTATGGAGGTCGACCCGTCCCCGATGACTCGCGCCTGCTGCTCGGGCTTCTCCTCGGGGGCCGAGCGTCCCTGCCCTTCCGGGCTTGCCGTGGTGTCGCCGGCGCAGCCGCTCATCACCACGGTGAGCGCCATTCCCGCCGATATGCCCGCGAGCCACCGTCGTGTGGCCGTCATCGGATCACCTCGCCCTTGTCGATGTCTCTCCGTAGCGGATCAACTCCGGTACGTGACTCAAACGTTGCATCTCGGGCGAAACGGGCAACCTGGGCGGGGTCTCAGGGTGACTTCTTCACTCGTTGAGCCCACGAATCGGTGGTCTGCGGCCGGCGGCGGCGCGGGGTCCGGCGACGCACCGCACGGCCCCGCCACCGGGCAGAATGGATGCGTACCTGACAGGTCTAAACCAATTTCGTCGACAGCCCTTGTCACATGGGCGCAAGGGCTGATGTGCTGGGCCGGAGGTCCAAGGCCCGGCGAGAAAGGGGACCTTGAGACCGGGACACAGCGGACACCCTGGGAAAGGGAGATGTCGTGAGCAACGAAAGCCTGGCCAATCTGCTCAAGGAAGAGCGGAGGTTCGCGCCGCCCGCCGATCTGGCTGCCGAAGCCAACGTCACTGCCCAGGCGTACGAGCAGGCGAAGGCGGATCGGCTGGGCTTCTGGGCCGAGCAGGCACGCCGCCTGAGCTGGGGCAAGGAGCCGACCGAGACCCTCGACTGGTCGAACCCGCCGTTCGCGAAGTGGTTCAAGGACGGCAAACTCAACGTCGCCTACAACTGCGTCGACCGGCACGTCGAGGCGGGCAACGGCGACCGGGTGGCCCTGTACTTCGAGGGCGAGCCCGGCGACTCCCGCACCCTCACCTACGCCGACCTCCAGCGCGAGGTCTCAAAGGCCGCGAACGCGCTGACCGAACTCGGCGTACAGGCCGGCGACCGCGTCGCCGTCTACCTGCCGATGATCCCGGAGACCGTCGTGGCGATGCTGGCCTGCGCCCGCATCGGCGCCCCGCACTCCGTGGTCTTCGGCGGCTTCTCCGCGGACGCGCTGGCCACCCGCATCGAGGACGCCGACGCCCGCGTCGTCATCACCGCCGACGGCGGCTACCGCAAGGGCGGCGCCAGCGCGCTCAAGCCCGCCGTCGACGAGGCGCTGACCAGGCCCGGCACCGAGAAGGTACGCAACGTACTGGTCGTCAGGCGCACCGGCCAGGAGGACATCGAGTGGAACGACGACCGTGACGTGTGGTGGCACGACGTCGTCGAGCGGCAGAGCGACCAGCACACTCCGCAGGACTTCGACGCCGAGCACCCGCTGTTCATCCTCTACACCTCCGGCACGACCGGTAAGCCGAAGGGCATCCTGCACACCACCGGCGGCTATCTGACGCAGGTCGCCTACACCCACCACGCCGTCTTCGACCTGAAGCCCGAGAAGGACGTCTACTGGTGCACGGCCGACGTCGGCTGGGTCACCGGGCACTCGTACATCGTCTACGGGCCGCTCGCCAACGGCGCCACGGAGGTGCTCTACGAGGGCACCCCGGACACCCCGCACAAGGGCCGCTGGTGGGAGGTCGTACAGAAGTACAAGGTGTCGCTGCTCTACACCGCGCCGACCGCGATCCGCGCCTGCATGAAGTGGGGCGACGACATCCCGGCGAAGTTCGACCTGTCGTCGCTGCGCATCCTCGGCTCCGTGGGCGAGCCGATCAACCCGGAGGCGTGGATCTGGTATCGCCACCACATCGGCGGCGACCGTACGCCCATCGTCGACACCTGGTGGCAGACGGAGACCGGCGGCGTCATGGTCAGCCCGCTGCCCGGCGTCACCGAGACCAAGCCCGGCTCGGCACAGCAGCCGCTGCCCGGGATCTCCGCGACCGTCGTGGACGACGAGGCCAACGAAGTCCCGGACGGCGGCGGCGGATACATGGTGCTGACCGAGCCCTGGCCGTCGATGCTGCGCACCATCTGGGGCGACGACCAGAGGTTCCTGGACACCTATTGGTCGCGCTTCGAGGGCAAGTACTTCGCGGGCGACGGCGCGAAGAAGGACGACGACGGCGACATCTGGCTGCTGGGCCGCGTCGACGACGTCATGCTCGTCTCCGGGCACAACATCTCGACCACCGAGGTCGAGTCGTCGCTCGTGTCGCATCCGAAGGTCGCCGAGGCGGCCGTCGTCGGTGCGACGGACCCTCAGACCACCCAGGCCATCTGTGCGTTCGTCATCCTGCGGGGCTCGGCCGCCGAGGACGAGGGGCTGGTGGAGGAGCTGCGGGCGCATGTGTCCAAGCAGCTCGGTCCGATCGCCAAGCCGAAGAAGATCCTTCCGGTCGCGGAGCTTCCGAAGACCCGCTCCGGCAAGATCATGCGGCGGCTGCTGCGGGACGTCGCGGAGAACCGGGCGCTGGGCGACGTCAGCACGTTGACCGACTCGTCCGTCATGGAACTCATCCAGGACAAGCTGCCTACGGCCGCGAGCGAGGACTGACCGCCGGGTCCGCGCACGCGGGGGCGGCCGAGTCGCGGCACGAGTGAGGGGCATCCGGCGACGCCGGGTGCCCCTCCCCCTGTCCGTACGGCCGTACGCTTCGTCAACACCGGGGCGCCCGAGGGTGCTTGCCCTAGTGGCCTCCTGGCCGAACGTGCCGCACGATGGTCCGGCATGATCGGACCGGTGAGTAGGTACGGTTCGACGGGCTCTACGCGTTCTACGGGCTCTACGGCTCGGGTTCGACGCGTCGACGGCCGGCCGGAGCCTACGGGTTCGACGTCCGGCCGGGATCGACGAGGATCGATGGAGATCGACGCAAGACGGAAAGAAAGAGGGGAACACCGATGAGTTCTGCCGACGACGGCCGCAGCCTCGGCCAGTTGGTGGCTTCGGCCACCGCCGAGTTGTCCGGTCTGGTGCACGACGAGATCGCGCTGGCCAAGGCCGAGATCCGGCAGGACGTCAAGCGCGGCATCGTGGGCGGAGGCGCGGCCACGGTCGCGGGTGTGCTGCTGCTCTTCTCACTGCCGGTGCTGAGCTTCGCCGCCGCGTACGGGATTCACAATCTGGGCCTCGGGCTGGCCTGGTCGTTCCTGATCGTGGGCGGCGCCTACATCGTGCTGGCGTTGATCCTGCTGCTCGTCGCGCTGCGGAAGTTCAAGCGGATCAAGCCCCCGGAGAAGTCGATCGCGTCGGCGAAGGAGACCGCCTCGGTGCTGTCGCGGGCCAAGCCGCATCCCCGTAAGGGCGGCGCGGGAGCGACCGCGGGGCGGAACGGCGCTTCGCTCGACAAGCGGCAGGAGAGCACGTCGGCGGCGTGACGCCCGTCGCTTCTTCCGCCGCGTAGACGGCTTCCCCGCGAACTGCCGTACGGACCCGGCCCGTACGCACTCGGCGGCGAACTCCGCGTGCGCACCGCGCACTTGGGTCGGGCCTGCCCTCCACCGCACGCCCTTTCGCAGGGTGCCGCGACCCATGAGCGCGTCATGGATGCCGGGCGAAGTGTGACAGGCTCGTCCACATGACCCACCCAGCAGGTCCGGCCAATCTGATCCGGCCCGAAGGCCCCTGGACGCACCGGGACGTGGCGGCGAACGGTGCCCGGTTCCACATCGCCGAGACGGGTGACGGACCTCTTGTGCTGCTGCTGCACGGCTTCCCGCAGTACTGGTGGACTTGGCGGCATCAGCTCACGGCGCTGGCGGACGCCGGTTTCCGCGCCGTCGCCATGGATCTGCGCGGCGTGGGCGGCAGCGACCGCACGCCGCGCGGCTACGACCCGGCGAACCTCGCCCTCGACGTCACCGGCGTCATCCGCTCCCTCGGCGAGCCCGACGCGGCCCTGGTGGGGCACGACTTGGGCGGCTATCTGGCGTGGACTGCCGCCGTGATGCGGCCCAAGCTCATCCGGCGCCTGGCGGTCTCCGCGATGCCGCATCCCCGGCGCTGGCGCGCGGCGATGCTCAAGGACGTGCGCCAGACGAAGGCCGGTTCCTATGTGTGGGGCTTCCAGCGGCCGTTCGTGCCCGAGCGTCAACTCACTGCGAACGGCGGTGAGTTGGTGGGGAGGCTGGTACGGGACTGGGCCGGTCCGAGGCTGCTGGAACAGCCCGGCGTTGAGGAGGCGGTCGCACGCTATGAGCAGGCCATGTGTGTGCCGTCTACGGCGCACTGCTCGGTCGAGCCCTATCGCTGGCTGGTGCGTTCGATGGCGCGGCCGGACGGCTTCCAGTTCAACCGGCGCATGAAGCGGCCCGTACGGGTGCCGACGATGCAGGTGCACGGCGCGCTCGATCCGGTGCTGCGCACACGCAGTTCGGCCGGGTCGGGCCAGTACGTCGAAGCCCCGTACCGCTGGCGTCTGTTGGACGGAATCGGCCACTGGCCGCACGAGGAGGACCCGGCCGGGTTCTCCTCGGAGCTGATCGGCTGGCTGAAGGACCCCGAGCCGGATCGCTGACCCGGCCGCGCTCCCCGGGGTTTCGCTTCAGGCGTCGGGGACGTTTGCGAATGCCCGAAGTGCCGCCCGCCCACCGCCCGTTCGCCCTCGTTCGCCCTCTTACGACTGCCGTACGACCGCCGAACGACCGCTGTTCGACCTCGTACGAACGGCCGGGCCGCCGCTCGCGTATGCAGCCGTAGGCACCGGCAACACCCGCCACTGACTCGGCGTTCGAAGGTGGCGTTTGATGGCCCGTCAGACGGTTACGCGCCTCGCTACGGGGCAGAGTGCGCTGTATGGGCTGGACGCACGACTACCGTGACCTGGCACGTGACCGCAGCGGGCGGAGGGGACTGCTCCCCGGACAGCGCATGTGGCGCTTACTGCCCGACAGACTCGGCGAGGGCGTCGAGCCCGGAATTCCCCAGTTGCTCGGCCGCAGAGCACGCTGGTTCGGTGCACGGCTGAGGCACCCGCGCGGCTGACGCTCGGCTGCCGACGCCTGGTGCGAAGCCCCGGGCTCGCAGACCGCGGTGACGCCGACTTCCGTGTACGGCGGGCTAATTCACCTGGTTCACATCGCACAACCCTGGCTGTCGGCCTGCCGCTGCGTCACCCGGCCACGCTGTGCGTCGCTGCGCACCTCGTCCGCCGTGAGGGCGTATCCCGTACGGGAGTTGTCGAGCGACTTGGCGAAGACGACGCCGTAGACGCGGCCTTCGGGCGTGAGCAGCGGGCCGCCGGAGTTGCCCTGGCGGATGGTCGTGTAGAGGGAGTAGATGTCGCGGCGGACCCGGTCGCGACGGTAGATGTCCGGGCCGTCGGCGTCGACGCGGTCGCGTACGCGTGCCGGGCGCACGTCGAATCCGCCGTTCTCAGGGAAGCCCGCGACGATGGCGCCGTCGCCGCGTCCCGCGTCCTTCGGCGCGAACCGCAGCGCGGGGGCGTCGAGCGTCGGCACGTCCAGTACGGCCACATCGCGCCGCGGGTCGTAGAGGACGACGCGGGCGTCATGGATCCGGCCGACGCCGCCGATCTGCACCGTGGGCTCCCTGACGCCGCCGACGACGTGCGCGTTGGTCATCACACGGTGCCTGGCGTAGACGAAGCCCGTGCCCTCCAGCACCTTTCCGCAACGGGTCGCGCTGCCCACGACCTTCGCGATGCTGTGCCTCGCCCTGGCGGCGACGGGGCTCTTCGCCAGCTTCGGATCGGGCGCGGGCACCGCCCTGATCGGCTCGTTGGAGAACGGCGAGAAGACCTGCGGCAGGCCGTTCTGCGCGAGGGTCGAGGAGAAGTCGTTGAACCAGTTGTCCGCCTCGGCCGGCAGGACACGTGAAACCCCCAGCAGCACACTGGAGTCGCGTACCTGCTTGCTGAGCGTCGGCAGCGAAGTGCCCGCGAGCGCCGAGCCGATCAGCCATGCCACGAGCAGCATGGCCAGTACGTTCACCAGCGCACCGCCCGTGGCGTCCACGGCGCGGGCGGGCGACCAAGTGATGTGCTGCCGCAGCTTGTTGCCCATGTGGGTGGTGAACGCCTGCCCGACGGAGGCGCAGACGATGACGATGACGACGGCCCCCACCACGCCGAACGTGCCCGGAGGGGAGCCGTCCGTCACGGCGTCCCACAGCGGGGGCAGAACCCAGATCGCCACCAGCCCGCCGCCCAGGAAACCGGTCACGGAGAGAATCCCGACGACGAAGCCCTGCCGATAGCCGATGACGGCGAACCAGATCGCGGCGAGGAGAAGCAGGAAGTCCAGCGCGTTCACGGGAGCCACCGTCTCATGGGGGTCATGGGCGGCCTCCGCCGCGGTCGGATCGTACGCAACCCGCGGCCGCGGACCTCATGGGCGGCAGCGCGGGCGCCGGTACGGGCGCGGCGGCGCGGGCCCGGCACGTACTCATATCCCCGGCCATGGTCCGGGTCACGTCTTGCGGTCGATCGTCACGCGCCTCTCGCGGTCCCATGGGCGCTCCCAGCCCGCGTAGTGCAGAAGGCGGTCGATCACACCGGCGGTGAAGCCCCACACCAGCGCCGGACCCAGGCAGAAGGCCGGGCCCGTGTAGCCGGAGGGGTGGACGGCCATAGCGCGGTTCGCCGGGTCCGTCAGCTCGGACACGGGGACGGTGAAGACATGAGCCGTCTCGGCGGGGTCGATGGCCGAGACGGGCGTGGGGCGGTGCCACCAGCCGAGCACCGGCGTGACGACGAAGCCGCTGACGGGGATGTAGAGCGCGGGCAGCGTCCCGAAGATCTGCACCCCGGACGGGTCGAGACCCGTCTCCTCCTCTGCTTCACGCAGGGCCGCCCGCAGCCGCCCCTCGCCCTCCGGATCGCCGTCCTCCGGGTCGATGGCGCCACCGGGGAAGGAGGGCTGACCGGCGTGGGAGCGGAGGCTCGACGCCCGTTCCATGAGCAGCAGTTCGGGGCCGTCGGCGCCCTCTCCGAAGAGCACGAGCACGGCCGAGGGGCGGCCGGCGCCGTCGGGCGGCGGCAGGAAGCGGCTGAGCTGGCGCGGCTCGACCGTGCCCGCGACATGGAGCACGGGCCTGAGCCAGTCCGGCAGGCCACGGGTGCTGAACTCGACGCGGGGCGGGACGCGGGACGGAGCACGGGAGGAAGGAGACGAAGGGGAGGAACGGGAGGAACCGTCCCGGCCTGCTTCGCGGTCCGCGGCACGGCCCGGGTCTGCCGCCGGGTCCGGGCCGGTGCCAGGGCCCGCGTTCGTACGGGGACGGCTCACCGGGCGGCCCCGGCGGTGCTCCCACCGTCCGCGCCGGTCTCGGCACCGTTGCCGCCGAGCGGGGGCGCCGGACGCCCCGGATAGTCCGCCGGGGGCTTCAGCCGCTGCCCCGGCAGCCCGCCCATCTCGTACTTCAGCAGCTTCTTCGCCTTCTCCGGGTCGAGTTCGCCCTCGCCGTACGAGGGGCAGAGCTGTGCGATGGGGCAGGCACCGCAGGCCGGTTTGCGTGAGTGGCAGATGCGGCGGCCATGGAAGATCGTCCGGTGCGAGAACATCGTCCACTCGCTCTTCGGGATGATCTCCGCGATCTCGGCCTCGACCTTCTCCGCGTCGGTCTGCTCGGTGAGCCTCCAGCGCCGTACGAGGCGGCCGAAGTGGGTGTCGACCGTCAGCCCGGGGACGCCGAAGGCGTTGCCCAGCACGACGAACGCGGTCTTGCGGCCGACGCCGGGCAGCGACACCAGATCCTCTATGTTGCCCGGCACCTCGCCGCCGAAGCGGTCGCGGATACCGGCCGACAGCCCCAGCAGGGACTTGGCCTTGGCGCGGAAGAAACCCGTGGGACGCAGCAGTTCCTCCAGCTTCTCCGGGTCGGCGGCGGCCATGTCCTCGGGGGTCGGATAGGCGGCGAAGACGGCGGGCGTCGTCTGGTTGACCCGCAGGTCAGTGGTCTGGGCGGAGAGGACCGTGGCGACGAGGAGCTGGAACGGGTTCTCGAAGTCGAGCTCGGGGTGGGCGTAGTAGTAGACCTCGCCGAGCTCGCGGTTGATGCGGCGGGCACGGCGGACCATGGCGAGCCGGGACTCCGGCTTCGCGGGCGCGGTCTTCTTCACGGCTTTAGCGGTTTTCACCGGTGTCACTGCTTTCGTGCCTTTCGCGGCCTTCGCGGGCGCCGCCTTCGCGGCGGGCTTCCTCGCCGACCCGGCGCCCGAACCGCCAACCGACCCGGCACTCGGTCCGGCGCTCGACCCCGCATCGAGGTCCTCACTCGCCCCCTTTGTCCGGCCTGCCCTCTTCAGGGGCTCCTGTTCGCCCACAGCGGAACCTCTCCCATCGCGGTCACCCGCCCGGCCCCGCCCTGCGTGCGCTCACCGGGGATTCACGGGGTAACTGGCACTCGGCCAGCGTAGAGGGGCCCGCTGACATCCGCCCCGCACGAAGGCAATTCCCGGCCCAATCGGCCCCCTGCCTTCGGGCGGCGGGGGGCCGTGCGTCAAACTTGTGACTGATCGCACTGTTTCACCGTCCGGCATCATGGGGTTCGGGGTCCCCTCGGCCCTGCGGGCCTGGGGAAGTCCCGACCCTCGGCCCTACGGACCTGAAGCGGCCCCGGGGCCAGGGGAGACGCCGTCCCTCGGCCCATGGGAGCCTTATGAGGCCCCTGGGGACCCCATTGGGCTAGGTCGACAAGGAGAGAACTCGTGGACGACGTTCTGCGGCGCGCACCGCTCTTCGCGGCGCTCGATGAGGAGCAAGCCGCTGAGCTGCGCGCCTCCATGTCGGAGACCACGCTCGCGCGCAGTGAGGCCCTCTTTCACGAGGGCGACCCGGGCGACCGTCTCTATGTAGTCACCGAAGGGAAGGTCAAGCTCCACCGCACCTCCCCTGACGGCCGGGAGAACATGCTGGCCGTACTCGGCCCCGGCGAGCTCATCGGCGAGCTTTCCCTCTTCGACCCCGGCCCGCGTACGGCGACGGCCTCGGCCCTGACCGAGGTCAAGCTGCTCGGCCTGGGTCACGGCGACCTCCAGCCCTGGCTGAACGTGCGCCCCGAGGTGGCCTCGGCGCTTCTGCGGGCCATCGCGCGCAGGCTGCGCCGTACCAACGACTCGATGTCCGACCTCGTCTTCTCCGACGTCCCCGGCCGGGTGGCGAAGCAGCTTCTCGACCTCTCGCGGCGCTTCGGCGTGCAGTCGGAGGAAGGCATCCACGTGGTGCACGACCTCACGCAGGAGGAGCTGGCGCAGCTCGTCGGCGCCTCGCGCGAGACCGTGAACAAGGCGCTCGCGGACTTCGCGGGCCGCGGCTGGCTGCGGCTCGAAGCACGTGCGGTGATCCTGCTCGACATCGAGCGGCTGGCCAAGCGGAGCCGCTGAGGACAGGCCCGCCGCAGGGTCGCCGGCCTGCGGAACGACACGAGGGGCGCCCTTCCGTCCGGGAGGGCGCCCTTGTCGTGTCGTTCCGCGGGGGTGGTTCCCGCCGTCGTACGGGCTGCGCCGTCGTACGGGCCTCCGGCGCCTACGCCGCGCCCCGCTCCCGCAGATATACGAGCTGCGCGCGTACGGACAACTCCGCCGCGGGCCACAGGGAACGGTCGACGTCCGCGTACACGTGGGCGACGACCTGCTGCGCCGTGCGGAACCCCTGCCCCACCGCCTGCTCGACCTGGGCGAGGCGGTCGGCACGATGCGCCAGATAGAAGTCGATGACGCCCTGAGCGTCCTCCAGCACGGGCCCGTGGCCCGGCAGCACGGTGGAGACACCGTCGTCGGCCGTGAGCGAGCGCAGGCGGCGCAGCGAGTCGAGGTAGTCGCCGAGCCGTCCGTCGGGGTGCGCGACGACGGTCGTACCGCGGCCGAGGACGGTGTCGCCCGTCAGCACCGCGCCCTCGGCGGGCAGATGGAACGAGAGCGAGTCCGCGGTGTGGCCCGGCGTGGGCACGACGCGCAGCTCCAGGCCCCCCGTCTCCACGACGTCGCCCTCGGCCAGGCCCTCGTCGCCGAGGCGCAGCGCGGGGTCGAGTGCGCGTACGGATGTGCCCGACAGCTCGGCGAAGCGCACGGCGCCCTCGGCGTGATCGGGATGGCCGTGGGTGAGGAGCGTCAGTGCCACGCGCTTGCCCGAACGTTCGGCGATGGCGAGCACATGGCGCAGATGCCCCTCGTCGAGCGGCCCTGGGTCGATGACGACGGCCTGGTCGGAGCCGGGTTCGGCGACGATCCAGGTGTTGGTGCCGTCCAGGGTCATGGGGGACGGGTTGGGCGCGAGTACGCAGTGGGCGCGTGCCGTGGCCTGGCCGCCGAGCGCTCCGCCGCGCGGCTGGCCGGGGAGGGATGCGGCGTGGGTCATTCCGGGGTCCCTCCGGGCTCACGGCCGTCGCCACCGCCGACTCGGCCCTCGCTCTTGCCGCCGTCGCTCCCGCCGTCGTCGCTCACGTCAGCGCCGCCCACGCCGCCGTTGTCCGTATCCGCGCCCTCGGTCTCGCCCCCGCCGCGCGGCACGCTCGTCGGCACCCGCTTCGTGAACTCGTCGTATCCCGGCCAGCTCAGCACGACCTGCCCGTCCTCCAGCCGTGCCTCGGCGAGCACCGCCGTCAGGTCCCGCTCAGTGCTCGCCGCGAGCGTGGCGGCGGCGCTTCCGTACGGCGCGAGCTGGCGCAGCATGGCGATCGTCGGCGGCATCATCAGCAGTTCGCCGCGGTCGTAGCCCTCGGCGGCCTCGGCGGGCCGCATCCAGACGGTGCGGTCCGCCTCGGTGGATGCGTTGCGCGTCCGCTGGCCCTCGGGCAGCGCGGCCACGAAGAACCAGGTGTCGTAGCGGCGCTTCTCGAACTCCGGCGTGATCCAGTGCGCCCACGCGCCGAGCAGATCGCTGCGCAGGACCAGTCCGCGGCGCTGGAGGAAGTCGGCGAAGGAGAGTTCGTGTGCGGCGAGCGCGGCGCGGTCGCGCTCCCAGTCGTCGCCGGTGGTGTCGTCCACGACGCTCGTCGCGTCCGGGCCCGCGAGAAGTACGCCCGCCTCCTCGAAGGTCTCGCGTACGGCCGCGCATACGACGGCCTGGGCGGTCGCCTCGTCCGTGCCGAACCGTTCCGCCCACTCCTTGCGCGACGGCCCGGCCCAGCCGTCGCCCGGCCGCGGGTCGCCCGCCTCCGGGCGAGGTTCGCCGCCGCCGTCCCGGGTCTCCGCCGGGCCCCAGTGCTCGTCGCGCGGGTCGACGCCGCCGCCGGGATACGCGTAAGCACCCCCGGCGAAGGCCATCGACGTACGCCTGCGCAGCATGTGCACCTCGGGGCCACCGCCCGCGCCACCGCCGTCACGCAGCAGCATGACCGTGGCGGCCAGACGCGGGGTCACGGGCGTGAGTTCGCCCGCGGCGAGGGCGCGGATGCGCTCCGGCCACTCCGGTGGATACCACTGACCGTTCGTGGAGGACGACATGGGCGGATGCTACGGGCCGACTCCGCCCCGAGTCGCCTGGTCGCACCGCGGTCGTCCACGGAGTCGCAGGTCACAGCCGCGGTGAGGTGGATCACTCCGCCCAGTCGGCCAACTCGACCTGGATCTCGACCTCGACGGGTGCGTCCAGCGGCAGCACGGCGACGCCGACGGCGCTTCGCGCGTGCACCCCCGCGTCCTCGAAGACCTCGCCCAGCAGTTCGCTGGCACCGTTGATCACGGCGGGCTGAGCGGTGAAGTCCGGGGCGGAGGCGACGAATCCGGTGACCTTCACCACGCGTACGACCCGCTCCAGGCCGCCCGCGACCGAGTCGACGGCCGCCAGCGCGTTGAGCGCACACGTACGCGCCAGGTCCTTGGCCTCCTCCGGCGTGACCTCCGCGCCGACCTTCCCTGTGAGCGGCAGCCTGCCCTCTACGAGCGGGACCTGGCCCGCGGTGTAGACGTACCGTCCGCTGCGGACCGCAGGCACGTACGCGCCCGCGGGGGTGGCCACTTCGGGCAGCGTGATGCCGAGTTCGGCGAGCCGGGAGGCGACGCGGCTCACTGCTTCTCCCGCTTGAGGTATGCCACCAACTGCTCGGAGCCCGTCGGGCCGGGTACGACCTGGACCAGCTCCCAGCCGTCCTCGCCCCAGGTGTCCAGAATCTGCTTGGTCGCGTGCACGAGCAGCGGCACGGTCGCGTATTCCCACTTCGTCATGGGGCCGAGCGTAGTCCGTCGCCTTGCTGGTTAGGCTCCCGGGAGTGAGCAGGCTGCATGTTGTCACGGGCAAGGGCGGCACCGGCAAGACGACGGTCGCCGCGGCACTCGCGCTGGCCCTGGCCGCGGGAGGGAGGCGCACGCTCCTCGTCGAGGTCGAGGGGCGGCAGGGCATCGCGCAACTCTTCGAGACGGAGCCGCTTCCGTATGAGGAACGCAAGATCGCCGTCGCACACGACGGCGGCGAGGTGTACGCGCTCGCGATCGATCCCGAACGGGCGCTGCTGGACTACCTCCAGATGTTCTACAAGCTCGGCAGCGCGGGCCGCGCGCTGAAGAAGCTCGGCGCGATCGACTTCGCGACGACCATCGCACCGGGCCTGCGGGACGTGCTGCTCACGGGCAAGGCGTGCGAGGCGGTACGCCGCCGCGACTCCCGCGAACGGCGCGTGTACGACGCCGTGGTGATGGACGCGCCGCCCACCGGCCGCATCACACGCTTCCTCGGCGTCAACGAGGAGGTCGCCGGGCTGGCCCGGGTCGGGCCCGTGCACAACCAGGCGCAGGCGGTGATGCGGGTGCTCAAGTCCCCCGAGACGGCAGTGCACTTGGTGACGCTGCTGGAGGAGATGCCCGTACAGGAGACGGCGGACGGTGTGGCCGAACTGCGCGAGGCGGGCCTGCCCGTGGGCGCGGCGCTGGTGAACATGGTGCGGCCCCGGCTCGTGGACGAGGACCTGCTGCACCAGGTCGACCGCGGCCCCGGCGGCGAGTTGGCGGAGGCGCTGAAGCGCGCGGGACTCTCCCGCGCAGGGCGCTTCGTAGGGCCGCTGCTGGAGCAGGCACACGAGCACGCGGAACGCGTCGCGCTGGAGCAGGAGCAGCGCTCCACACTGGCGAAGCTGGACATGCCGGTCTACGAACTCGACCTGCTCTCCGAGGGTGTCGAACTCGCCGGGCTGTACCAGCTCGCGGCGGATCTGCGCGATCAGTTGCCGGCACGGCAGGAGAGGGCATGACGAACGGGACCAGGACGGGCGGCGCCGGAAACCCAAGTGACGCGCGGGAGTCGCGGGAAGCACGGGAATCGCGGGGGGACCCGCGCAGTCCTCTCGCCTCCGAACTGCCCCTGCACGTAGACCCGTTGATCGACGACCCCGATACCCGGATCGTCGTCTGCTGCGGTGCGGGCGGCGTCGGCAAGACCACCACGGCCGCCGCGATCGGCCTGCGCGCGGCAGAGCGCGGACGCAGGGCCGTCGTCCTCACCATCGACCCCGCACGCCGCCTCGCCCAGTCGATGGGCCTCACCGAACTGGACAACACCCCGCGCCCCGTACCCGGCGTCGACAGGTCCGCCGGCGGCGAACTGCACGCCATGATGCTCGACATGAAGCGGACCTTCGACGAGATCGTCGAGGCGCACGCCGAACCCGAGCGTGCCCGCGCCATCATGTCCAACCCGTTCTACGAGTCGCTGTCGGCGGGCTTCGCGGGGACGCAGGAGTACATGGCGATGGAGAAGCTCGGCCAGCTCAGCGCCCACGGCGCCGCCCCCGGCTCGCAGGGCGGGGACGGCAGTTGGGACCTGATCGTCGTCGACACCCCTCCGTCGCGCTCGGCGCTGGACTTCCTGGACGCGCCGAAACGCCTGGGCTCCTTCCTGGACGGGCGGTTCATCAAGCTGCTCATGGCACCGGCGAAGGCCGGAGGCCGGGCGGGGATGAAGTTCGTCAACCTCGGGGTGGCCGGTCTGTCGATGTTCACCGGCGCGCTCAACAAGCTGCTGGGTACGGGCCTGTTGCGTGACGTGCAGACGTTCGTCGCGGCGATGGACACGATGTTCGGCGGATTCCGCAAGCGCGCGGACGCCACCTACCGGCTGCTTCAGGCGCCGGGCACGGCCTTCCTCGTGGTAGCGGCGCCCGAGCGGGACGCGCTCCGCGAAGCCGCGTACTTCGTGGAACGGCTGGCGGAGGAGCGGATGCCGCTCGCCGGGCTCGTGCTCAACCGCGTGCACCGCAGCGGCGCTTCGGAGATCGGCGCGGAGCGGGCGCTGGCCCTCGCGGAAAATCTTGAAGAGGGCGGCATTGTCGATCGAGGGCACGGGAATGGAGATGAACACGGCGCCCACTCCCCCGGGCGCGACGGCTCGCCCGGCCCCGAGACCGCCGGCGAGCGACGGGACACACGAGAGGACGGCCACGTCCCCGTCCCGGACTCCGCCATGCGGCCCGAATCCGCGGCGGAGCCGACGGGACGTACGGAACAAAACGGTCAGACGGGGCAACTCGCTGCCGCGCTGCTGAGGTTGCACGCCGAACGCATGCGGCTGCTCACGCGCGAGCGCCGCACCCGCGACCGCTTCGCCGCGCTGCACCCCGAGGTGCCCGTGGCGGAAGTGGGTGCGCTGGCGGGCGACGTGCACGACCTCGACGGTCTGCGCACGATCGGCGGACTGCTCGCGACGGGGCGGCCTGCGGCCTGATCAGGCGCGCCGACGGCGGACCGCGGGCAGTGGCCCGCCGCGCGCCGAGCCGGTGAGGGTGCTCGAACTCTGTGCAGGCGTACGGGAGTCGGCCCGTATGCCCGCGGCTGCTGTTACGGACTCGATGCCCACGGGCTACGAACTCGCAACATGTGCGGGGGCCGCGTATGTAACGAGGTGATCAGGGCGCGAGCCCACAGATACGGCCCGGCGTGCGGCGCGACCACACAACGCCCCCGTAGGACCGATCGCGGCCCACGAGTCACCACGCACCCGTCCCCAGCACGCCGTTCACAGCACGCCGACGCGACGGGGGCTCACGGCGCCGCCGCGAACCCCCGTCGCACAGCCGCGCGCCGCACCTCCCGCCCAGGGCCTGCCGACCCCCGGCGGTACGAGCGGTGCGTCGCGGCATGTCGTGCGTGTGCGGGAGTGGGGAACTGCGGGAAGCGGAACGGAAGTCGACTCAGCCCGCAGCCGCGTAGTCCTTCACCGCGTTGACGGCGTAGTCCTTGGCCTCCTCGAGGTCCAGGGGCAGAACTCCGCCCGTACCACGCTCGTACTCCAGGCGTGCCGTCTCAAGCAGGCGGCGCCAGGAAGTGACCGTGGGACGGCGGCGCAGGAGCGCTCTGCGCTCCCGCTCGGTCATACCGCCCCAGACACCGAACTCAACTCGGTTGTCCAAGGCGTCCGCCAGGCACTCGGTGCGCACGGGGCACCCTGTGCAAACGGCCTTGGCGCGGTTCTGTGCCGCGCCTTGCACGAACAGTTCATCCGGATCGGTAGTGCGACAGGCTGCCTGCGCACTCCAGTCGGTTACCCAGCCCATAGCCGGCGCCGTCCTCTCCCGAATCGAGGCTCCCCCACGGCGGCGAACGGCATATTCGCCGTTGCCAGTTGGTGACGTTACGGAAGGCAGGCAGGGTGCAACACCCCCTGCGGGCCCAATATTGGATGGCCCGAACGGACTATGTGTGCGCGACAAATCACCCACCGGAGTGAGCCGACGACAACCTGCGCCTTTGCGGCAAAACAGGGGATCACGGCGGTGCGATGGGGAAGAACTTGCCGGACGCATCACGACACTTGGCGCTGTTCCGGACAAGCCTGGTCACTCACTCGAAGTGAGCGGGAAGGCCGCGGTGGAGCGAGGCCACAGTGGCGGTGTGAGGTTCGATGCGTACGTCAGCTTAGGCGAACTGAGGCTCCCCTGTCCGGCGATTGAGAACGTAGGCTGACGGACATGGTGAAGAAGCGTTCGGGCGGCGGAGAGGGAGAGACGCCCTTCCAGCAAGGCGCCAAATTCCTGGGCGTCAGCGTGCTGGCGGGCGCCGTGCTGGCCGGACTCGCGCTCCCCGCGGCCGGTGGTCTCGGCCTCGTCACGAAGAACACCGTCCAGGGCTTCGACGAGCTGCCCGCCAACCTCAAGCGCCCGCCGCTGAGTCAGCGCACCACCATCCTCGACTCCGGCGGCGGTGAGATCGCCAAGGTCTACTCCCGCGACCGCACGGTCGTCGACCTCGCCGACATATCGCCGCACATGCGCAAGGCGATCGTCGCCATCGAGGACGCCCGCTTCTACAGACACGGCGCCGTCGACCTCAAGGGCATCCTGCGCGCGCTCAACCGCAACGCCCAGAACGGCCAGGTCGAGGAGGGCGCTTCGTCACTGACACAGCAGTATGTGAAGAACGTCTTCGTGGAGGAGGCCGGGGACGACCCCGACAAGGTCGCCCAGGCCACACAGCAGACCGTCGGCCGGAAGATCAAGGAACTCAAGTACGCGATCCAGGTCGAGGAGACCCTCGGCAAGAAGAAGATCCTCGAGAACTACCTCAACATCACCTTCTTCGGGCAGCAGGCGTACGGCGTCGAGGCCGCGGCCCAGCGCTACTTCTCCAAGTCCGCACGTGACCTCGACGTCGCGGAGTCCGCGCTGCTGGCGGGCATCGTCCAGTCACCGGCCCGCTACGACCCCGTACAGCACGAGGACACGGCCAGGAAGCGCCGCGACACCGTGATCTCGCGCATGGAGGCCCTCGGCCACATCTCCGCGAAGACGGCGCGGGAAGCCCGTGAGAAGCCCCTCGACCTCGACATGAGCAAGCCGGAGAACGGCTGCATCACCGCCTCGCACGGCGCGGGCTTCTTCTGCGACTACGTACGCGAAGTCTTCCTCAACGACCCGGCGTTCGGGGACTCGCGCAAGGCTCGCGCCAAGCGCTGGAACAGGGGCGGGCTGACGATCAAGACCACCCTGGACCCGCAGGCGCAGAAGTCGGTCGAGGCGTCCGTCGAGCGCCACGTACGCAAGTCGGACAAGGTGGCGACGGCCGCGTCGATCGTCGAGCCGGGTACGGGACGCATCCTGGGCATGGGCCAGTCACGTCCGTACGGCTTCGGTGAGAACGAGACGCAGATCAACCTGTCCGTGGACGACGACATGGGCGGCGGCGCCGGATACCAGCCGGGCTCCACCTTCAAGCCGGTGATCGCGGCGGCGGCGCTGGAACGCGGCATGAGCGTGTACAAGAAGTACCCGTCGCCGTACAAGATGCGCTATCCGTCCCCGGTGAACACCTGCGGCGGCCAGTGGAGCGGCAGCGCCCCGGTGGAGAACGAGAACAAGCGCGAGGTCGGCCCCTACGAGATGAAGGAGGCCACCGCGAAGTCGGTGAACACCTACTTCGTCTCCCTCATCGGCGAGACCGGCATCTGCCCCGTCACACAGATGGCGAAGAAGATGGGCATACAGCGGGCCGACGGCAAGGAGATCGACCAGGTCCCCTCCATCACCCTCGGGACGCAGGAGATGTCGCCGCTGACCATGGCCGAGGGGTACGCCACCTTCGCCGCCCGCGGCATGCACTGCACGCCCGTCGCGGTGGAGTCCATCACCGACGCCCGCGGCAAGAAGCTTCCCGTGCCGAAGACTTCGTGCCGGCGAGCCATGAGCGAGCGCACCGCCGATACGGTCAACTCGCTGCTGCGGGGCGTCGTCGAGGACGGTACGGGCAAGCAGGCCGGGCTCGACGGACGCGACAGCGCGGGCAAGACCGGTACGACGGACCAGCGTTACGCGGCATGGTTCGTGGGCTACACGCCGAACATGTCGGGCGCCGTATGGGTCGGCGACCCCACGCACAAGACGCAGATGACGAACATCTCCATCGGCGGCGTCTACCACGACAAGGTCTTCGGCGGCGAAGTCCCGGGCCCCATCTGGCGGGACGCGATGGCGGGCGCGCTGGACGGCAAGCCGGCGCCGCGCTTCAACCTCATCCCCATCGACGACGACAAGGACAAGGGCCGCGACAAGCCGAAGCCGCCGGACGACGACCCGTGGCCGGACATCACGCTGCCGCCTGACTTCATCGGCGGCGGAGGCAACGGCGGCCCGGACGGCGGCACGACCACAGGCCAGGACGGCGGCACCATCGGCGGCGACCTCGGCGGCAACGGCAACGGCGGCCGTGGCGGCGGCACGGGCGGGCGCTTCGGCGGGACGGGGTTCTAGCGTCGGGGAGTCGGGCGCGGGGGCTCGGCGGGGGGCCGGGTTGCGGTGCGAGGCTGGTTCGCGGTGCGAGGCCCCGCCGAAGGCGAGCGCCGCAAGGCGGGCTGCCTGCGGGCGACGGCCGGCACGGGCAACGGTCACCAGGCGAACTCGTCGCCGGAGGCGCGGGGTTGTCCACCGGGCGTGCGGAGTTGTCCGCCGTGCGTGCGCAGTTGGGCGCAGGTATCTACCGGAGCCGGGCCATGGAACCCGCGACCTCCGCGAACTCAGGGCGCTGGACGCGCAGTTGAGAGGCGTGCCCCGGGCCCTCCTGCCTAGGGGTCCAGCCCCGGTCCACTGGGGCCTTCCGGCCGCCCGCCGCCCGCTGTCCTGTCAGCCCTCTGCGAGCCGTCTCTTGACCGCCGCCGCGACCCGTCCGCCGTCGGCCCGGCCCTGCACCTTCGGGTTGACGATCTTCATCACGGCGCCCATCGCACGCGGGCCCTCCGCTCCCCCGGCCTGCGCCTCCGCGACGGCCTCACCGACCAGCGCGTCCAACTCCTCGTCCGTGAGCTGCGCGGGCAGATAGCCGGACAGCACCTCGCCTTCGGCGCGCTCCCGTTCGGCCTGCGCGGCCCGGCCGCCGTCGGCGAACGCCTCGGCCGCCTCACGCCGCTTCTTCGCCTCCCGCGTGATCACCTTCTGCACCTCGTCGTCCGTGAGTTCACGTGCGGACTTGCCCGCGACCTCCTCCTTGGAGATCGCCGCGAGGGTCATGCGGAGAGTGGCGGAGCGCAGCTCGTCGCGTTCCTTGATCGCTGCCGTAAGGTCGTCCTGCAAACGGGACTTGAGCGTAGTCATAGGGTTTCCGTGTCCTCCAGAGATTCCGGTGCACATCATCTCTCATGCGATCTCGCGTGCGCTTGTACGGACGCGGGAGCCCACGAGGACGCTGCGGCCACTACGCCCGGAGGCCCCGCCGGACCCGGAATCCCGGGCCGTCGGCGACCCGGCACGGAGTGCGGGGACGACGCACCGTCTGCGAGCATGGACGCATGCGCCCGCGATACGGAATCCCCCTCACCCTGACGGCACTCGGTGCGGCCTGCGTCGGCTATGCCACGCTCGTCGAACCCCGCTCATTCCGCCTGCGGCGCATCACAATTCCCGTACTCCCGCCGGGCATGCAGTCCCTGCGCCTACTGCACGTCTCGGACATCCACATGGTCAGCGGGCAGCGCAAGAAGCAGCGCTGGCTGAGGTCGCTGGCGGGCCTCCGCCCCGACTTCGTGATCAACACCGGCGACAACCTCTCCGACCCCGAGGCCGTGCCCGAGGTGCTCGACGCCTTGGCCCCGCTGATGGAGTTCCCCGGCGCCTACGTCTTCGGCTCCAACGACTACTACGGCCCGAAGCTGCGCAACCCCGCCCGCTATCTGCTGGAGAAGGCCTCGGGGCGCCACGGCCTCAACGGCAACGCACCCGCCGTAGGCGCCGTGCACAACCCCTGGGAGGGCCTGCGCGACGCCTTCGACGCGGCAGGCTGGGCCGGGCTCAGCAACACCCGCGGCCGGCTCAAGCTCGACGGCGGCCAGGAGATCGCCCTCACCGGCCTCGACGACCCGCACATCAAACGGGACCGCTACAGCGCCGTCATCGGCGGCCCCGAACGCGACGCGGACTTCTCACTCGCGGTCGTACACGCCCCGTATCTGCGCTCCCTCGACGCCTTCACCGCCGACGGCTACCCGCTGATCCTCGCCGGGCACACCCACGGCGGCCAGCTCTGCGTCCCCTTCTACGGCGCCCTCGTCACCAACTGCGACCTGGACACCGACCGCGTCAAGGGCCTCTCCACCCACATCGCGGGCGGGAACCGCTCCTACCTCCACGTCTCCGCCGGCTGCGGCGCCAACCGCTACACCCCGGTCCGCTTCGCCTGCCCCCCGGAGGCGACACTGCTGACGCTCACCGTCCGCGACTGACCCCGCACACTGCGCCGCGCCGCCCGCCCGAAGGCCCGCCACCGCCGCCCTGCCCGCACCCTCTTCGGGTCGCTCATCCCCCGGAATCCGGATTTCGCGTCAGCGTCCCCCTGGGCTAGAGTGGTGCGCGTTGCTTCGGGGTGTGGCGCAGCTTGGCAGCGCGCTTCGTTCGGGACGAAGAGGTCGTGGGTTCAAATCCCGCCACCCCGACAGAGGAAGTAGCAGTTCAGGGCCGGTTCCCCTTCATGGGAGAACCGGCCCTGACTCGTCATCTGACTCCCCGAGGAGTAAACGGGGAGTGGATCAAGGAAACTCACTCCTCAAGTCGTCGCTCCTGAGGCGCACCCTCAAGAACGCATCGAGCGCATTCAGCGACCGTGTCAGCGACTCCTTCGTCCCCCCGGACTTGACATTGGCGGTCCGTCCTCCACCGGTCGTCTCTTTTCAGCCTCGGCTTGTCGTCAACACTTACCAAGCCTACGTCCGGTGCGGACGACAACCCTCATCTCATCGACTCCTGAGGTTGAACTAGTAGTGTCGTGGGCTGACGGCCTGTCGCCTCCTGCGGCATGACCTGGGCATGCGGTATCCACAACGGGGCCAGATGCCCCCCACCGGCAGCAGTTCCCCGAGGACTTGCGGCTTGAGGCAACCGAGCAGTTCGTTTAGGGCGAGGCTGGCTCGCTGATCGCGAAGGATCCACGGACGCATTCAGCTTTGTCTAACCTGGCCGGTTGGGTGGGTAGTTGGGGCGGTGGCCGGGCGTTAAGAAGCTCCTGGTAGCCGTGTTCACGACCAAGATCACTGGGCCAACCAGGAGCTCCCGCGTGCTCGTCTACCCGTCCGGTCTCGATGTGTCCACTTCACCCTGCGGTACCTGTCCGCCTGTCTGCGGACCCGCAGGCAGGAACGCGGAACACAGTGGCGCCGCCAGAGCGTGGGCCGCCAGTCCCTGCTCGTTCCTGCCCACCTGCCCTCCGGTCATACCTACACCCAGCTCGCTGCCGGGTTCGGCGTGGGCACCACCACCGCCTACCGGTACATCGCCGAGGCCGTCGATCCCTCGCGCCGACGCTCGCCGAAGCGATGAAGTCCGCCTCCACGAGGTGTTCGTGATCCTGGACGGCACGCTGCTGCCGATCGACCGCGTCGCGACCGACCGCCCCTGCTGCTCTGGGAAGCACAAGAAGCACGGCATGAACTGCGGGTGATCACCGATCCCGGCGGGACGACTGCTGTGGGCATCGCCCGCGTTGCCAGGGGCAGTTCGCGACATCAAGGCCGCGCGGGCCCACGGCGTCATCGACGTTTTGGAGGGAAAAGGCGCAGAGTGCTGGGCCGATGAGGGGTACCGGGGCGCCGGCGGCGCAGTGCGCGTTCCCTACTGGGGGCGTTGGGAGACGCTGTCCGCAGGTCAGCAGGCCGTCAACCGCTCACCCGTGAAGATCCGCGCGCTCGTAGAGCAGGCCATGGCCACCCTCAAGACCTGGCGATTCCTGCGCAAGGTCCGCTGCTCAACCACCCGCATCATCAGCCTCGTTCAGGCCGTCCTCTGCCTCCATCTGGCCAGCTCAGACTGAAGATGGAAAACGCTCATTGAGACTCCACCAGCCTCGGACTTCGTCTGGCGAGGCCCTGATCGTCACAGCCATACTGGCTACGCCTCGGTGAAAGTGGCACCCTATCCCAGGAAAATTGCACTCTGTTTCTGGGGCAGAATTCGAATCGAACAGTTGCGCACATATCCTTCTGCGGTCAACCCTCGCCGCACCCAACATCGAAGCGGCGAGATTTACTCGAACCTCTGTTTCAATATTTACACCGGGGAGACCCCCGAGATGATCTTACGAATGTGCACAGGGCTTCGAAGAATCCATGTTCTCGTATGGCCACTGCCCTCATGGAGGCAGCGGCCAGTGGGCCATTCCCTTACTCCTTGACCGGTCTGAACTGCGTAAATTCGCCCTCCTGCGCATGGGATTCAAGATCCGCATCGCTTAATGGCATGGACAGGTGCGCCACCTTGCTTGCTAGCCTCCTTTCGCGCATGTAGGCTTATTTGTCCACGTTAGGGGGAGGGGCGCCGTGATGGAAGTAAGCGATGTACTTAAGGACGCTTGGGCGGCGGTAGAAGCAGCTGATCTACCCGGCGAGATCCAACCCGTGGCTTTCCGGGAAGCGGTTCGCCTGCTGTCCCCCGCGTCAAGCGCAACGACTTCCGCCATGCTCACGTCTGGACATTCCACTGATTCAGCACCAGGCACCGTTGAGCCGGAGGGTAGTGCTGCGCATGCGCCTATCGCTGAGCGCGAGATTTACGACCGCGTAGTTGAGCACACCGGTGTGGACCGCGCAAAACTGGAGCATCTTGTCCACATGGACGATGACGGTCCGCATATGAGCGTCCCCGGGTTGAAGCTCGGGAAGAGCAATGCAGAACGCGCTCGTGCAGTCGCTCAAATCATAATCATGGTCCGGAGCTTCGGGATCGGCGAAAACGAAACTCCGCTTGAGGTAATCCGAGCCGAATGCGAACGTCTGAAAGTGTATGACTCGGCCAACTTCTCCAGCCAAGTGAGAGCCTTGAACGGCTACGTCGTCACCGGTTCCGGACAGAATCGGCGAGTGCGGGCAAAGAGCGCAGCCGTCCAGTCATTTTCCGGTTTCGTTGATAGTCTGCTGACTGACTAACGACTAGGTGGCGTGTGAATTCTCTCGACCTACAGGTCCGGCAGGGATTCAAATCTGCAGGTTTGCCAAATGAGCTAGTGGAAGAATTGCTAGACTCGTTTGCCCAAGCTAAACGTCGGTTCTACCGTGATGATCTTCGACCTTCCATGATTGAAGGCGGGAGGTTCTCAGAGGCAGTATTCCGGATTCTGCAATGGACAACCATGCAGAATTACACCGCTATTGGCAAGACGCTCCCCTCGGTGGATCGGATGCTCGCTACCCTCCAAAATGCGCAAGGCTCAGAAAGTGTCCGTCTGCATATCCCCCGAACGCTTCGACTGATCTACGACGTAAGGAACAAGCGGGACGTCGCCCACCTTGCAGATGGAATTGACCCGAACGTGCAGGACACTTCCCTGGTTATCAGGAACATGGAGTGGGTGGTAGCGGAACTGGTTAGACTTTTCCATAATGTGCCTCCGGTTGAAGCGCATAGAATCATCGTGGACCTGGTCTCCAAGGATGTACCGCTCATTCAGGTTTTCGATGGTTTTCCACGCATTTTGAAGCAGTTGCGAGCATCGGACCATTTTCTCGTGTTGCTGTATTGGCGCGGTCCAGATGGTGCAACGCTGGATGAGTTGCGTAAATGGGCTCGCCCGCCGATGCGCACCAATGTCAGGCGCACTCTTGATGGTTTGGACGGAAAGGACTTCATTCACTTCCAGCGGGATCTTTACATGCTGACGCACCTCGGAGAACGTGAAGTTGAGGACCGGAAATTGCTAGAACCCCAGTAGGGGAGCGCGCTGCACGCCCGGCTGAGGTCGCTGAGCAACATGTACGGCGTGACCAGAAGGATCGCCAGCAACACGCCGATCACGAAGGTTGCTAGTCGGCGAGCAACCTTCGAGTCGAGAGCCACAGACCTCCGCTGATTCGATTGACCGGCCAATTCTGGTCCTGCGAAGGGCTGGAGCAATCGAGCCGGCCAGCGCCTGCCTGCGGTGCGCATCGCGGCATGGGGGCGCAGAACGCAGCAGCTTCGAGTGTCTAACTGCGTGACAACGCCGACGAACAACGGCGGGCGCTCACGAACATCCACGGACTATCCCAACAGCTCAGAGCCGCATCACCCCAAGAAACCTCCCCCGCCCGAGTTGCTTCGGGGCGAAGAGGTCGTGGGTTCAAATCCCGCCACCCCGACAAATGAAAACGCAGATGAGGCGCCGCTAATCCCGGGATTAGCGGCGCCTCACTCGTAGTCTGGCGCCTCTGAGAAGTGAGCTGGGAGTGGATCAAGGAAATTCACTCCCGAAGTCGTCATCCCTGACGCGCTCTCAGCAATTCATCGAGCGCCCGCACCGGGGAGTGCGGGGTGCACGGCCAGCCGTGCGTTCAACGCCTCCTCCCACTGCTCGGGCAGCTCATTCATGAGCCGATTCCTCATCCGCCCGGTGATGTGTGAGTAACGCGCCTGCACTGAGCCGTCCTCGTGCCCCATGCGTTCATCCATGAGCTTGGGCGGGGTCCCGACCTCCTCCATGACCGTCTTGTGGAGTGCCTGAGCCCATGCGGAGTGAGGCTCCGTGCGATCGGCAGCCAGCATGCTTCCACACGGCCTGGCGCCTCGAATTAGAGCCAGGAGCGCCGTGTCCGCTACGCCGGCTACCTGACGACCAGCGGCACTTGGAGGCCGTGACGGCTCGCTCGAACAGGCAGAAGGCCGACAAGGACTCCGCGCAGTGGACGCCGCTGGGGACTCCGTTGCCTGCCGCTACGTGACCTACTGGACCTCCGTCAACGGTCACCATCAGCCCGGTGAGCTGAGCCTCCGGGTGGCAGCTGACGGCGCAGTGCCCCCGGTGCCTGAGCGCCCGGGGCACTGCGGTCGGTTCCCTCTGCTGCTACCCAGGCGAGCCGGGCGGGAGGGTCTGGGGTGCTGGTCCGCGACCGTACGACGGGTGTTCGGCGGGGCATCAGGCCCTCGGCAGGCGACAGTTGGGCGTCAACCTGGGAAGGCCGGGCTGCCTCCGGGGGTCACTTCATGAGCCAGTCGGTCTTGGCGGTCCTGTCGGCGATCTGCCAGGTGATGGAGGGCATGTCACCGGGCTTGAGCGACTTGTCGGTGTTGACCTCGGTACGCAGCTCGACGTTCTGACCGGGGTCGAGGTTCAAGGCACGTCCTTGCACACCGAGGTGTTCGGGTCGGTGTCGGCCACCCGGCAGGGGGTTTCGACAAGGTTCCCGTTACGGTCCTGGTAGACGACGTTGAAGCCCCAACTCACGCCCGCCGGACCGAGCTTGAGAGTGACGTCCCGGTTGCCGATACGGGCACTGCCGCTGTTGGTGACCTTCAGCCGCGGCCAAGCGGTCCCGCCGGGCACGGCCGTGACATCACTGACGGGGCAAGATCGACCTTCGTGTCCCGGGCTTCCAGGTTGCGGAGGTGCCAGACGTCGCCGTCCTTGCCACCGGAGACGAACACCCCACCGGCGTGATCAGAACGCATGGACAGGGTATGACCCAGGCCGTCGGCCACCTCCTTCGCCACCCCGGTAGCGAGGTTCTTCCTGTAGAGCGTGCCGTCGGCTCCCACACCGTTGCTTGCGGCATCCGTGACATACAGGTTCTTGCCCGTGCTGTCGACGACGGCGTCGGTAGCGCCCTTACTCGCACGGTCGAAGACGACGCGGCAATCCTCCGACGGATACGACACAGACGCCTCGACCCCAGCCGAGGAGGGGGCATCTGCGTACGCCGGTGTGGCGACGGTCAGGCCGCCGGAGGTGATGGCGGCCACGTGACAGCGACGGCCACCCAGCGCGAACGTCGGTTGCGGGCACGGGAGTTACGGTCGATCGTGTGCATGATGCTCCTTCGACGGGCGCGCACGAGGCAGGCACCGTTCCTGCCCGAGGTACGTCACGCGCCTCGTCGAGGGGATGCGCACCGCGCAGACCGAACAACCCGGTCTCGTCACCGATTAGGACACCCGGGCCAATCACGGACGCGCCGCGACTGACCGGCATCTGCATGGACGCAGCGAAATGTGCGGTTGTCGGGAACCACGCGTGATCAATAACCTGAACTCTCCCTGAAGCAGGCCAACTTAGGGGGACAGGGGGATGCACAGGCCGCGTTCACCGAGGCAGGTCCGGATGGCGCAGCGCCGCCCGAGGCCGCAGCAAGTCCGGCTGCGAGGAACACCCGAGAGAACAGCGTCCAGTACGGATCGGCGAGAGGAACAGGGCCGCTCGTTTGTAGACCGCTTGGCAGCCTGGGCTTCGGTAGTCGCTGGTGGGGCCGCAGCAATGGGCTTGATTTTTACAGCGGTTGCTACTCAGGCATCTGTTGACTCCGTGGAGGAACAGCGGGCGGATTCCAAGCAGCAGGACAGGTTACGTGCTGTCTCGCAGGCGTCACGGGTATCTGCTTGGGAAAAAGACGAGTCTCCGAGCCGCCTTTCAACGATCCACATCCTGAACCGTTCCCGGGACCCTGTGACCGAGTGGGGTTTCATCTACAGCAACACCGCCGATGATCCAGAGCCTCCGTCGAGCGTAGAGGTCATTGGCTTCTCCGAACCCATACCTCCGTGTACGGAGGTGGTCGTGTCGTACAAGAGTCTCCGGTTTTTGAGTACGGATCGTCGATCCGAACACCAATTGATCGTTCACAGCATTCAGTTCCTCGATACCCAAGGGCGAAAATGGAGTCGCAAGCTCGATTCCCTTACCCCTGGCCGCCTCAAGAAGGGATGGACGAAGGACCCTCTATTAGGCACAGACATCTCATTCAAGACTCATCCTGCCCGCGGCTGCACCAGCTAGAGGCTTGGAGCGGAGAGCGGTCGGACACGCAACAGCGCCCCTGTGCCGTCGTGGTGCACAGGGGCGCTGTCGTGCGTGGGTCCGGGTGGGCCCTGTAGCGGCGGGGACTCTACACGCGGGGCTGCCGGGTCGGGCGCGCTGCGCGCCATCGCCTCCTTCGATGATGAGCGTGCCCCGGCAGTGCGGGCGTGGCTCGTGGACGGGCGCTGCCGTCGGGTCATGTCCGGCGCCGTCTCGACGCGTTCGGCCGCGGTGCGTGGCCCGCAGGTGATGCAGTCGAGGAGGGGCGTCAACTCGCAAAACGGGCCCCGTGCTCCTGCGAGTGGTGGCGTGAGTGTTCCTCCCATGCGGTGGGAAAACGGAAGTGCCTGGGAGGTGCTTCCGCATGACCGCGGACTCAATGCCCCTTCGGTGTACATCCTGCAAGGGCTCGGGCGACGGGGAGAGGGTGATAATCGGCTACGGCAGCTACGTCGAGGCGTGCCGCACGTGCAAGGGCTCCGGGCAGATGCGGCAAGCGGTAGGCACTCCTGACGAAGCCGAGGACAAGGCCGAGGCCGCGGACGAATTTCCCGCCCCTGAGTGACCAGGGCCGGGAGCCGGGGTGGCCGGTTGTCCCGGAGGAATGGAGCCCTCCGAGGCAGCCGGGGTTCAGCGCGCCAGGGTCAGCGGAAGTCGTCCACGGTGCCGGTCACTGATCCGTCCTCGCCGGTGATGGTGTGTCGCCGGGAAGAACATCAACTCAGGGGCCTGATCCGCGGTGCGGGTCGGCCCCTGAGGCGTTCATCGGGCCCTTCTCAGCAGACATCAGGGCAGCAGCCCGACGGAGTGGTCGAGGCGGACCGTCGCCTCAACGCCCCCGCAAACTAGACCCGTTGGCAGGCCGCTCTCGACGCTCTCGGCTCGGAACGCCCCGCCCCCGTCCGCGGCGCGGCCCCAGCCGACTAGCTCCCGCCGGTCCCCGGCTCATCGAATGCGATCGCCCCTGAAGGGCAGACGCCGACCGCCATCCGTACGGCCGCGCGATGGGCGGTGGGCGGCTCCGTTTGCAGCAGGAGAACGCGGCCGTCGTCGGGGTCCTGGTCGAAGACCTCGGGGGCGGTCAGTGCGCACATTCCGGCGCTGATGCAGCGTTCTCGGTCGGCGCGCAGGGGCGTCGTACTCATGGCTCCTCCGTCTCCCCGGTACTCATCGCTCCTCCGTCTCCCATGTGACCGGCAGGCTCTTCACCCCGTAGACGTCCGCGGTCTCCGGGCGCAGGGCGACCTCCTCTGCCGGTACGGCCAGGCGCAGCGTGGGGAAGCGGTCGATCAGCGCGCGGAACGCGACCCGCATCTCGACGCGCGCCAACTGCTGGCCCAGGCACTGGTGTATGCCGTGGCCGAAGGCCAGGTGCCCTCCTTGCCGTCGGTGGAGGTCGAGCGCGTGGGGGTCGGGGAAGCGCTCCGGGTCGCGGTTGGCGGTGTTGTACGACAGGACCACCGTCGTGCCTGCCTCGATGGTCTGGCCTCCCAGCTCGACGTCCTCCAGCGCCGTCCTCATGAACGTCTTGGCGACGCTCAGATACCGCAGCAGTTCCTCGACGGCCTGGTCGGTGAGCGTGGAATCGGCGCGCAGCGCCGCCAGTTGCGCCGGGTTCTGCAACAGCGCGAAGGTGCCGAGGGCCAGCATGTTCGCGGTGGTGTCGAACCCGGCCGCCAGCAGAATCAGGCTGATCCCCTTCAGCTCCTCATCGTTCAGATCGCTGTCGGTGAGGTCGCTGAGTACGTCGTCGGAGGGGTTCGCGCGCTTGGCGGCCACCAGCTCCGCGAGGTATTCCTGAGTCGCGGTGTAGGCCGCGATCAGTTCCTCGTCGCTTGTCTCCCCGCTGAGGAACGTCTCGATCTGCTCCTGGAAGGAGCCCCGGTCCTCGTATGGCACGCCGAGGAGTTCGCAGATGACGATGGCGGGGACCGGCTTGGCGAACGCGGTCACCAGGTCCGCCGGAGGTCCGGCATTCTCCATGGCGTCCAGGCGTTCGGCGGTGATCTGCTCGACGCGCTCGGTGAGCATTCGCATCCGCCGCACGGTGAACTTGCCCGCCAGCGGCTTGCGGTAGCGCCCGTGCTGTGGCTCGTCCATGAGGAGGAACTCGCCGGGCGGCGCCGGAGGAACCTCGAAGTCGACCACGTTCAGCAGCTCTTTGCGCGAGCTGAATCGGGAGTCGGCCAGGACCGACCTGACGAGGTCGTATCCGGTGATCAGCCAGCCTGGTTTTCCGCCGGAGTGGGTGAAGCGGCTGATGGGGCCGTGCCGGCGGGCGTCGGTCAACTCGGCCGGCGGGTCGAAGGGGCAGCCGGACAGGCGCTCGGTCGGCATCGCCGTGACGGCGTGGAGGGGTTCATGCAGGGATTCGCCCATGGTCGTTCGCCGTCCTCACTCGCGATAGTCGGCATTCGTTGGCGTTCAATAGAATGTGAAAGCTACGTTGCATTCAAGGCACGGTCAATCGACCACGAATCATTTACGCAGTTCAGAGGCGGAAAACTGATGCGATGACGCTGGCATCGAACGCAACGCGCCGTTGCAATGAATGACGGCGAAGGCAATACTGGCGGGCATGCCAGGAGGACGACTGACCCAGCAGGAGCGGCATCGCATCGCGGCCGGACTCGGCGAAGGGCTCTCCTACGCCGAGATCGCCAGGCGGCTCGACCGGCCGACCTCCACGATCAGCCGTGAGGTCGGACGCAACGGCGGCCCCGGCGGCTACCGGCCCCGGCAGGCGCACGCGGATACGGTCCAGCGGGCGCGGCGTGGCACGCCGGCGCCCCCGCGGACGTCCGGACCGCCGGGCGGCACGTCGGAAATGGAAGAGGAGATCATCGAGTTGGCCGTCAGGTCGGGGATGCCGAGGATGACGGCGCGCGTCCACGTCGACCTGTTGCTGTCCGAGGACGGCAGGCGTACCGCGGCCGAGCTGACGCGCAGACTGAAGGTCAGCCCGGCCTCCGTCTCCGTGGCCGTGAACTTCCTTGTCCAGCAGGGTTATGTCCGGCGCGAGCGCGATCCGCAGCGGCGTCGCGACATCTACGTGATCGACGACGACGCCTGGTACCACTCGATCGTGGTCAGCTCCCGTCTGACGCTCGATTCGGCACGGGCCGCGATCGAGGCGGCCGGGGCTCTCGGGCCCGACAGTCCCGTGGGGCAACGGCTGAACAGGGCTGGGACGTTCCTGGAGCGGGTCATCCTGGACATGCTGGAGTCGGCCGAACGCTGGCGTTCCCTCCTGGCGTGACGGCCCTCGGCCCTCTCGTCACCCTCTCCTGGAGTCGGCGCGCGATCTCCACCGGCGAGGTCTCGCGGCGGGCGAGATGGTGGGATGTCCAGCATGGCTTCTCGCGTGCTGCATCTCCTCGCCTGCGCTGCCCCGCCCGTGCTGGATCTCCCCGACGTCGTCGAGCGTGCACAGGCCGACGGCTGGACGGTATGCGCGGGGCTGACACCGACCGCGGCCGACTGGCTCGCCGACGAACTCCCCACGCTGGAACGAAAGTCCGGGCATCCGGTACGTAGCATGCCGCGCCGCGTCGACGAGGGCGAAGTCTGGCCACCCGCGGACGCGGCGATGCTGGCCCCGGCCACGCTGAACAAGGTCAACACGGTGGCCCTCGGGCTGACGCCCGACTTCGTCACCGCCTACGTCACCGAGGCCATCGGCAAGCGCCGCCCGCTCGTGGTGATGCCGTGCGTCAACTCGGCGTACGCCACGCATCCCCAATTCGACCGCAGCATCGAGACCTTGCGCGGCGTCGGCGTCCAAGTCCTGTACGGGGAAGGCGGCTTCCGGCCGCACCCGCCGGGCCAGGGGGACCGGCGGGCGTACCCGTGGGCGCTGGCGCTCGACGCGGCGCGGGCTCTGGTGGAGTAGCGGCCCCCGCAGAGCGGAGCTCTCGGGAAACGGCTTTCAGCTCATGTAACCCGTCACGGCACCTTGACCCCGTAGACAGGCATCAGCGTGCCGCCTCCCCCCGGGCTGATCCATCCGGTCTCCGGGCCGGTGCAGCCGGGGTCAGGGTGCACGGTGACGCGGGCGTCGGTGTCGTTCTGGATCGAAGCCGAGCCGTTGACCGGGTAGCAGCCGCTGGGGTTCTGGTAGTGCTGCCCGTTGATCACGAGATCGCCCGTCGCTGCCTGGGCGGTCTGCGAGCCTCCCAGGATGAGAAATGCCGCCGCGGCCCCGACTCCGAGCGCATTGGTGACGACCCGTCGCATCAAGTCCTCCTTCGGTAGTGATCCGGCATCGGCCGCTGCGGCCCGTCGCCGTACGTCCCCGACGGCCGGCGGGCCACAGCCGGCGCGGTCTGGTGCTGCCCGGCAGCACGAGCGCCACGCCGACTAAGGGCCGCAGCAGCGTTGTTTCCTACGAACGAGCGACCCCCTCACAGACCCGGCAACCGTCTGGTCGCATCGGTCAACTCCCGCCCCGGGCCGCCGAATTGCCAGGCGGCACACGGGCTCGTCGTCCCGGTGTCCGCACCCCGCACGCACGCCGCACGCACCCTGTACGCGCCCCGCACGTCGGCGGACGGCGCTCCATACGGGGCACGCGCCCCCCAACTCCCGTTCCGCATGGCCTAGTTGCCGACTTGCCGAGTTGCCGAGTTGCCGAGTTGCCGAGCCTTTGTCGATTTCCTGCAAAGGCCGGTGACGAGGGGGCGACGGATCGGTCGCGCGACGGCTGACTCGGCCAGTCGACGAATCCCGACGTCAGTAAACGTCCGACCCCTCCTTTCCTTGATCGCGAAGGTGTGAAGGGTTGTTCGCGGGGCGTGCGCGGAATTTGGTGCAACCGGTCGCCTTGTACAACTAGAGCCAACGAGGGTCACTCCGCGCTACACATGGTTGCTGGACGTAACCCGTTTGGCGGTATGAGGTCTCAAGGGACCTCTGCTTTGCCATGCGGCGACGAGCGCGCAGAAAGTGAGGACTATGTCGGTCGAGACAAGCTTGACTCCCGCAGCGGACGGCGGCGGGTCGGAGCAGCAGCTCAGCCTCACCACGGGGGCCGCACGGAATCTTGCGACCACAACCAAGACCCAGCCACAGATGCAGGGCATCAGCTCGCGGTGGCTGCTGCGGTCGCTGCCCTGGGTCGAGGTGGCGGGCGGTGTCTACCGGGTCAACCGCCGGCTGAGCTACGCCGTGGGCGACGGGCGTATAACGTTCGTCAAGACCGGCTCCAGGGTGCAGGTCGTCCCGGCCGAGCTGGGTGAACTGCCGTTGCTGCGTGGGTTCGACGAGCCCACGGCGCTGGGCGTGCTGGCCGACAGGTTCCAGCAGCAGGACTACGAGCCCGGTCAGGTCATCGCGGAGGCCGGCCAGGACGCGGACCACGTGTTCCTGATCGTGCACGGCAAGGTCGAGAAGGTCACGCCCGGCAAGTACGACAGCGACACCGTGACGGATGTGCTGGCGGACGGTCAGTTCTTCGGCGGGCAGGTGCTGGCCGGCGACGACAGCAAGTGGGAGTTCACGGCGCGTGCCGCGACCTCGTGTGTCGTGCTGGCGCTGCCGCAGCAGGCGTACAGGGCGGTGGCCGACCAACATGGGCACCTGGACGAGCACGTACAGCGGGCGCTGTCCGACGGGGGTCACCGGACCAACAACCGCGGCGAGGCGGACATCGATCTGGCCGCGGGCCATGTCGGCGAGCAGCGGCTGCCCGGCACGTTCGTCGACTACGAGTTGTCGCCCCGCGAGTACGAACTGAGCGTCGCGCAGACCGTGTTGCGGATTCACAGCCGCGTCGCCGACCTCTACAACGAGCCGATGAACCAGACGGAACAGCAGCTTCGGCTGACCATCGAGGCGCTCCGCGAGCGCCAGGAGAACGAGATGGTCAACAACAAGGAGTTCGGGCTGCTGCACAACGCCGACTACGACCAGCGCATCCAGACGCTCTCCGGGCCGCCCACGCCGGACGATCTGGACGAGCTGCTGAGCATGCGCCGCAAGACCCGCTATCTGTTCGCACATCCCAAGGCGATCGCCGCCTTCGGCCGTGAGTGCAACAAGCGGGGGATCTACTTCGGAAGCACCGATCTCGGCGGGAACCAGATCCCCGCCTGGCGGGGCGTGCCGCTCCTCCCCTGCGGCAAGATCCCCGTGGTGGGCGGACAGACCTCCTCGATCATCGCCGTGCGCACCGGCGAGGAGGACCAGGGCGTGGTGGCCCTGCATCAGACGGGGCTGCCCGACGAATACGAACCGGGCCTGAACGTACGGTTCATGGGCATCGACGACCGCGCCGTCATCTCCTACCTGGTGAGCACCTACTACTCCGCGGCGGTCCTCGTCCCGGACGCCATCGGCATCCTCGAGAACGTCGAGGTCTCTCGCGCCAGCGACTGATCCCCTCCCCTCCCTCACGCCGTAGCCCGGCAGACCACGATCAGTTGAGGAGAGTGGAGAGTGTCGTTGCTTTCCCGTCTATTCGCCCCGTCGACCAGTCATGAGATGGCGAGTCTCGTGACCGCCATGCTGTCCGATCCGGAACGGCCCGCGCCGCGGAGCCTCCACCGTCCGGGCGCCGGGAGAGGGCCGAACGGTCATGGTGCCCACGCTCGTGCCCTGCCGACGAGGCAGGGCGGCGCGGTACGGAGGGTGCCCATCGGGCCCCGGGGGCTGGGCACTTCGGCGGCCCGCCTCACGGCACCACCAAGCGCCCCACCACCGGCTGCCGCGCGTCCGGCCGGGCATGCGATCACCGCGCCCCCCGACGCCGCGTCCCTTCTCACCGGCCGGACCGCCCGGCCGGGCCGCCGACTGCCCTCCGGCCCGACCGGGCTCGGCAGTTCCGGCCTGAGAATCGCCGCCGCGCCGCCCGCCGAGTCGGCACGTACCGACGACGATTCAGCCCGTAGAGACGAAAAGCCGTCCTCCGTCCCGGAGTTGTACTGCCCTCCGGCGATCCGCGACGATCCGGCCCTCGGCGAGGAGGTCAACGAGCGGCTGGTCGCATGGGCCGAGGAGGTCGGCGTCTACCCGGGCCAGCTCGACCGGGTCCGCGCCGCGGGCTTCGGCCGGCTGATCATGCTCGCGCATCCCGAGACCGACGACGCCGACCGGCTGCTCGCGGCGGCGAAGTGCGCGCTGGCGGAATGGTCAGTCGACGACCACTACGTCGACGGGGAGGCCGAGGAGGCCGACCCGGAACGCCTCGGTCAGCGCCTGGCGATCGCCTTCGCGGCCATCGACCCTGCGCATCTGCCCAGACGCTACGCCCCGCAGCTCGCGGAGACCCTGCGCGACGACCCGGTCATGACCGCGCTGAGCGACAGTCTCGACAACCTCTCCCGCTACGCCTCGACGGCACAGTCGGCACGGCTTCAGCATGCGCTGTCCATCATGTTCGTGGCGTACAACCAGGAGGCGGTCTGGCGCACCACGGGGCAGATGCCGTCGGTGTGGGAGTACCTGATGCACCGGCACGAGAACAGCTTCGTGCCGTGCATGGTGCTGATCGACGTGCTCGCCGGATACGAGCTTCCGCCGTGGGAGTTCGCCGATCCGCGGGTGAGAAGAGCCTTCACCATGGCGGGGAGCGCGAGCGTGCTGCTCAACGACCTGTACTCGATGGCCAAGGAAGACCCCGAGGACACCAACCTGCCACGGGTGATCGCCGCGGAGGAGAAGTGCTCCCTGCGGGAGGCGATCGAGGCCAGCGCGCGGATCCACGACGAGCTCATGCACACCTTCGAGGAGGAAGCCGCCGTCCTCGCCGTGAACGGCTCGCCCGCCCTGGCCCGCTTCCTGGCGGGCGTATGGGCCTGGCTCGGCGGAAGCCGCGAATGGCACAGCACGACAGGCCGGTACCACGGCGCACCCGTTCAGTGACACCCGCCCGGTAGCACCTGCCCGGTGCCGTCGGTCCGGCGGAGCCTGCCAGGCGACGCCCGTCCGGTGGCGCCTGTCCGGTGTGCCCGTACGGAGACACCGGACCAGTGATCGAAGCCGCCCGGCGCCCACGGCCCGACCGGCCCGGCGCCCTCTCGACATGATCATGGAGTCACCACGATGAGCACGAGCATCAGCACGAATACGCGCACGCGCACGCAGCCGTCCGCGGACGTTCTGCGGACCCCGTACCAGCGTTCCGTCGCGGAGTACTGGAACACCAACCAGCACGACCCCGTCAATCTGCGCCTCGGCGAGGTCGACGGCCTCTACCACCATCACTACGGCATCGGCGACTACGACGCGTCCGTCCTGGAGGGCCCGGAGGAGACGCGGGAGAAGCGCATCACCGAGGAGTTGCACCGGCTGGAGACCGCCCAGGCCGACTTCCTCCTCGATCACCTGGGCGATGTCGGGCCCGACGACCGCCTGATGGACGCCGGTTCGGGCCGCGGCGGCACGAGCTTCATGGCTCACGAACGCTTCGGCTGCGAGGTCGACGGCGTCTCGATCTCCGAGTACCAGGTCGGCTTCGCCCGCCGCCAGGCCGAGGAACGCGGCGTCAGCGGGAAGGTGCGCTTCCACTTCCGCAACATGCTCGACACCGGCTTCGAGGAGGGCGCCTTCCGCGGCATCTGGAACAACGAGTCCACGATGTACGTCGACCTCATGGAACTCTTCGACGCCCACTCCCGCCTGCTGAAACCGGGGGGCCGCTACGTCTGCGTCACCGGCTGCTCCAACGACGTCACCGGCCTGCGCTCCAAGGCCGTCAGCCGTATCGACGAGCACTACACCTGCAACATCCATCCGCGCAGCCACTACTTCAAGGCCATGGCCGCCAACAAGCTCACACCGATCAGCGTCGTCGACCTGACGGAGGCGACCATCCCGTACTGGGAGATGCGGGCGAAGTCCTCGCTGGCCACGGGGATCGAGGAGTCCTTCCTGACGGCGTACAAGGAAGGCAGCTTCCACTATCTGCTGATCGCGGCGGACCGCACGTAAGGGCCCCTGCCTGGGCGGCAGCCGTCCCGTACGGCCGCCGCCCGGGGCTCAGTTGAAGGGTCCCGGCTCAGGGGTCCGGCTCAGGGTCCCGGTCCGCGGTGCGGGCCGGGCCCCCGGGGGTTGCCGGGGTGGCCGTACCGGCGAGACGTGCGCCCCAACGTTCGGACCGTTCAACTCCCTCTACGTGACGTCGAGTTCGAAGACGACCGGGCAGTGGTCGGACGCCTTCGGCCTGTCCAGGCCGATGCCCGGGAAGCGAGGGCCCTTGTAGCGGTCGGCCCGTAGGGCCGTGCCCTTGCGGAAGATCTCGGGGGCCGTCTCGGAGGCCGGGGCGGCCTGGGCGAGGGAGGCGGAGGGGAGCAGGTAGTCGAGCTGGCGGTACTCGTTGCCGCCTGCCCAGAAGTGGGTCCACTGCTCGTCCTCGGGGAGACGTCGTACGACGTTCTCGACCTGGTCCCAGGTGACGAGCTGGTCGATGCCGGAGCTGCCGTCGCCGTTCGGTTCGAGGTAGTCGTTGAGGTCGCCGAGGATCACGAACGGGTGCTCGCCGGGGGCCTGGTGGCCGAAGCGCTCGGTGACCAGATCCATGACCTGCGTGGCCTGGCGCTCCCGCTTGCCCCGGGTCTGGTTGCGTCCGCCGATCATGGACTTGAAGTGGTTGACGTAGAGCGTGACCGTGCGGCTCGTGGTCTCGCCGGTCTCGATCTCCACGTCCACTTCGAGGCAGTCACGGGAGAACAGGGGTGCCGTCGGGCTCGCGGGGTCCAGGAAGTGCTGGTGCGAACGTATGCGCGTGATCGGGAACTTGGAGAGGACGGCCACGTCGATCAGCCGCGGATCGTTTCCGTCGACTCCCGCCACATAGGGGTACGCGGAGCGGCCTCCGAGGGCCTGGCTGCGGAACCTCTTGAGCGTGTCGACGTTCTCGACCTCCTGCATGCACAGCACGTCCGCCTGGATCTCCCGTACGGCCGCGCCGGTGATCGCCTTGTCGTCCATTCCCAGCTCTTGGAAGCGCGTCTCGTCGACTATCCAGCCGCGGGAGTTGGCCTGCGACGGATCGACGGCGTCCCTGAACCGCCAGCGCGCGAAGAGGTTCTCGACGTTGAATGTGGCCAAGCGCAGTGTGGTCATGGGGTCCTCCCGTGGGGGAGCAGGATGTCTTCGAAGGGCGCCCGGGACGGCGCCTGCGGCGTCGCTACGAGTCGCCCCGTGAATCCCGCCGAGAATCCGGGGTCGTGATCCCCGGTCGTGATCCCCGGTCGTGATTCCGGGCCGTGATCCCCCGGCCGCACATCGTCGTCGGCGGCCACGGCCGAGCAGGGGCGGGCCCACTGCGCCGTCTCGGCGCTTATCCGCGTGCGCTTGTGCATGCGCTGTCGCGGACGCACTTCCATGGTTAACCCGGGTCCGCATCTCTCGCATGTCCGGAGGAGTGAGGGACCGGCGCCGGGACGGTCCAGCGGTCCATCCGTCGTGCCATACGTCCGGCCCCCGGCCCCGGTCCCGTTCCCTCAGTAACTGGCGCCGAAGCGGGATCGCGGGGCACGCCGGTACGGGTCTCCAGTGGCGGTCGCCGGTCCCGCCACTGGAGACCCGTACGGGTCCTGTAGGTCGACGTCCGGCGTTCCATGTGCCTGCCCGCCCTGCGCGTCCAGCGCGCGCCGGGCAGCCCGCCCGGCGTCACCGCGCCACCGCTCCCTCCTGCCGCAGCCCCGCCCTGACCTCCCCGAATCCCTGCCGCCGTACGGCCGTTCAACGACTCGGCGCCTCCCCCCATATGTGACGCTCCGTCAGTTCTCATCACGGCCAGGCCCACCACGTGAAATCTTCACCTGATCTTTACCATCGGGGGCCCGCGTGGCGTCACCGCGCCATCCACGGCCTGTGGGGCCCGTCCGTACGTTCCGCGGCCGCGCGCTCAATTGCACTTGACCCCACCGCTTCCCGGCGAGGCACCCGTACCGTGCATCCGTCCCGGCTCGCCACATTCCGCTTACGGTCTGACCGACCGCTTGCCCGCCTCAAGGCGATTTGTTGCGTTGCAGCGGAAACTATCCTGACCTGCTCAGTTTCAGCACCGAAATGAACCGTCAAGAGCGCCCGACCGGATGCTCCGCGTCACCAGTGATCGCTTCCGGCTATGCTTTCGAAGGGCTCAGTGGACCGGACCAACTCCCCCGCCCAGGCGCCGACTTGAGACCACCTGTGCCGTTTGGGCGCCCCCTTCACGGACGTTCCGCTGCTCCCCGCGCACGCTCTGCTCACCCGGCACTTCGACCGATTTGAGGATCCTGATGGTTCGTGCTGGATCGTCACCCGGAAATCAAGGGTCCGGCCCGGTACTCGTCTGGCTGCTGCCCGCCGTCGTGACGGCAGCCGCCGCAGGCATCGCAGTCCCCCTCGTACCCGGGGGCGCCCGTACTGCCGTCCTCGTATGCGGCCTGGTAGCGACGGTGGCCGTGGCTGCCGTCGCGGCCGAAGTGGCCCGCCGGGGACGGGCGTTGACGGCGCTGCGGGCCCAGCACGCTCAGCAGCTCTCCGTACTCCGGACACGGCTGCACCAACAGGAGCGCGCCACCGTCCAGTTGGCCAAGCAGAGCCTGCCGGAGGCCGTGGAACGCCTTCAGGAGGGCGAGTTCGCCGAGGACGTGCTGCGGTCGATGACGCCGCAGTCGGAGGGCCTCAGCAGCGAATTCCAGGCCGCGCACCAGGAGTTGATGCGGTCCGTCATCGACGCCGTGCAGGCGGAGGAGACCCTCCGCGACTCGGCGCAGCGAGGCGTCGTCAACATCGCGCGCCGGGTGCAGGCCATCGTCCACAGGCAGGCCACGGACCTTCGGGGCATGGAGGACCGGCACGGCAGCCAGCCGGACTTCTTCGCCGATCTGCTGCGGCTCGACCACGGAACGGCCCTCATCGGCCGTCTCGCGGACAGCATCGCCGTGCTCGGCGGCGCACGTCCGGGCAGGCAGTGGAGCAAGGCCGTCCCTGTCTACAGCGTGCTGCGCGGCGCGATGTCGCGGGTACTGGACTACCAGCGCGTCGAGTTGCACTCGGTGGCGGACGTCGCGGTGGTGGGTCCCGCGGTGGAGCCGCTGATCCATGCGCTCGCCGAACTGCTCGACAACGCCACGCGCTACTCGCCGCCCAAGGCCCGCGTCCATCTGACCGCGGGCGAGGTGCACGCCGGCATCGCCATCGAGATCGAGGACGGTGGCGTCGGGCTGAGCGAAGAGGCCCGTGAACGCGCCGAGTTGAGGCTCAAGGAGGCCCAGGCGGGCATCGACCTCAACGACCTCGGCGAGTCGCCGCGCCTCGGTCTCGCGGTGGTCGGACGGCTTGCGCAGGCCTACGACTTCCAGGTCTCGCTGCCGCCGTCGGCGTACGGAGGCGTACGTGCCGTCCTGGTCGTACCGAAGAAGCTGATCACCACCGCACCCGCTACGGGACGCGCACACGGCATCGGCGCCGGCCCGGGGCAGGAGCCCACGCGCCGGGAGACGCCGGCGGCCCCGGCGGCCTCCGCCACGGGCGCTTCCACGGCGGGGACATCCGCCACGGCGGCCTCCGCCGCGGGGGCCTCGGCGCCCGCAGCCGCCCGCACGGAGCCCGCATCCGCCTCCGCCGCATCGCGGTACGCGGCTCCGCCCGCCGCGTCACCGGCCGCGCAGGGCGACGGCCACCGGACGCCGCCGCGCCACGAACCCTGGCTTCCGGAAACCGGCCCCGCACGGCAGGAAGACGAAGTGCAGGACGAGAAACCGCCAGTGATCGAGCGGAACGCCAACGGGCTTCCCCAGCGCCGCCGCCGTACCCCGAGCCCGGACGCCCGCCCCGGCGGCATTCCCGCCCGTAACTCCGCGACGCCACAGCCGCCGTCGCGCCCCGCGGCGGACGAACCGGCGCCCGGCCTGTGGATGGCCGACTTGCAGAGCGGCCTCTCGGGCGACTCCGGCAAATCGGGGGCCGAGAAGGCCGACAAGGCGAACACGACGGACGACAACGCCATGGCGGCGGACCGCGACGGAGACACGTCGTCAGATGAGGGTGAGTGAGCGATGGAACGGCGTGCCGACATGGACTGGATGCTGAAGGACCTCGCGGAGACCGTCCCCCAGACCCGCCATGTGGTGGTGCTCTCCTCGGACGGCCTGTGCATGGCCAAGCACGACACCGACACCGACACGGCCGACCGGCTGGCGGCGATCGGCTCCGGCCTGCAAAGCCTCTCCTCCGCCGTCGCGGCCGAATTCCCCCACAGCGACGGGCGGATGCGGATGGTGGTCATCGAAGTCAACGGCGGCTTCATGTACTTGATGGCCGCAGGCGCGGGCGCGCACCTCGCCGTACTCGCGGACGAGGGCGTCGACGCAGGACTGGTCGGTGGGCGCATGAGGGACCTGGTGGCCCGCATCGGCGAACACTTGACCAGTCCCCCGCGCGACGGCGGATTGGCCCCATGAGCCAGGAGTCTCAGGGGTGGGACGAGAGCGGGCCCGAGCGGCTCTATGTGATCACCGGTGGCCGCAGCGACCCGGCTGAATTACGCGGCCTCGACCTGGTCACGCTGATCGTGGCGAGGGAGGCCCCGAGAGTCGGGATGCAGCCCGAGCAGGCTTCGATTCTACGCGTGTGCAGTTCGCCGCTCTCCGTCGCTGAGATCTCCGCGTACCTGGGACTCCCCGTGAGCGTGATCACCGTTCTGCTGGCGGACCTGCTGAACGAGGAACGGGTCGAGGCGCGGTCGCCGGCCCCGTCCCTTCCCGACATCGAACTGATTGAGGCGGTGATCCATGGACTCCGGAATCTCTGACACGGCTGGCACGGCGACGGGGCCTCGGAGCGAGGACAGACTCCCCTCCTCCGCCAGCTCCGCGGTCAAGATCGTCATCGTCGGCGGTTTCGGTGTCGGCAAGACGACGCTGGTCCGTTCCGTCAGCGAGATCCGTCCGCTGACGACGGAAGAGACGATGACGCAGGCGAGCGAGAACGTCGACGACACGGCCGGCGTGGAACGCAAGACCGCCACGACCGTCGCGATGGACTTCGGACGCATCAGCCTCAACGAGGAGCTGGTGCTCTACCTGTTCGGGACGCCCGGACAGCAGCGCTTCTGGTTCCTGTGGAACGGCCTGTTCGAGGGCGCTCTGGGAGCCGTGGTCCTCGTCGACACCCGCCGCCTCGAAGTGAGCTTCGACGTGATCGGACGGCTGGAGGAGTCGGCCGTCCCGTTCGTCGTCGCCGTCAACGCCTTCCCGGAGGCGCCCACTTACCCCGTGGAGGAGCTGCGCGGCGCCCTGGATCTGGACCCCGGTGTCCCGATCATCGTGTGCGACGCCCGCCAGCGCTCCTCCAGCCAGGACGTCCTGCTGGGACTCATGCACTACCTGCGCTCCCTCGCACTGACCCCGGAGGCGAAGTGACCTCTCCACCACCCGGCTCGGTCCCGGACAGCACGACGGACAGCACCCCGGGCCGTACGACGGATCACGCCACGGACGACACCGCGGACCACGCCGGGCGCACCGGGCACGGCACCGCCCGGGGCGCCGACGACCGTGCCACGGACGGCCCTTCGGGCGCCCACACGGACACCTCCGCAGGCGCCGCCGCGGGCACCGCCGAGAGCACCGGCTCCCCGCCCGCCGGTTCCCCTCCCCCCGGCTGCCCGGCCCACGGACTCGGCCCCGACGGGGTGCGCCGCCTGTACGGGCCCGAGGCCGACGCCGACCCGCTCGCCCTGTACGAGCGCCTGCGCCGCGAACACGGCGCCGTAGCCCCGGTGTTGCTGCCCGGCGACCGTCCCGCGTGGCTCGTACTGGGGCACCGGGAGAACCTGGAGGTCGCACGCACGCCTTCGCTCTTCTCCCGCGACTCCCGCCTGTGGCGCGACATGCAGCAGGGCAAGGTCCCCCCGGACCACCCGCTGGCGCCGCTGACGATGTGGCAGCCGCTGTGCGTCTTCGCCGACGGCGAGGAGCACGCAAGGCTGCGCAAAGCCGTCACCGAGAGCCTGTCGCGCTTCGAAGCACGCGGCATCCGCCGCTATGTGACGCGCTTCGCGCACCAGCTCATCGACGAGTTCGAACCGGAGGGGAAGGCCGATCTCGTCGAGCAGTTCGCCGACCAGCTTCCGCTGCGGGTGATCACCCAGCTCTTCGGCATGCCCGAGCACTACGGGCCCCGGCTGACCGACGCCGCCAAGGACATGATCCGCGGCTCGGAGACCGCCGTGGCGAGCAACGACTACATCACCGACGCGCTTCAGGATCTGGTGGACCGCAAGCGTGCCGAGCCGGGCCACGACGTGGCGTCGAAGCTGCTGGAGCACCCGGCGAAGCTGTCCAATGACGAAGTACGCGAGCACCTTCGCGTCGTGCTCGTCTCGGCCAACGAGCCGACCGTCAATCTCATCGCGAACACTCTTCGCCTCGTACTGACCGACCAGCGCTTCCGCGCCACTCTGGCCGGTGGGCACATGACGCTGCCCGACGCTCTCGAACAGGTGCTGTGGGACGAGCCCCCGATGACGACCAATATCGGCCGCTGGGCGACGGGCGACGCCCAACTCGCGGGCAAGACCATCAAGTCAGGGGATCTGCTGCTGCTCGGCCTCGCCGCGGGCAACGCCGATCCGCAGATCCGCCCCGACAAGTCGACGCCCATGCACGGCAACCGCTCGCATCTCGCCTTCAGCGGCGGCCCCCACGAGTGCCCCGGACAGGATCTCGGCAGGGCCATCGTCGACACCGGCATCGACACCCTCCTCACCCGGCTCCCCGATCTTCGGCTCGCAGTGCCCGAGGAGAAGCTGAGCTGGGAGACCGCGCTGATGTCCCGCCGACTGGTCTCGCTTCCCGTGGAGTTCGCGCCACGCCGCCGCGACGGCGGCACGGGCCCGGGAGCGGGCGCACCGTCCGTCGAACTCCCGCCGCTCCAGACGCCGGAGCCCGCCTCCGTGCCGTTGCCTCCCGAGGCGCCGTCCGCCGAGCACCCGTCCTGGTGGACGTCGTTCAAGCAGTGGCTGAGGGGTCGGTGAGGCCGGGACCCCTGACCGCACCCGCCCGGGAGGCCGGCTATGCCCCGGGCCCATGCACCCACTGGCGTCAACTCGCCCCGCCGCGACGGTAGTTGAACGTGTAATCGTCGGTGACCTGGGGGAAGGCTCCCTGTGGCCGTGCCGGGTCCGCAGCGTGCCACGCCTGCTCCCTGTGGCCGGACGTCCCCTTGCCATGGGGGAGTCGTCCATGTAGCAGCCGGCGACGGTCGGGCCTCCGCAGGTGCGGAAGTGCGCCGTCGCCGCAGGCAGTACGTGGTATTGGCCGGTTCTACCCGGTGCAGCGGGCCCGAAGAGGCGGCCGGCTGCCGAGAGGTCGAGTGGATGGCGGCGCGACGCCGCCGGATTACCGAGGTGATCGACAGTGGAGCACGGGTTGATCGTTCCACCCGTTTTTTCTCCCATCCCGCCAGCGATCCATCCCCGTCACGAGGCGATCAACGAAAGCACGACGGCCTGGGCGAACGACTACGCCATCGGTTCACGCGAGCTGCGCGAGAGGCTCGTCGCACACGACATCGGCACCTTCGCCGCCCGGGTCCTCCCCGAGGGCCGCGAGGAGGTCGTGTCCATACTCGCGGACTTCATCATCTGGCTCTTCGGCGTCGACGACGGACTCTGCGAGGAGGGCGAACTCGGCAAGGACCCGGCGGAGTTGGTGGGCGTGCTCTCCCGAATGCTGCGCGTCGCCCAGAACCCCGACGTCCCCATGCTCGCCGGCAACCCCCTCGCCACGGGCCTGAGAGACCTGCGCCACAGAGTCTCCCGCTACGCGACACCGGGCCAGGAGGCCCGCTGGGTCGACGCCCTCCGCGAGTACTTCCTCTCCGTGGTGTGGGAGGCGTCCCACCGCAGCAACGAGACCGTCCCCGGCCTCAACGACTACACCCTGATGCGCCTCTACGACGGCGCCACCTCGGTCGTACTGCCGCTGCTGGAGATGGGCCACGGCTACGAACTGCACCCCAGCGAACGGGACAGCACCGCGGTCAGAGCCGTCGCCGAGATGGCGTACTTCATCATCACCTGGGACAACGACCTCTTCTCGTACCACAAGGAGAGCAGGACCCAGCAGTATTACCTCAACGTGCTCCGCGTACTGGAGCACGAGCAACAGCTCACCCCCGCCGAGGCGTTGACCGAGGCGGTCGCCCAACGCGACCGCGTCATGTGCCTGTTCCTGCGCCTGCGTGACGGGCTCGCCGCCACGGGAAGCCCGCAACTGCGCCAATACCTGGAGAACCTGGGGACGTTCATCCGCGGCGCCCAGGACTGGGGCATCAGCTCGCTCCGCTACACGACGCCCGACGACCCCGCAGAACTGCCCTCGACCTTCCGCGACACCCCGACCGACGACAGCGACGAGGCACTGGACATCCCGGCCGTCGCGTGGTGGTGGGACGTACTTCCGGAGAGGGAAACGTTTCAGCCGGTACGTGGCGAAATCCACAGGTCCGCAGCGGTCTGAGACCGCCGGACGGCGGCTCCGCACACGGCGCCGTCCGCCCTGACCCGACAGATCCCCGACACCCGGCCCCTTCCTCGACTACGCGTGTCTGCCTGGCACTTCGTCCCGGCAGGCACCGGCGACGACTGCTCCCCATCGCTCCACCCGGCCGACGCCGGGCTCCCGCACGACCCGACAACACCAGACCGGCTGCACCTCCCCCGGACCCCCCACCTCTCGCCGTAAGGAGCTGCGTAAGTGAGTGCTGCACTGAAGGCCGTACCACGAGCCCCCGGACACACACCCCTGATAGGTCATGCGCTGCCCCTGCTGCGCCGCCCCCTCGACTTCATGAAGTCGCTGCGGGACACCGGCGATCTGGTGCGCGTGGACGTCGGCACCCTGCCCGTCTACTTCGTCACCAGCGCGGACCTCACCCATGAGTTGCTGGTCACCAAGGCCCGCAACTTCGACAAGGGCCGCTTCTTCATACGGGCGCGCAACCTCGTAGGCGACGCGCTGCCCACCGCGCCCTCCGGCATACACAAGCGCCACCGGCGGCTGATGCAGCCGATGTTCCACCAGCAGCGCATCGCCCGCTACGCCGAGGTCATGGCGACTCGTGCGCAGGCCATGGCCGACTCGTGGCGGCCGGGCCAAACGGTCGCCGTGGACGAGGAGTTGGCGCAGTTCTCCGTCGCCACACTCGCCGAGACGATGTTCTCGGCGGAGATCAGCCGCCCCGCCGCGGACGCGGTGATCCGCGACGTACCGATCCTGCTGAAGAACGCACTGGTGAGAACCGTCACGCCGAGACTCCTCGACCGCATCCCGGTCCCCGCCAACCGGCGCTTCGACACCGCCGCGAAGCGGCTGCGCACCGTCATCGACGAGGTCATCGCCCTCTCGCACCAGCAGGGCGACCAGGACCACGAGGACCTGCTCTCGCTGCTGATGGCCGCACGCGACTCCGACAGCGGCGACAAGCTGAGCGACCGCGAGGTACGGGACGAGCTGGTCGCGATCATGTTCGCGGGCACCGAGACCACGGCGTCGACGCTGTGCTGGACCTTCCACGAACTCGCGGCGCACCCCGAGGTCGAGGAGAAGCTGCTGGCCGAGATCGCCGCGGTGGCAGGCGACCGAGCGGTCACCTTCGAGGACGTACCGAAGCTCGTCTACATGGACCGCGTGCTGCACGAGATCTCCCGTATGCACTCGGTGCCGCTGCTGATGCGGCAGGCCACCGCGCCCGTCGAACTCGGCGGCTGGGAGGTGCCCGTCGGCACCGAACTGGCCTTCAGTCTCTACGCGCTGCACCGTGACGGCCGCCTCTACGACGAGCCGGAGCGCTTCGACCCGGACCGCTGGCTGGAGGAGCCGGGCACGAGGATTCCGCGCGAGGGATACATCCCGTTCGGGGCGGGGGCCCGCAAGTGCATCGGCGACGGCTTCGCCTGGACGGAGATCGTCATCACGCTGGCGACGGTGCTGCGGCGCTGGAGGTTCGAGCGGGTGCCGGGCCACAACGTCCGCGAGGTCGCCTCGGCGGTGGCGCACCCGGACAGCCTGCCGATGACGGTGGTGCCGAGGGAGGGGTGAACGGGCGCGGTGCGAGCCGCGCTTGCGCGTGCCTGCGCCGACGGTCTGCGACGGCCTGCGTGTACGAGTACGTCAACGAGGGCCCGGGCGGCGGGAGTTGTGGCCCCCGGGCCTATGCGCACGGCCTCGCGCCGCCCGGGGCGACGGGCGGGGCCTCGCGTCAGGTCCGGGGTCCGTAGCCTCAGTCCGGGCGGCGCCCGCGGAAGCGCAGGCCGCCGGTCTCCGGGTGCCTGTCCACCGCGACGCCGGTGAAGCCCGCCGCCTCCAGCCGTGACGGAAGGGTCGCCGGCGGCAGCGTGTTCATCGTGTCGCCGATGTGCAGCAGCCGGAAGCGGAGGCTCGGCTGGCTGTCGCTGCCCGCGAAGACCCCGCCGGGGCGCAGCACACGGAACGCTTCGCGGAAGATCTCGTCCTGCGTCGCCACCTCGGGCACGTGGTGGAGCATCGTGAAGCACACGACGGACGAGAAGCTGCGGTCGGGCAGCGGCAGTGCGGAGGCGTCGCCGTGGATGACGCGGGCACGGTCGCCCCAGCGTTCCTGAAGCAGCCGCGTGGTGTCCTCGTCGATCTCGACGGCGGTCAGGCGGGGCACCTGCTCGACCAGCACCCGTAGGTTCGCGCCGTATCCGGGGCCGAGTTCCAGTACGTCGTCGCCCAGTTCGACCTCCTCCAGCGCCCAGGGCAGCAGGCGGTCGCGGACGCCGCGTGCCCACTTCTCGGAGCTGCACAGCCTGCGGTGTGCTCGGTTCATCGGCATGTGCAGACGCTACGGCCAGGGTGGGCGGTCCGCCATGGTCCGGCACCCGCCGGGCACCAGTGCCGGGTCCCAGTACCGGAACCAATGCCGGAACCAGTAACGGGCCATGGACCGGAACAGGTACGGGGAGAGGACCGGAACCGGTGCGGGGACGGGCCCGGAACAGGTGCCGCACCCGCCCCGGCGCCGTGCCGGTTCCCGCCGTATGCGGGCCGTCCTTCCCGTACCTCCGCCCCCGCCTCCGCCGTCCCGACCCGCGGCGCAGAATGAACCCATGACGCAGAACACGGATGTCACGCCGGACCCGGCCATGCCGGACTGGGAGAAGCGCTTCCGGGCGCCCCGGGTGTCGCTGCCCGACTGGGCCGAGGACGCACCGGACCGCTCGCTTTACGTCTCCAACGTCACCGGCACGTTCGAGCTTTACGCGTGGGACCGGGCCACGGGCGAGCACCGCCAGGTGACGGACCGCCCGAACGGTACGACCGACGGGGTGCTCACGCCCGACGGGGAGGAGATCTGGTGGTTCTCGGACACCGACGGTGACGAGTTCGGGATCTGGATGCGCCAGCCCTTCGAGGGCGGAGACGACGAGCCGGTGGTCCCCGGTCTCGAACCCTCCTTCCCCGCGGGACTGGCCATCGGGAGGGACGGCACCGCCGTCGTCGGGCGTTCGACCGACGAGGACGGCACGACCATCCATCTGTGCCGCCCCGGCGAGGAGCCCGTCGAGATCTACCGGCACCGCGAGTCGGCGGGGGTGGCCGACCTGTCCCACGACGGGACGCTGCTGGTCGTCGAGCACACCGAGCACGGCGACGCCATGCACTCCGCGCTGCGGGTGATGAGGCTCGACGGCACCACCGTCGCCGAACTCGACGACAGCGAGGGCGGCACGAAGGAACTCGGCCTGACCGCCCTCGGGTTCGCGCCCGTGGCGGACGACTCGCGGCTGCTCGTGGCACACCAGCGCAGCGGCCGCTGGGAGCCGATGATCTGGGAGCCGATGACCGGCGGCACCACCGAACTCTCCATCGATCTGCCCGGGGACGTCAGCGCCGACTGGTACCCGGACGGCACCGCGCTGCTGGTCTCCCACAGCCACCAGGCCCGCAGCGACCTGTGGCGCTACGACATCGCGTCCCGCGCCCTGACCCGGGTCGAGACGCCGCCCGGCTCGGTGGCCGACGCGACGGTACGGCCCGCGCCGGGCGCTGGGTCCGGCGGCGCCGGGTCCGCCGACGCCGCCGCGGACCGTGCCCGGCAGGGCCGGGAGGTCAGCATCGAGTACCTGTGGTCGTCGGCCGCGCAGCCTCCCCGTGTGCGCTCCGCCGCCGGAGACGTCGTGCTCGACCCGCCCGGCATGGCGGCCCCGCCGTCCGTACCGGTCGAGGACGCCTGGGTGGAGGGCCCCGGCGGCACGGTGCACGCCCTGGTGCAGAAGCCGGAGGGCGAGGGTCCCTTCCCGACCGTCTTCGACGTGCACGGCGGTCCGACGTGGCACGACAGCGACGCCTTCGCCGGTCAGCCCGCCGCCTGGATCGACCACGGCTTCGCGGTCGTACGCGTCAACTACCGAGGCTCCACCGGCTACGGACGCGAGTGGACCGACGCCCTCAAGCACCGCGTCGGCCTCATCGAGCTGGAGGACATCGCGGCGGTGCGTGAGTGGGCCGTCGACTCCGGGCTCGCCGACCCCCGGCGGCTGGTGCTGGGGGGCGGTTCGTGGGGCGGCTATCTGACGCTGCTCGGCCTGGGCACACAGCCCGACGCCTGGGCGGTCGGCCTCGCGGCGGTGCCGGTCGCGGACTACGTCACCGCGTACCACGACGAGATGGAGGCCCTGAAGTCCCTGGACCGCACGCTGCTCGGCGGCTCCCCCGAGGAGGTGCCGGAACGGTACGAGGTCTCCTCACCGCTCACCTACGTCGACGACGTACGGGCACCGGTCTTCATCTCCGCGGGCGTCAACGACCCGCGCTGCCCCATCCGCCAGGTCGAGAACTACGTGCGGAGACTGGAGCGCCGGGGCGCGCCGCACGAGGTGTACCGCTACGACGCGGGGCACGGCTCGCTCGTGGTCGAGGAGCGGATCAAGCAGTTGAGGCTGGAGATCGACTTCGCCCTGAGGCATCTTCCGGATTCGAGCCGGTATCCGAGTCAGGCTCCGAAGACGGGTCCTGCCCCGGCCCCGGATCACGGCCGGGAGTGATGCCGAGCGCGGCGTCCTGGGCCAGCTCCCTGTCCCGGCGGAAGAGCCGGAACCACATGAAGACCACGAAGCCCGCGAAGACGAACCACTCGGCGGTGTAGCCGAGGTTCTGGAACGCCTTCATATCGAGGCCGGTGTTGTCGGGACGTACCGGCGGCACCGGCCTCAGCTTCGAGTCGGCGGGGATGTCCTGCACCGTGATCCAGGCGTCGTGCACGTCGTACGGGACCACGTTGACGAGCGCGGCGGCGCTGATCACGCCGAGCTGGCCCTTCGGCAGCCCGCCGCCTGTCTCCACGCCGGGGCTGCCCTGGGACTCCGACGCCTGTAGCGCACCGGTCACGCGCACCAGGCCGCGCGGGGGCGGCGGCACACGGGACGGGTCGGCGTCGCCGGGAAGCCAGCCGCGTACGACGGGCAGCGCCTTGCCGTGCCGTCCGGTGCCGGACTCGCCGCTCCCGCCGGGGACTTCGTCGTGTTCCCGGCCGTGAGTCTTGCCGGGGGTCTTGCCGTGCGCCTTGCCGTCGTCGCCGTGTGCTGCGTCCGTACGCAGCAGGGACAGCACGTAGAAGCCGCGCTTTCCGTCCAGTCGCCGGTCGGGCACCAGCAGCGGCCGGGAGGTGTCGTAGCGTCCGACGGCCTCGGCGGTACGGCCGCTGGTCTCCGCGTCGACCGGCAGCAGCCGGGACAGCGGCTCGGGGCGGGCGTGACCGGCGGCCGAGACGGTCCGCTGCTGCTGTTCGTGGCTCTCCACCCGCGCCTCGAAGCGTGAAAGCTGCCAGCCGCCCATCAGGAGGCAGACCGGGATCGCCAGCACGGAGAAGAGGTTGATCCCCCACCACCGAGGGGTCAGCAGGAACCGGTACACGACTCCACGGTACGGGGAGCCGCGACGGCGGTCGCCCGCGGGTGCGGGGGCACGCGGAACGACCCCGAGCATCCGGCGGTTGCGGCACGGGCCCGGCGATGGGCCCGGGTCCGGGGGCAGGCCGCCGGCCGGAGCGGCCCCCGGGCCCCGAACGGCACCCGTACGGCGGCCGTACATCGGCCCGAGCCAGTCGGCGGCCCTGGTCTTCCGGCAGTCCTCTCCTTCATGGCCCCCTTGTTTCGGGACCCCTCTTCGGTGGCTCCTCTTCCGACGACCCGGTCATCGCCCGCCCCGAGGTCACTCGTCGACGGCGAGGACCCCCGTGCGATACAGCGTGCCCGCGCAGGCACCTTCGAGTTCGGTGTCGGCCGCCGCGGGGTCGCCCACGTCCGGGGTGTGGCTCAGTACGACGCTGGCCTGCTTGTCGGTGTCGCCACCGGAGTCACCGCCCGGTGCCCCCGAGCCGCCGCCGTCGGTGTGGCCGCCGGCGTCGCCCTCGCCGCCCGAATCGCCCTCGTTACCCCCGGAGTTGCCGTTGTTGCCGCCCTGGCTGCCCTCGGGTCCGTTGCCCGTCTCGGCCTTGGGCTCCGCGTCGGGCTTCCCGGGAGGACCGCACTCGCTGGGCACCCAGGCCCACTTGACCTCGTACGCCTCGCCCGGCTTCAGCACCAGTTCGCTCTCGGCGAGGGCCGGGTCGGGAAGTCCGGGCGCGTCGTCGCCGGGGGTGTGGTCGACGACGTTTATGCGCTCGATGTCGGCACGGCCCTGCGCGGAGGCGCCGACGACGCCCTCGCCCTCGACGGTGCAGGCCTCGGCGGAGGTGTTGACGACGCGGAAGCTGCCGTAGACCTTGCCGTCGGAGGAGGGGCGGCCTTCCGAGGCGGTGCCGTGCCCGAGCTGCTGGCGCCCGCAACTCGGCGCGCTCGTCGCGAGATTGTCGCTGGAGTCGGCGCCGCCGTCTCTGCCCTGCGTGGGGGACGGTGAGGCCGAGCCGTGGCCGCCGCCCGACCTGCTGCCGTCGGCGCCCACGCCCCCGACGGTGTTGCCGGAGCCCTGGGTGTCGCCGAAGCCGCCACCGCCGTCGACGCTCTGCGACCGGTCGTGGTTGCCGCCCGCGTTGTACGACGAGTCTCCGGGCAGGCCCGGCACTATGCCGCTGCCCACCAGGCCGGGGACTCCCACGCCGGCGAGCACCACGGCGGCTGCGGCGCCCACGAGTACGCGGCGCCGGTGCGCACGCCGTGCGGGCACGGCGTGCTGGAGGTAGGCCAGCGACTCGGGGGCGGGCTCGATCCGGCTCACGCTCTGATGCAGCATCCGGCGCAGGGCGGCCTCGACTTCGCTGTCGCCCTCGCCGCCACCGGAACCGCCTGGTAAGCGGGACCGCCGCCGGAACCACCGGAACCGCCCGAGCCGCCGGGGCCGTTGGAGCCCCCGGAACCGCCGGGACCATGGCCGCCCCGGCCGCCGCCCGCGCCTGCGGGCCCGCCGCCTGAGCCGTCCGTACCGGCGCCGCCGCTCCGTACCGGCCGTAGCGCGGCGGTGCCTTCGGCCGCCCGCCGCCTGCCGTTCCCGCCTCGGGCGGGCGCGCCCCGGCGCATGGGCCCGGCGGTCTCCTCATGCCCGAACCGCCCCTGGCCGTCCGGGAGTTGCGAATCGTCGTGGTCGTTCGAATGCATGGCTGTAACCGCGTCTCGGACCGCGTCCTGCCCACCCGGGGCCGGAGGCGGTGCGTCAGGGAACTCCGGCGGGCGCGGCAGATCCGGCGCCACGGGGGACGCGGGATCGCCGGGCGGACCCGGGAGTTCGACAGGTCGGTCGACTTCCGGAAGCACCGGATCGTCGATCTGGGGAGGGTCCGGAATCTCCGGCTGGTCGTAGATGCCGGGGCTCTCCGGAATCTCGGGAGCCTCCGGGACCTCGGGCATGCCGGGGAACTCGGGCGCAGGAGGAATGTCAGGCGCCGGCGGGATCTCCGGGCTCTCCAGGATGTCCGGCGCCTCGGGGATCACGGGCGGCTCCGCCGGTCCCGGTACGTCCGGCAGTTCCGGAGCACCGGGAAGATTCGGCAGGTCCGGCGTCGCGGGGGCGGAATGCCCGGGGAGGTCCGGGTTCTCGGGCACGTCCGGGGCACCGGGCGCGCTGGGGGTCTCGGGGGCGTGCGGCCCGTCGGGCAGATCGGGCTCCTGGGGGCCGCTGCTGCTCCTGCCCCCTTGTCCGTACGGCTCGTGAGAGGCGACGGGCGCGAGCTGGTCGCCGCCCGCCCCGCTCTTGCCGCCTGAACCACCCGCACCGGCAGCGCCCGACTGCCCCGCCGCGGAGTCCGCCGTGGCGTCCCAGCCGTCCCATTCGTCCCAGTCCGCGTCGTCCGACGCGCCCTGGTCGTACTGGGCGTCGTGGCCGTGCTGGGCGCCCTGGCCGTCATGGCTGTACTGGCCGTCCTGGTCGCGCGCACCGCCGGCCGACCGCCCCGTCAGCCGCAGCCCCTGCTCGAACGGGCCGCCAGGCTCGCACTCCACGTCCGCCAACTCGCCCGCGCCCGCGAGCCGTACGAGTTCGCGCAAGCGCTCGCTGAGGACCTTGTCCGGATCGTCGTAGGCACTCATGAAGCCGCCTCCATCGCGACCCTGAGCGCGGCGATGCCACGCGAGCCGTATGCCTTCACAGAGCCCAGCGACAGCCCCAGCACATCGGCGACCTGCGCCTCGGTCATGTCCGCGAAGTAGCGCAGCACCAGCACCTCGCGCTGGCGCCGCTGAAGACCGCGCATCGCGTGGATCAACTCGTCGCGTTCGAGCTGCTCGTAAGCGCCTTCCTCGGCGCTGGCCATGTCCGGCATGGGCTTCGACAGCAGCTTGAGGCCGACGATGCGCCGCCGCAGCGCGGACCGCGAGAGGTTGACGACGGTCTGCCGCAGATAAGCGAGGGTCTTCTCCGGGTCGCGCACGCGCTTGCGCGCGGAGTGGACACGTATGAACGCCTCCTGCACGACGTCCTCGCAGGAGGCGGTGTCGTCCAGCAGCAGGGCGGCGAGTCCGAGCAGCGACTTGTAGTGGACGCGGTAGGTCTCGGTCAGATGGTCGACTGTCGTGCCCGCGGCCATGACGTCGTCAGATTCCGCGCCTTGGGCCGGTACACGGGTGGGACGGGTGGCGGACCACGGCGAAATCACCGGCATGCCTCCGGTGCCGGTGCCGGAGGTGCCGGGAGCTGTCGCGAGTACGGATGCGAATGCTTCCACCACGCTTGTTGGACACACACTCCCCTTGGAGGGTTGTACGCGTCTGGCATCGCCGTCGACGATCGTTCGAACGCGCTCATGCGTACCAGCTCTTCCCGGATGCCCCTACAGTCACAGCGCCTCTCGAATCCAGGCAGTGGACACAGAGACGCCTCGCGCCCCACCGCCGGTTGCAGCGGCCAGGAGTGAAATTCTCGTCCTTGCGCTCCTCGCTCGCCAGTGCCAAGACCCTTCCTTGACTGAGAAGTTCGCATGCCGGGGTGGATACAGCGGACCGTCGACAGTCGGCGCGCACCGCCCGTGCGACGTTACGCGGGGCCCGCGCCGCCACCGCTCCCGGGCCCGGCGGGCGCCGGAGGAAATCCGTTTTCCGCTCCCCTGTCCGCGCCGCGAACCTGTGCCGGTGAGCGATACCGAAGTTCGTCCGCACATCGACGCAGTCCTGGTGAGGAAGCTGATCGCCGCGCAGTTCCCGCAGTGGGAAGGGCTCGCGGTGACACCGGTCGCGGCGGGCGGCGTCGACAACCGTACGTTCCACCTCGGCGAGACCATGTCCGTACGCCTCCCCAGCGCCGGGGAGTACGCGGCGCAGGCGGCCAAGGAGTACCGGTGGCTGCCGGTGCTCGCCCCGCGTCTGCCGCTGCCCGTGCCGTCTCCGATCGCCAAGGGCGAGCCCGCTGAGGGCTATCCGTTCCACTGGACGGTCAACCGGTGGATCGAGGGCGAGACCGCGAGCGCCGAACTCATCGGCGACGCCGACCGGTTCGCAGCCGAGCTCGCGGCGTTCCTGGTGGCGCTGCGGAGGATCGACACCGACGGCGGTCCGCCCGGCGGCCCGGACAACTCCTTCCGCGGTGTCCCCCTCGCGGGCAGCGGCCGACGGCCGGAGGGCGAGGGCCGACTTCGACACCCAGACCCGCCGCGCCCTGGACGCACTCACCGGCTCCCGGCACCCGCACCGCCTCCCACGGGCGGCGGCCTCCGCCCTGGAGGCCCTCTGGGAGGAGGCACTGCACGCCGGAGAGGACGCCCGCCCGGCCTGGTTCCACGGCGACGTCGCCCAGGGCGATCTGCTGTTGCGGGAAGGACGCCTCAGCGCCGTGATCGACTTCGGATGCTCGGGCGTCGGCGATCCCGCGTGCGATCTGACCGTCGCCTGGACGCTGTTGACGGGCGGCAGCCGCGAGATCTTCAAGGAGGCGGTGTACGAGGAAGGGTCACTCGATCCGGGGGCGTGGGCGCGCGGGCGCGGCTGGGCGCTGTGGAAGTCGCTGATCACCCTCGCCTGGGCCGACAGCGAGGCCGACCGTGCGGCGGCGTCATACGTACTGGAAGAGATACTCGCCGACTAGCCGCACGACCACGGGCACGCGCAGCGGCGGCCTCGAACCGCGCAGCGGCGGCCTCGAACCGCACCGTGCACGCCCAGCATCCGTACCGGGCCCGGCGCCCGCACGGCTCAAGCCCGCGCTCGGCTCAGACCCGCACTCAGCCCGACTCCCGCTCCCGCGCGACCAGTTCGGCGATCCGCACCAGATTGAGCGCCGTCCCCCCGCGCAGATTGTCCGCGCAGACGAACAGCTCCAGCGCGCAAGGATCGTCCTCCGGCCGCCGTATGCGTCCCGCCCACGTGGGATCTGTGCCCGCCACGTCCGCGGGCGTGGGGAAGTCGCCCTGCGCCGGGTCGTCGCAGAGCACCACCCCGGGCGCGCCCGCCAGGATCTCCCGCGCCCGCCGTACGCACACCTCGCTGCCGAACCGCGCGTGCACGGACGTCGAGTGGGCCGTCAGCACCGGTACGCGCACACATGTCGCCGCCACCCGCAGACGGGGCAGTTCCAGCAGTCTCCGCGTCTCGTCCCTCGCGGCCAGCTCCTCCGTCGTCCAGCCGCCCTCGCCCAGCTCCCCCGCGAACGGCACGACGTTGAGCGCCACGGGAATGCGGTGCGGATCGCCGGGACCGGCCTCCTCGCCCGCGGCGACGGCCGCGTTGCCCCGGCCCTCCGCCACCGCGCGCCGGATGTCCCCGGGATGTCTGCCCAGTTCGGCGCCCGACGCCTCCGCCGTGGTCACGGCCGCCAACTGGCCGCGCAGCGCCTCGACTCCGAAGCGCCCTACGCCCGAGGCCGCCTCGTAGGAGGAGAGCACCAGCTCCGTCAGCCCCCACTCGCGGTGCAGCGCCCCCACGGCCACGGCCGTCGACAGCGCTGTGCAGCCGGGGCTCGCGACGATGCCGCGCGGCCTCTCCCGCGCGGCGCCCGCGTTGAACTCCGCGGCGACCAGCGGCACATCGCCCGCCATACGGAACGCACGAGAGGCGTCCACCACGACCGCCCCGAGCCCGGCCGCGACCGGCGCCCAGCGTGCGGCTGTCTCCTCCGGCACGGCGAACAGGGCGACGTCGACGCCGCCGAGCGCCTCCTCGCCGAGCGCCCGCACCGCGATGTCCTCGCCGCGTACCTCCCGTACCCGCCCGGTCGAGCGAGGCGAGGCGATCAGCCTGATCTCGCCCCAGACGTCGGCCCGTTCGGAAAGCAGAGCGCGGAGCACCGTCCCGACGGCCCCCGTCGCGCCGACGACCGCCAGGACCGGCCTGCCCGTGCGCCCGCCGCTTCCCGCGGGCCCGCCGCGGGACCGGTCGCGCGGTCCGCCGCGGGACCCCTCACCGGCCCCGCCGCCGGACCACTCGCCGGACCCGCCGCGGGGCCCCTCTCCGGGGCCGGCCGCACGGGCGGCGGGCGTCACCGCCCTGTGCCTCCGTAGACGACGGCCTCGTCGCTCTCGCTGTCGAGCCCGAACGCCGAATGCACGGCGCGCACCGACTCGTTGACGTCGTCCTCACGCGTGACGACGGAGATGCGGATCTCGGAGGTGGAGATCAGCTCGATGTTGACCTCGGCCTGCGACAGCGCCTCGAAGAAGGTCGCCGTCACGCCCGGGTTGGTCTTCATCCCGGCGCCGACGAGCGAGATCTTCGCGATCTGGTCGTCGTAGCGCAGCGAGTCGAAGCCGATCGCGCCCTGCGCCTTCTCCAGGGCGGCGATCGCCTTGCGGCCCTCGCTCTTGGGCAGGGTGAAGGAGATGTCCGTAAGGCCGGTCGAGGCCGCCGACACGTTCTGGACGACCATGTCGATGTTGACCTCGGCGTCCGCGATCGCGCGGAAGATCACCGCGGCCTCGCCCGGCTTGTCCGGCACACCGACAACCGTGATCTTCGCCTCCGAAGTGTCGTGTGCGACACCCGAGATGATGGCCTGCTCCATCGACTCTTCTTCCCCTTGCCCGTTCTTCTTGCTCTGCCCGCTCTTCAACGCGGCCTGCGCACCGGGGACGTTCTCACCGTGCCCCTCGTGACCGCCGGGGGGCTCGCTGCTCACCCAGGTGCCCTGGAGTCCGGAGAAGGACGACCGGACGTGGATCGGGATGTTGTAGCGGCGGGCGTACTCGACGCAGCGGTGCAGCAGGACCTTCGAACCGGAACTGGCCAGCTCCAGCATGTCCTCGAAGGAGATCCAGTCGATCTTCCGTGCCTTCTTCACCACCCGCGGGTCGGCGGTGAAGACGCCGTCGACGTCGGTGTAGATCTCACAGACGTCCGCGTTCAGCGCCGCGGCCAACGCGACGGCGGTGGTGTCCGATCCGCCGCGCCCCAGGGTGGTGATGTCCTTGCTGTCCTGGGAGACGCCCTGGAAACCGGCGACGATCGCGATGTTGCCCTCGTCGACGGAGGTCTGGATACGGCCCGGTGTGACGTCGATGATCCGCGCCTTGTTGTGCGCGGAGTCGGTGATCAGGCCCGCCTGGCTTCCGGTGAACGACTGCGCCTCGTGTCCGAGGGATTTGATCGCCATCGCCAGCAGTGCCATGGAGATGCGCTCTCCGGCGGTCAGCAGCATGTCGAACTCGCGTCCCGTCTGCACGGGAGAGACTTCCTTCGCGAGATCGATCAGCTCGTCCGTCGTGTCACCCATCGCCGAAACCACGACGACAACCTGGTTGCCGTTCTTCTTGGCTTCGACGATCCGCTTGGCAACGCGCTTGATGCCCTCGGCATCGGCAACGGAGGAGCCGCCGTACTTCTGCACGACAAGGCCCACGTGTGCTCGCTCCTCGATTCTCAAGTCCTCGCGCCCTTCCCCTGCCTGCTCTCAGCGGCCGGGGGGAGTTCCGTAGGGAAATCCGCGGGTCGGCTCATTTTACCGAGAAGGCGTCCCACCCTCTCGTCCAGCGGGCAAACCTGCCCGTTCACGAAGCGTCCACACGGGAACGTAAGACAGCTCACACGACGGCTGAAACAGCGGCTTTCACGATGCCTCGCCCGGCACGGCGCGGCAGCGGCACGGCACGTGCGCGGCGGCCGGCCCGGCAGCAGGGCTACGGGACGGACCGGAGCCGTCACCAGGAGCGGCGGGGCCGTACGGGTCCGGCCGGACGTGGCTAGGGCCGCGCCCCGGTCCAGCGCTCCCCCGCGAACCTGTCGAGCGCCTCCCGCAGTCCCGGCGGGATCTCTCCCACGGCCCCCGAACCCCCGGCCCCCGAGCCCGCGGTACCGCCGCCGAGCGGCCACAGCGCGATCCAGCCCGCCCCGTCCGGGCGCGGACCGGGCGCGGGCGCCGGTGTCACCTCCGGCCGCAGCCGGACGTGCAGCGCCGCACGCCCCGGCGCACCGGCGGGCTCCTCGCCCCGTACGGCCACCTCCGCGACGTCGGCCCAGGGCAGGGACACCGTGCGCCCCCGGGACGTGACGGTCTCGATGTACTCGGCGGACAGGCGCAGTTCGGCCCCGTGGCGCGCCGCCGGCGGTTCGCTCAGGTCCAGCACGACGGGCAGCGCGGCCAGGAACGCCACGAGCAGCCACGCTCCGCCCGCGTCCCAGTCGTGCTCCACGCTCATCTGGACGACACGCAGCGCGGCGAGGGTCCACGGCAGTGCGTAGCCCGCGGCCCTCGCCCAGGGCCGCCGTGCCGGCGGCGACCGGAAGACCCGCACATCGCCTGTTGCGGCGGCCGGTCCGCCCCCTGTTGCAGCGGCCGGTCCGCCGTCGCGTTCCGCCCGGCCCGTCCGCGGCACCGCGCCCCTCCGGGCCACGCCCCCGCGTACTTGTACGGCGAGCCGTTCCTGCAACAGCGCGTGCCGGAACTCGTACGTACCGGCCGTCTGCCGCAGCACGCCCACCCGGTGCGCCTCGCCGAGGAACGCCACCAGCCGCCAGGGCAGCGCCCTACCGAGGCGAGCAGAGCACGGGTGAGCAGCCAGTGGCTCCACGGGCTGAGCACCACGAGCGTGCCCGCCGCCCCGACGCTGCCGACCACCCACGCCGCGGTGAGGGTCGTCGCGTCGCCGCCCGCCACGGCCGCGCCCACGGCGCCGAGCGCCGGGCTCACCAGCGACAGCGTCAGCACCGTGCTCCGGCGCTGCTCGTCCAGGAGTTCCACGGGCCCGAACGCCCGCTCCGGGTCCGCGGGAACACCGAGTACGAGCATCAGCAGTCCGGGCAGAACGATCGCGAGCACCGCCAGCGGCCCGTCCCGAAGCAGGAACTGCACCGCCGCAGCGAAACCCACCACCACGGCCAGCAGCGCCGCCAGTTGCGGACGCCGCCTGCGGAGCAGGTTCACCGGGCGCTGCGGCATATCCCCTCGCGTGGCCAGCAGCACCCGGTGCACTACGGCGCCCAAGAGAGCCAGGACGAGCGACCCCGAAGCCCCCTCGGCCACGGCTTCCCGCTGAGCCGCGCCCCCGGTGACCCACGCCGTCAGCCCCGCCATCCCGAAGAGCAGCAGTCCGACACCCGCGAAGAGCGCCGGTACGCCGAGCAGCGCGGGCAGCCTGGCTCGGTGCAACTGCCACCAGGCGAACTCCCGGGTGCCCAGCCGCGTGAGATGCGCGGCCAGGAACCGCAGCCAGCGCTCCGCACGCGCCGGCCCCCGACTACGCGCGCCGCGCGGCCCGTCGGGCGATGCGGGCCCGGCCGGGAACACCGCCGGTACCAGCGAGTCCAGCAGATGGCGCTCGACCGCCGCCGCGTCGGGAAAGCGCGAACGGTCCAGCAGCTCGCCGGGCGCCGCCCCCGGCCCCGCGTACACGGTGCGCGTCAGCCACAGCATCAGCGGCGAGGACAGTGCGCGCACCACGGGATGACCGTCGTCGGCGGCCAGTGTCGCCAGCAACTCCTCCCAGCGTCCGAGGCGTTCGGGGTGGCTCGTACGCCTGAGATAGTCCGCGGCGGCGGACGCGGTCACCGGCTCCGCCCGTACGACGGCCGCCGACGCCAGCACCTCCTCGGTCCCCGCCGCCTGTGCGTACTCGGCGGTCCGCGAGGTGAGGATCAGCGGAGCGTCGTCGCCCAGCGCCCGGTTGAGACCGGCCAGCGCCTTCGTCCGTGCGGGGGCGGGCAGTTCGTCGAAGCCGTCGATCACGGGAAGCACCCGCAGATCCCTTACGAGCTCCCGTACGGCCCGCCGGTCCAGCCGCCGCGTTCCGTAGTCCTGGTGGACCCGGCGGGCGAACCAGGTGTGCAGATGCTCGCGCTCCGGGTCCCAGGACCCCGCCGGGACGATGACGGGCACCGGCGCATCGGACGTCCAGGCCCGCAGCAGCTCCAGCATCAGCAGCACCGCGAGCGAGGTCTTTCCCGCTCCGGGCCCGCCGAGGATCACCAACCGCCGCGCGGGGAGCGCACGGTAGGCGCCGGTCAGTGCGGAGAGCCCGTCGCCCCGCTCGGGCACGGCTGCGCCCACGTTCGCCTCGTGATCGGCCGCCGCCCGCTCCGCGGTCCAGCGCACCGCCGGGCGCGCCCGGTCGGCCAGGCCGCGTGCCGCGGCCTCGTCCCGCCAACGGGCGTGGACGGCACGGGCCAGCTCACGCGCCGCGGCGTCCTGCGCGGTCTCCGCCGGGGCACCGTGGAACCGTACGTCGCCGAAGATGTTCCCGGCCTGGATCACATAAGTCGCGCTGCCCGAGAAGGAGTTGTGAACGCCTCTCTGCTCCATCCCGGCCGACCCCGCCCCCGCAGCTCACCCGACGCCTCGCGGACGTCCCCGCCGTTCCCGCCCGCGTACGTACGCAGCATCCCGCGCGTCGCCGGGCCCCTTCAACACCGGCTTCGATCCAGGACCGGCTTTGCCCCAGGACCGGACTTTGATTCAGCACTGGCTTATATAAGCGACGGCTGTATATGTTGTCTCCGTGCACGCATTGGATGTCCTGGGAGACCCGGTACGCCGCCGAATCCTGGAGCTGCTCGCCGACGGTGAGCAGACCTCCGGCGCCGTCTCGGGCGCGATCCAGGCCGAGTTCGGCATCTCCCAGCCCGCCGTCTCCCAGCATCTGCGGGTGCTGCGCGAGGCGGGCTTCACCTCCGTACGGGCAGAGGGCACCCGGCGGCTCTACGCCGTCGAGGCCGCTCCCCTGCGCGAGATCGACACATGGCTGGAGCGCTTCCGCGGCTTCTGGGAGCAGCGGCTCGACGCGCTCGGCACGGAACTGGCGCGCGGCAAGCGCGAGCGCCGCAGGAAGGACGCCGGTGCGGACACCACCGGCAGCGAGGAGCAGTGATGAGCGACTTCGTCGAGCAGATCAACGACATCCACCGCAAGGTGGGCACCCGGGACGTGGAGGGGCAGGAGGCCCGCACGGTCCTGCTGCGCCGCAAGTACGACGCCGCCGTCGAGGACGTCTGGGACGCCTGCACGGACCCCGAGCGCGTCAGGCGCTGGTTCCTGCCCGTGAGCGGCGACCTCAAGCTCGGCGGGCGATATCAGCTCCACGGCAACGCGGGCGGCGAGATCCTGACCTGCGAGCCGCCCCGGCTGCTGAAGGTGAGCTGGGAGATGGGCGAGAACCCCGGCTTCAGCGAGGTCGAGGTGCGGCTGACGCCCGAGGGCGAGGAGGAGACGCTCTTCGAGCTGGAGCATGTGGCGGTCGTTCCGCCGGAGTTCTGGGACCAGTTCGGGCCCGGGGCGGTCGGCGTCGGCTGGGATCTCACGGTGCTCGGCCTCGGCCTCCATCTCGCGGGCGTATCCATCGGCGACCCCAGGGAGTGGGAGACCTCCGACGAGGCGCGCGAGTGCATGACGCGCAGCAGCGACGCCTGGGGCGAGGCGTACGCGGCCTCGGGTGCGCCCGAGGACGTGGTGGCGTCGGCCGTGCGCGGCACGACGGCGTTCTACGTTCCTCCGCGCGAGGAAGGCGACAACTGACCTCATGACGGACGGAGTACGGCCGGCGCACCGGACGCGGAAGCCCGCAACGGAGCCGGCCGCATCCGTCGGACTCTCCAACTACCGCCCCCTGCACATGAGTTGACTGCGAGCCCGAGTCCCGGGCGAACGCTCGCAGCCGAACACCGGCCCTCCGCACCCGGCGTCACAGACTGCCGATTCCGCACACAACATGCGCAGACTCCGATGTCAGCCCCTCGACGCATGGGGTCAGTTGTCGGACACTGCTGATCGGATTCCGGCCAACGATCCGGATGACGACGCGGCCTCCAGCAGAAGGGCACTCACATGAGCACGTGGCAGCTGACCGTCGAACACCGAATGGCAGCGCCACCAATGCGGGTGTGGGAGAGGATGACCGACATCGAGAACTCCCCGCGCGTGATCAGCGGCATCGAACGCGTCGAGGTGCTCAGCGAGGCGCCCTTCGGCGTCGGCACCCGGTGGCGGGAGACCCGGCTGATGTTCGGCAAGGAGGCCACCGAGGAGATGTGGGTGACCGCCTGCGAGTCCCCGGAGCGCTTCGTCGTGGAGGCCGACTCCCGCGGCGTGCACTACACCTCGGAGTACACCCTCCACCCCGACGGCGACGGCGCGACCTCCGTACGGCTGGTCTTCGGCGGCTCCCGTACGGAGAAGAAGAACGGCTTCGGCGGAGTGATCGGCAAGCTCTTCGGCGGCATAGGCGCCAAGACCGTGGAGAGGGCGCTGACGAAGGACCTGGAGGACATCGCGTCGTCGCTGGAGCCGGCGAAATAGCGGCCCGCCGCGGCCCACGGACTCAGGGCGGGCGGGTGCCTTACGGCGGTGTGAGGGCGAAGTGCCGTGCGGCGAACGCCAGTCATCCGTGACGATCCGCAGCAGACGCTTCACTCGTGGTCGATCGCGCATGGTATAGGCGCAAGTTGGGATGAGTCGGACGGAACAGACTTCAGGCGTCCCCCGCGTCCCCCGGGCCGTCCGCGCCGTCCGCGCCGTCCGCGCCGTCCGCCGGACCCTCGCCCAGCCGCTCACGGACCTCCGCCCTCAACCGCCGGGCACGCGCGTCCTCGTAGCCGCCGAGCAGCCGCAGGCACTCCGTCCACTGCGCCCTCGCCGCCTCCGGGTCCTCCCCGTGCAGCGCCCGCGCGAGCCCGTCCAGTGCCACCGCCTCGCTCCAGGCGTCGCCCAGTTCGCGATGCGCCGTCGCCGCCCTGCGGTGGAAGGCGGCGGCCTCCTCGTCGCGGCCGAGCCGGTGGTACGTCTCGCCAGTGCCCTGCCATGCCAGCGCCTCACGGCTGCGGTCGCCGAGCCGCCGGTGCAGCGTCGCGGAACGCCCGTACGCCGTGAGCGCCTCGCCGTGTTCGCCGAGGGCCTGCTGAGCGTCGCCGAGCGCCAGCAGCCAGCAGCCCTCCGCCACATGGCTGCGCAGATCGAGGGCGATCTTCACCGCTTCCTCCGCGGTGTTGAGCGCGTCCCTCGCCTCACCGAGTTCGAGCCGGATGCCGCTGAGCACCCACAGGGCGTTGCCCGTGCTCCGTGCGTCGTTGCGTGCGCGGTGGGCCGCGAGGGCCTCCTCGATGTCCTCCGCGGCTCGCTCCGACTCGCCCGCGCGGAAGCGCACCAGCGCGAGGTTGGCCTGTGTCACCGTCTGCCGCCGTGCCTCGCCCAGCTCGGCGAAGAGCGCCGCGGCCTCCTCCAGCCTGGCCTCTGCCCGGCCCAGCTCCCGCTTACGCAGATGGACGAGGCCGAGCGCGTTCAGCGAATCGGCCTCGCCCGCACGGTCGCCGATCTCGCGCCGGATCTCCAGCGCCTCCGCGTGCGCTTCGAGCGCCTCCGCGGGCCGGTTCAGCTTCGTATATCCGAATCCGAAACTCTCCAGCAGCAGCGCCTGCGCCGCACGGTCACCGGTCCGGCGGGCGGCCTCCAGCCCCGCCTGACCCATGGGCAGCCAGTCGGCGGTCAGCGAGGACGGCGCCTTCGCGTTCCACAGCACGGCCGCCAACTGCCAGGCGTACACGTCGAGTCCGTCGTTCACCGCCGCTCTCACGGCGGGCAGGAAGTTGGCGTGCTCCCGCTCCGCCCAGTCCACGGCCTGGTCGTAGTCGGCGAAGGAGACAGGCGTGACGCCCTCGGCCGGCGGCTGCGACGGCAGGCGCTTCCCATGCGGCTTGATCCATCCCTGCGCGGAGTCGGCCGTGTGCAGATACCAGTCGAGCACCCTGCGCAGCGCGGCCTCCCGCTCCTCGCCGGACTCCTCGCGCTGCGCCTGGTCGCCCGCGTAGGCACGCAGCAGATCGTGGAACTCGAAGCGGTCAGGTGCCGTCTGCTCCAGCAGATGCGCGCCGACCAGCACATCGAGGAGCTGCCGTGCCCTTCGTACGCTCACTCCGGCCAGCGCCGCCACCGCGTGCAGCCCGAACTCCGGCCCCGGGTGCAGCCCCAGCAGCCGGAACAGCCGGGCGGCGTCCGGCGACAGCGCACGGTAGGACCAGGCGAAGACCGCCCTGACGGCCTCGGCCTCCTCCTCGTCGCCCGTGCTGAGCGCGTCCCACAGCGCCGACTCGTCGCACAGGTCGCTGATCAGCTCGTCGAGGCTCATATGGGGGTGCGTGGCGGCACGTTCGGCGGCTATACGCAGCGCCAGCGGCAAGTGGGCGCACAGACGGGCGAGTTCGGCGAGCTTCTCCGAGTCGTCGTCGGCGCGGTGCCCGGCCGTGACGGTACGCAGCAGGGCCACCGCCTCCGGTTCGTCCAGGGTGCCCAGGGTCAGCCGGTCGGCGCCGTCGCGGACGGCGAGGGGGGAGAGCCTGCTGCGGCTGGTGACGATGGTGAGGCAGTGGGCGTTGCCGGGCAGCAGCGGACGCACCTGGGCGACCGTCGCGGCGTTGTCGAGGAAGACCAGCATCCGGCGGTCGGCGAGCAGCGTCCGGTAGAGCGCGGCGGCGCTGTCGGGGTCGGTGGGGACCGCGCTCGCCGCGACGCCGAGGGCGGTGAGGAACCGCGGCAGCACCTCCTCCGCGGCGACGGGCTCACCGGGGTCGTAGCCGCGGAGGTTGACGTAGAGCTGGCCGTCGGGGAAGCGGTCCTTGACCTGGTGCGCCCAGCGCAGCGCCAGCGCCGTCTTGCCCGCGCCCGCCGTACCGGCGATGACGCACACGGGCGGTACGAACGGGTCGCCTCCGGTGGTCAACGTCGCGTCGAGGCTCTGGAGTTCGGCGGTGCGATTGACGAAGTGGCGTAAGTCGCCGGGCAGTTGGCGCGGTGGCGGCTGGCGGGAAACCTGGCCCGGGTCGTCTTGGCGGCCGTGGAAGTGGACGCCGCCGCTGACCTGCCCGGCCTGCACCACGTCACGCGAGGACCCCGACAGGTCCGAGTGGGTACCGCCGGAGTTCGGGTCGTTTCCACTGCTGTTACTGATGGTCTGCTACCTGGATCGTCATCGGGGCGGGCAAGTGTGACACGTACCTGTCGACGTAGGAGACGACCTCCTCGCCTTCCTCGAAGAGCTGCTTGATGAACCTCTCCCAGCGCGCGATCAGCCCGGGATCGGTGTAGCGGACGCCGCCGTGCAGAAGCCCCTCGTCCGTGTAGAGGATCTCGTAGAGCACCTGGCCGCCCAGCACCACGACCTCCGGCAGCGGGCCCGCGCTCTCCAAGGGACTCAGCCTGTCGCCGCCGACGACCCGCACCGGCATGCCGCTCTCGCCCTGGACCCGCAGAGCGTGCAACTCCCACTGCATATACGGCGTCAGCGGCTCCTCGACGACCCGCACCCGGTGGAAGGGAGTGGCACGCCCCAGATCCTCCTTGGCCCTGTTCCGCCAGTGGTGGCGCCGTTCGCCGGTCAGGCGCAGCGCCTCCTGCCACTCGCCTCTGGTGAACGCCTCCCAGCTCGGCGAGGAGCGCTCCTCGAAGTGCTGCCGCCGTTCGAACTTCCATCCCGCGCGTCCGGGCGGCACCGCCGTCCGCCGCAGGCGGAAGTCGCTTCTGTACGCGGCCAGTTCGAGCCGGACGCCGAGCGACGGATCGAGCGCGAGGCCGCCTGGCTCCTCAGTCATCGGCGATGTCCGGTTTCGCGGCGCGCAGCGTGACGCCGGGGATGACGACGAGCCGTTCGTCGGCGGCGATGGAGGCGTCAGCGGGCAGACGCGATTCGTAATCCGCGGTCAGATCACGGCCGATGACGGCGATGTCGCCGTTGTCCAGCTCCCAGATGTCGGGACAGCCGTCGTCGTCCTCGGTCTTGCCCAGCTCCGCCGCGGACTTCCCCAGCCGCCGCGTGAATAACGCGGAAGGGTCCGCTTCCCACACCCGGGCCATACGAGTACCTCCGCTACCTCCGCCGTCGCTTCGTGCCACTCGTAACGGAGTGTAAAGACGCCCCTCACGCTCGGCAACGCAACAACCAGCCACGATAACGGCAGCGGGGCGAAGTCTCAGTCCCTTCCCGGCACCTGCTCCCCGGCTCCTTGGATCCGCTCCTCCAGGTGCACGGTCACGCTCTCCCCCGCCTCCTTGCCGATCGCCCTGCGCACCTCGGCCCTCACGGGCAGCTTGTGCCGGCCGTCGCCCAGCGCCATGAACGAGCTGCGGAACGGATGGCCGTCGATGGTGCCCCGCACCTTCACCAGGCCGCGAGTACCGAAGTACTCGACGGAGTCCGGCCAGACGACATACGTCCAGCCGCCCACGTCGGGGCCCTTGCGCAGTGTGGCCGTGAACCGCTTGCCCATCTCGTCGCCTCCCTCGCGTCGCTTCACCGGTCCTGCCAGTGGGGACCGGTGGCGGCGGGAAGACTCATCGCCCGCGGTGCACTGTGAGGGATGGCACCGGACTCGCAGGGCGGGTGGGGGCTTGCGGTGCGCCCCCGGTCGCGGTGGGTTCCGCGGTCGCGGTGGTTCCGCGGTCACAGTGAGTTCCACAGCCGCAGTGGGTTCAAGCAGCCGCAGTGGGTTCCGCGGAGTCGGGAGACGTTCTCGGTCTACGGAGGCCCTGACTCCGCTCAGCTACGGCGGCCGTCCGGCTGCATGCCCAGCGGTACGCCGATCTCGGCGGCCATCACCGCGCCTGCCTCCTTCTCCAGCGCGCTGTCGTCCTCGTCGGCCTCGCTGTCCGTGTCCAGCCCGTCGAGCGCGTCGAGCGGGGTGTCCAGACGTACGTGCGCCACCAGCGACTGGAGCGCGCGCAGCGCCGCCGAGGCCGTCGGGCCCCAGTTCGACAGATACGAGAACTGCCACCACCACAGGGCCTCGCTCACCCTGCCCTCGCTGTAGTGCGCCATCCCGTGGCGCAGATCGGTGATCACATCGGCGAGCGCGTCGGAGATACGGCAGGCGACGGGAGCGGTGCGCGGCTCGTACGGGTCGAAGACCTCGGAGTAGACGTCCACCGGGTCGAGCAGCGTGGCCAGCTTGAGCCGCATCTCGTCCACGTCCGGCTCGGGCCCGGTGTCCGGCTCGTACCTGTCGACGGGAACGAAGTCCTCATGTGCGCCCAACCGGCCGCCGGCGAGCAGGAGTTGGGACAGCTCCAGCAGAAGGTAGGGGATCGCGCTGTCCGGGTCGTCGCCCTTCGCCACCTCGGTCACGGAGACGATGAAGCTCTCGATCTGGTCGGAGATCTGGACGGCGAAGTCGTCGGGATTGTCCTTGATCGCATTCAGTGTGGCCTCAGACATCCAGCAACCTTCTTCCCTCGAAGGCCCGCCCCAGCGTGACCTCGTCCGCGTACTCCAGGTCTCCCCCGACGGGGAGGCCGCTTGCCAGGCGCGTCACTTTCAGCCCCATGCTTGAGACCATACGCGCGAGGTACGTGGCCGTCGCCTCCCCTTCGAGATTGGGGTCTGTGGCGAGGATCAACTCGGTGACGGCACCGTCCGCGAGCCGTGCCATCAGCTCGCGAATACGCAGATCGTCGGGGCCTACGCCCTCGATGGGGCTGATCGCGCCGCCCAGCACGTGGTACCGGCCACGGAACTCCCGCGTCCGCTCGATCGCGACCACGTCCTTGGGCTCCTCGACCACGCAGATGACGCTGCCGTCACGGCGAGTGTCCGCGCAGACGCGGCACTTCTCCTCCTGTGCGACGTTGCCGCACACCACGCAGAAGCGGACCTTCTCCTTCACCTCGGTCAGGGCGTGCGCGAGGCGTCGAACGTCGGCGGGCTCGGCCTGGAGGACGTGGAAGGCTATCCGCTGCGCGCTCTTGGGACCCACGCCCGGCAGTCTGCCGAGTTCGTCGATGAGGTCCTGAACCACGCCTTCGTACACGGATTCTCCCGTTCTGCCTGCGGCTCGACTCGATACTCGCTACTCGCTGTGGCTCGCTCGCTGACGGCTCGCGCCGACCTCCGGCCTGGGGACCGGCGGTGCCGACGTGCGCCTCTTTCGTCAATGCTTCCGTTACGGCTTTTCGTTACGACTCTTCGTTACGGCTTCCGTTGCGGCTCTTACGACGTGAACGAGCCCGGACCCCGCGGGCGTTCCTTTGGGCAGGGCTTTCGCAGGGCGCCGGGCATCGGCCGCGGAGCGCCGGGCAGGGTCGCCGGTCGCCGTCGTCAGAAGGGCAGACCCGGCATCCCGCCACCGCCGCCGAGCCCCTGGGCGAGCGGACCGAGCTTCTGCTGCTGGAGCTCCTCGGCGCTGCCCACCGCGTCCCGCACCGCCGCGAGAACGAGGTCGGCGAGGGTCTCCGTGTCCTCCGGGTCCACCGCCTTCGGATCGATGACGAGGCCCTGGAGTTCGCCCGTACCGTTCACGGTCGCCTTGACCAGGCCACCTCCCGAGGACCCCTCGACGGAGGTGTCGGCCAGCTCCTGCTGGGCCTCGGCGAGGTCCTGCTGCATCTTCTGGGCCTGCTGCAACAACTGCTGCATGTCGGGCTGGCCCCCACCACCGGGAATCACGACTTGGCTCCTGGCTCGTAGACGTCTTGGTCCTGCGCGTACTCGCTGCGCGTACGCACTGTGCATGCTCGTCGAGCACTCGCTGCCCGCACTCGTTGCGTGCGTCTCGCGCACGCTTCGTGTGCGTGCTCTCCGATCGTGCTTTCTGCGCGTGCTTTCTGCGCTCGTGGACGAGCCTACGTGCTCCGTGGCGAGGCCGCCGAGCCTGCTCTCATCCTGCCCGCGACCCGCCCGCGACGGACACGGCGCCGGTCACTCGTGCTCGAACTCCTCGATCACCGTGGCCCCCAGCTCACGCATGATCAAGTCATGGCCGGACAGGGCCGATTCATCGAGATCGGGATCGTCCTCGGCGGGCATGTCGTCCGCCAGCGCACCGTCGTACGGGGAGGGCGCGTGCCCGGCCTGGGCGCCCGGCGGCACCGCTCCCGAGGGCCCGGGGACCGTCGCGGCGCCATACGAACCGTCGCCACGCACCGCCCCTCGCGCATCCGCCTGCGCCGTGGCCAGCGCCTGCCGCGGGCCCGTACTCGCCGCTCCCTGGGCCTGGTTGGGTGCGTAAGCCTGCGATCGGGCCCGGGCCTGTGGGGGCGCACCGCCGCCTCCCGTACCCGCACCGCCCGGCGTCGAGCCCGCCGATGACGCGGTGGACGCCGAAGAGAATGCCGGAGAAGCGGAGGGTCCGGCGGAGCCACCGGGACCCGGTCCGCCCGGTCCGCCCGGTCCGCCCGTGCCGCCGAAGCCGCCTCCGGGAGCCCCGCCCCCGGGCGGCCCGCCTGCACCCCGCGCACCCGTGCCTCCGGACGGATCGACGATCGCCTCGATCTTCCACTGCACGCCCAGCGCGTCGTTCAGCGCCCCCAGCAGTACGTCCTCGCTGCCGCCGCCCACGAAGCTGTCGCGCGCACCCGGGTTGGAGAAGCCGAGCTGGAGGGTGGAACCGTCGAAGCCCACGATCTGCGCGTTCTGACTCAGCAGAATCCAGGTGAAGCGGCGCCTGTTCTTCACGGCCTCCAGGATCTGCGGCCACATCTGCCGCACCTGCGCGGCGCCCTGGGCCGGGTCCTGGGCGGCGGGCGCGGGCGCGGACTCCGCGTCGTGATGCGCGGTCGCGGAGGGCCCGGCGGGCGCGGGCGCCGCCGCCGACTCCCGCTCCGTGGGCGCGGGCACGGACGCTCCGGGAGCGCCACGGCCGCCACCGGCAGCGGCGCCGGAACCCGCGCCGGAACTGCCCGGCCACGCCCCGGGCGTACGGCCCTGCTGCCCGCCCGGCGCCTCGCCCTGCGCATCCGGCCCGGCCTTTTCCGTACCGGAGCCCTGATCGTCCGCTCCGCCACCGGCCGCTCCGGCTCCGGGCCCGGTCGGCCAAGCACCGGGCCGCCTGCCGGAAGCGCCCCCGGACGACGCGGAAGCGGACTCGGCGGAAGCCCCATCGGTAGTGCCGGAAGCAGCGGGAGCGGCGGGAGCCGCAGGAGCGCCCGGAGTGCCCGAAGCGGCCGGAGCCTGGGGGGCCGCCGGCGCCGGACCAGGGGCTGGAGGCTGCTCAGGGGCGCCCGGTGCGGCGGCCTGTGCCGGAGGCGCCGCAGCCGTCGCAGACCCCGCCGAGGCGGACGGTGCCGCCGAGGCGGACGGGCCCGCCGAGGCAGTCGGCAGTGCGGCCGTACCGCCCCCCGCGAACGCCGCGCCCCGCTCCAGCCTGTCCAGCCGCGCCTGCACCGACCGCTCGTCCCCGTACGCGGCAGGCAGCAGCACCCGCGCACAGATCAACTCAAGCTGAAGCCGCGGCGACGTCGCCCCCCGCATCTCCGTAAGACCGTCGTTGACGACGTCCGCGGCACGGCTCAACTCCGCGGGCCCGAACGCCGCGGCCTGCGCCCGCATCCCCTCGACCACGTCGGCCGGTGCGTCGATCAGGCCCTTCTCCACGGCCTCCGGTACGGCAGCGATGATCACGAGATCCCGCAGCCGCTCCAGCAGATCGGTCACGAACCGCCGCGGATCATGGCCGCCCTCTACGACCCGGTCCACGATCTCGAACGCCCGCGCCCCGTCCCCCGTCGCGAAGGACTCCACGACCTCGTCCAGCAGCGCGCTGTCGGTGTAGCCGAGCAGGGCCGTGGCCATGGCGTACGTCACGCCGTCCTCGCCCGCGCCCGCCAGCAACTGGTCCATCACCGACATCGCGTCCCGCACCGAGCCCGCCCCCGCACGTACGGCCAGCGGCAGCACGGCCTCCTCGACGGCGATCGACTCCCGTTCACACACCTCGGCCAGATGGTCACGCAGCGTCCCCGGCGGCACGAGCCGGAACGGATAGTGGTGCGTACGCGACCGGATCGTCCCGATGACCTTCTCCGGCTCGGTCGTCGCGAAGATGAACTTCAGGTGCTCAGGCGGCTCTTCGACCACCTTCAGCAGCGCGTTGAAGCCCGCCGACGTGACCATGTGCGCCTCGTCGACGATATAGATCTTGTAACGGCTCGACGCGGGCCCGAAGAACGCCTTCTCCCTCAACTCCCGTGCGTCGTCCACACCGCCGTGCGACGCCGCGTCGATCTCGATCACATCGATCGAACCGGGCCCGTTACGGGCGAGATCACGGCACGAGCGGCACTCACCGCAGGGCGAAGGCGTAGGCCCCTGCTCGCAGTTGAGACAACGCGCGAGGATGCGCGCACTGGTCGTCTTGCCGCAGCCGCGGGGGCCGCTGAAGAGATAGGCGTGATTGACGCGGTTGTTGCGCAGGGCCTGCTGCAACGGATCGGTCACGTGCTCTTGCCCGATGACCTCCGCGAAGGTCTCGGGGCGATACCGGCGGTACAGGGCGAGGGACGACACACCCCCGACGATATAGGTGCGGACCGACAAGCCGCGCCGCCCTGGCCCCGCTCCGGCACGAGGCCGTCACACACGCCCCGCGACGATCTCGGCCGATCCCCTGGCACACCGAGAATCGCCCGCCTCGCCGCCGCTACGGAACGCGAACGCCCCTCACGCACCCGCCAGAGCCCTCCTACCCTTGCTGCCTTCCGGCCCTGGGGGAGTTCAGAGAGATAGCGCCACGTGAGGGGCTGCGCCCAACAGTACCCGATGCCCGCACGAGGGATCGAGTTCGCAAGCACGCCCCGGCGTCTTGTAGTGTTTGCGGCGGAGGATTCGCCTAGTGGCCTAGGGCGCACGCTTGGAAAGCGTGTTGGGGGCAACCCCTCACGAGTTCGAATCTCGTATCCTCCGCCCAGCCTCACCGGGCTGAACGAAGGCCCCGACCGGGAGACCGGCCGGGGCCTTCGTAGTTCTCCGTCCCGACGGCGTCGGCAGGCGCCGGAATCCGGGCTGTGCGTGGGCAGTTGGGCCGGGGCGCTGAGGGGCGACCGCCCAACAGGGGGCTGCACGCGGATAGTTGTCCACCGCCTGTGGAAATTCGCGTGAGGGGTAGTGCCGCTACGCAACCGATATAGAACAATTCCACATACAACCGTAGTCATCAGTCGGCGCAGCCGGGCACCATATGCGCATGCAGCATGACGCAACGTACCGAACCGGCCCGCCGCCACCGCTGCCCAAGCGGCGAAACGCTGTCTTCAGGCTGTATGACGCGCCCCTCTACCGTGATTGGGCGTTCTGGCACACGATCGGATGGGGCCTGATCGCCGGGATCTCCATCCCCACGACTCCGCCCGCCGAGCCCAGCCCCCTGCCGCTCTGGCTGGACACCTTCCTCGCCATCGTCACGATGGTCGTCACGTTCGGTGTCGTCCCCGCATGGCTCCGACTGCTCCTCAGGCGTTGGCGATGGCACAGGCGGCAACGGCCACTCCGGAGCCAACCGGCCGCCCCGTCAGGGTCCCCGGCACAATCGAGCGGTTCCGTTACGGCATCACGTACCCACCCGCCTGATCGGCAGCCGCAATCGGAGGATCCGGCGCAACGCGCGTCCTCGTCACAGCCACAGCCACAGCCACAAGTGATCGCATCCGTACCGTCGTCCCGCGGGGTCTTACCGAACTCCGACTCTCCTCCTACGGGGCCGGATCAGCGCCCGGGACCGAACGCGCGAGAGGGAGTGTCCCGGGGCAACAGCGTCAACCGGCCTACGTGGAACGCCGAGTTACTGACTCAGGCCAGGAGCACCCTGCCGCACCCCGTCGCCCGTGCCGTCCGGACGCTGCAACAAGCCCACACTCCCAGAGACCAGTACGAGGCACTGCTCGACGCAGCCGAAACGCTCGCCGTCACGATCTCCGTCACCGCAGCGGCACTGCTCCTCGAACAGAGCGAAGCCCGGTCGGACGGTCCGCATGACTCGCAAGCGTCCGGTCGACGCAACTTGTCCCAGCTCCGAAAGGCCTATCTACGAGGCGCCATGTTCGGAGCGTGGACGACGTGGCTGGACGGCCTCCGCTCCTTGGCAACTGCCCACCCGGATCTGATGGCTGGACTCCAGGGAGCCCTTCAAGGCACGCCTGGCACCCCGGGGGTCGTCGAACACCTCAACGCCCTGAGAGAGGAGCGCAATCGGGCCGCCCACGGCGACAAGCCCAAGAGCGGGCCCGAGTTCGCCCTGCGCGTCAGCGAGTGCGCACCTCATCTTGAATGCGTCCTGGACCGGGCTCAGTTCCTCAGGGACGTCCCATGGCTGTTCACCGTCTCCTGCGTCTACCAGCCGAGGTCACGATCGTTCGACATCGTCGCCGACCATGCGATGGGCGACCACCCGGACTTCGAACGCCGGACATTCTCCTGGGACCGTCCCGTCGGCAACGAGATCTTCTACCTGCTGGGACCGGAGGGGCCCGTCCCCCTGTCCCCGTTCGTGGCGAATCTCCTCTGCCCTCGATGCCGGCAGATCGAAGTCTCTTATGCGTACAGGTACGTACAGAGCAAGAACGTCGCAGTCTTCAAGAGCTTCGGCCGGGGACATGAGATCACCTCCCCCGAACTGGGCGACGAACTCCGATCACTTCCCGGCCAGTGACCGTCCACCGCCAACTGCCCCCGGGCCCCGCCGGACCGCTCCCGCTCCCGCCCGAACCCGCCCGAACCCGGGCACCCCGCCCCGCTTTCATCACATCCGTACAACGCCCCTCACCCGCGGCGACCCGCGAAGCAGACTGACCGGAACCGGCTCTGAGCTGGAGGAGAACCGTCCCGGAAGGGCCCCCTTCCGTACCGGAGGTACCGCGCGCCGTGACCACGACGACCAGAGCAGCCTCCTCCGCGTCCGGCCCCCGCGACGCCGGGGGGAGCGGCGAGGGCGGCGCTCCGGTGGAGGAGCCCACGGAGCGGCGGTTCAACTCGTCGCATCTGCTCATCCTGTTGCTGCTCTCGGTGGTCGCCATGCAGGGGCCGATACGCCGGGCGGTGTCCTCGCCCGGGGTGCAGGACTGGATGACGGTGTTCGTCGCGGTCGTCGTGCAGGCCCTGCCGTTCCTCGTGCTCGGCGTGCTGCTCTCCGCGGTGATCGCGGTGTTCGTGCCCCCGTCGTTCTTCGCACGCGCGCTGCCCAGCAGGCCCGCGCTGGCGGTACCGGTCGCGGGGGCGGCCGGTGCGGCGCTCCCCGGATGCGAGTGCGCGTCCGTGCCGGTGGCCGGTGCGCTCGTACGCAGGGGCGTCACGCCCGCGGCGGCCCTCGCCTTCCTGCTCTCCGCCCCCGCGATCAACCCCATCGTGCTGACCGCCACCGCCGTCGCGTTCCCGGGGCAGCCGGAGATGGTGCTCGCCCGCTTCGTGGCCAGCCTCGTGGTGGCGTGCGCGATGGGCTGGCTGTGGCAGCGGCTGGGCCGCGCCGACTGGCTGCGTCCACCGGCCCACCCGTCCTCCGAGGGCCTCGGCAAGGGTGCGGCCTTCTGGGATTCCGTACGGCACGACGTCATGCACGCGGGCGGCTTCCTCGTCGTCGGGGCGATGGCCGCGGCCACGCTCAAGGCGGCCGTGCCTGCGAGTTGGCTGCGTGCCGCCGCCGACAATCCGGCGGTCTCGGTCCTCGCGCTGGCGGTACTCGCGGTGCTGCTGTCGATCTGCTCGGAGGCCGACGCGTTCGTGGCCGCCTCGCTGACCCAGTTCTCGCTCACCGCCCGACTGGCGTTCCTCGTCGTGGGGCCGATGATCGATCTGAAGCTCTTCGCGATGCAGACCGCCACGTTCGGCCGGGGCTTCGCGCTGCGCTTCGCCCCGGCCACGTTCGCGCTGGCCGTCGTCGTGTCGGCGCTGACGGGGGCGGTGCTGCTGTGAACCGGACGGCACAGGCGGTCGTGCTCTTCCTCATCGGCGGCGCGGTACTGCGCGCGGGCTTCACCGACCTCTATCTGCGGTACGTCAAGGCCGGGTTGCGCCCGCTGCTTCTGGCTGCCGGCTTCGTACTGATCGCCGCGGCACTCGCCACGGTCTGGTACGAGATACGAGGCTCCCGCAGCGCCCGCCGACCGGACCCCGTAGCGGAGAACGCCGCGCGGCAAGGCCACGAAACCGACCGGGGACCGGGGCAGGGGCATGGGCAGGGCCACGTCCACACCCACGGCCATGGCGAGCCCCACCGCGAGCCCCGCGTCTCCTGGCTCCTCGTCCTCCCCTTCTTCGCGCTCATCCTGGTCGCCCCGCCCGCGCCCGGTTCCTACAGCGCCATGCGCGCGGGCACCGCCCTCCAGCCGACCTGGGAGTTCGCCAGGCTTCCCGCGGACGATCCGCTACGCCTCGACCTCGTCGACTACGCGAGCCGCGCGGCATACGACCACGGACGCGCCCTCGACGACCGCCGCATCAAGATCACCGGTTTCGTGGCCCTCGACCGCGGCGGCACCCCGTATCTGACGCGCATGGTCCTCAACTGCTGTGCCGCAGACGCCCGTCCGGTGAAGATCGGCCTGACGGGTCATACGCCGACGACCGCGCTGCCTCCCGACAGCTGGATCGAGGTCACCGGCGCCTACACGGGCAAGAAGAAGAAAGATCCCGTCAACGACGGCGTCATCCCCTACATCAAGGTCGACAAGGTCCGCCAAGTCCCGGCTCCACGCGATCCGTACGGAAACTGACGAACTCGACGGACCGTCGGCACACGCGACTTCGCAGCAGCCACGTCGTCTTAGTTCCGACACAGAGCGTCACCACAGCAGAGAGCTACGGCGAAGGCGGCACCGGACCGGCCGCAGTCAACTCCCCGTCAACCGCGCGGCGTTGTCCGCCTCCATCGAGGCGCACGGCGGCGGACGCGCTCCGCGCCTGCCCGGACAGCCCGACGACAAGCCACCCGGGCAAAACGCCAGCTCACCGCGCAGAACGCCGTCGCCGTCGAGAGGCGTCCACCTTCCCCGCACCCGTCGGCGAGGCTCAGCCTTCCGTCGCGGAGCCGACCCCCTTTCGTTCACATTCCCCCGAGACCTCGAAGACCGGCCGGACGGAACCGAACGCGTACTGCGTCAGATGCCCGGCACGCCCATCACGGCGTGTTACACGGGAAGACCGGGCTCTCGGGAATACTGTCGGTGACTGCCTACATGCGATCAGTAACTGATCGTGTCAAGCCCTCAGAAAGTGGAGATGAAATGCGCAAGCTTCGCGAAGCTGCAGTCGTAGTCGCCATGGTCGGCAGCGTCGGCATGATCGGCGCGGGCGCCGCGGCCGCTCACGGCGAGCCGCCGTCGGCCCCCGTGAGCATCGACTGCGACCAGGACACCGGCGACAACACCCTCACGAACCAGGAGGGCGGCACCGCCAACGTCAACGGCCTCCTCAACGGCGGAGACGCCGACGCCAGCGCCAACCAGCAGCTCTGCGGCCTCGACAACGAGGACGCCGAGAACACCGCCGGCGAGGCCGACGGCGGCGACGGCGGGGTCATCGGCGGCATCACCATCGGCGGCGCTGCCTGATCGGCACTGACGGCTAGAAGAACTCGGGGACCGGGCAACGGCTCGGTCCCCGAGTCATGTCCACGACTTCCCAGCATCACGGCCATCCGGCTTCTGCCGGAAATCGCAATAGGGCAAGCCGGGGCGTCCCGCGGAGCAGCAACGAGAGGCGAAAACACCAACCCGAACCGTGTGTTGTTCGACATATAGCGACCGACTCGTGAATACCATCTGTCACTCCCTGTGCACTTTGAGTAAGTCGTCGCACACAAACCCTCATTGGAAGTGGAGATGAAATGCGTAAGCTTCGCGAAGCTGCGGCCGCAGTCGCCGTTGTCGGCAGCATCGGCATGATCGGCGCCGGCATCGCGGTCGCCCAGGGAGACGGCGAGCCGCCGCTCACCTCCATCAAGTGCGAGCAGGACACCGGCGACAACACCCTCACGAACCAGGAGGGCGGGCTCGCCAACGCCAACGACCTCCTCAGCGGCGGCGACGCCGACCAGCGCGCCAACCAGCAGCTCTGCGGACTCGACAACGAGAACGCCGAGAACACCTCGCCCACGGCTCCGCCCACCGACGGCACCACCACGCCCCCGACGGGCGGCGGCGCCGGCGGGGTCATCGGCGGCATCACCGTCGGCGCCTGACCGCCGGAACATCCCCGCAGATTCCGCGGGGCGGTATCGATCTCAGCCCCCTGACATCTGACGGACGGCACACCTCGACATGTGGGGCGATGCGGCGTGTTACAGGACAAATAGGTACTGCGTCGATACCTTCTGTAATCGAGTGTGCAGTCAAGCGATCACTGATCGCATCACACCCCCCTCATGAAAGTGGAGACGAAAATGCGCAAGCTTCGCGAAGCTGCTGCCGTAGTCGCCATGGTCGGCAGCGTCAGCATGGTCGGCGTCGGTGCAGCGGCCGCGTGCGGCGACGAGCACCACGAGCCCACGCCCCCGTCCGTCAGCATCAACTGCGAGCAGGACACCGGCGACAACACCGTCGTCAACCAGACCGGCACCGTGAACGTGAACGACGCCCTCAACGGCGGCGACGCCGACGCCAGCGCCAACCAGCAGCTCTGCGGCCTCGACAACGAGGACGCCGAGAACACCGCCGGCGACGCCGAAGGCGGCGACGGCGGCAGCATCGGCGACATCGGCATCGGCCTCTGATCGGAGACACCGATCAACAGCGCTGAACGATCGAGCAGTTCAGGGACCGGGTTCTCCAACTCGGTCCCTGAACTGCGTCTGCGGCCGCACGACTTCGACGAGCGGCGCGATGCGGCGTGTTGCAAGGCCGTACGACCGCTTCAGGAATACCGTCTGTGACCGTGTACTCACGATCAGTAAGTGATCGTGGTAAGCCCTCTCGGAAGGGGAGAAGAAATGGCCAAGCTTCGCGAAGCCGCAATTGTGGCGGCCATGGTCGGCAGCGTCGGCATGATCGGCGCCGGCACCGCGTCCGCCCACGGTGACGACGCACCGCGCGGGCCCGTCCACATCCACTGCACTCAGAACGTCAACGACAACTCCAGCGTCGAGCAGGTGGGCCTCGTCAACATCAACGGCCCGCTCCTGGGCGGTGGACGCGCGGACGCTGCCGCCAACCAGCAGCTCTGCGGCCTCCAGAACGAGGACGCCGAGAACACCGCCGGCGAAGGCGAAGGCGGCGAGGGTGGCGTAATCGGCGCCATCGGCCTCTGAGCCGCTGAAGCCGCAAAGGGCAGCTCCTGGACCCACAAGCGTGGGCCAGGAGCTGCCCTTTGTCGCGTCTCCGAAGCCGTCCGGTTCACGGGCGCGGCGGCCCCGTGGTGCGGACCGGACGAGGCGTCAGGAAGCGGACTACGCGGCCATCTTGAAGCGGTCGAGCGCGCCGTGCGGGTTGAGCACGTACTTGCGGCTGGCGCCCTTGTCGAACTCCGCGTAGCCGCGCGGGGCGTCCTCCAGGGAGATGACCTGGGCGTTGACCGCCTTCGCGATCTGGACGCGGTCGTGGAGGATCGCCATGGCCAGTTGGCGGTGGTAGCGCATGACGGGGCACTGGCCCGTGGTGAAGCTGTGGCTCTTCGCCCAGCCGAGGCCGAGGCGCATCTTCAGCGAGCCGGTCTGCGCGTCGGAGTCGACGCCGCCGGGGTCCTCGGTGACGTAGAGGCCGGGGATGCCAAGGGAAGCGCCTGCTCTGGCCACCTCCATAAGGGTGTTGAGGACCTTGGCCGGGGCCTCGCCCGCGTCCTTGGCGTGGCCCCTCGCCTCGAAGCCGACGGCGTCGACCGCCGCGTCGACCTCGGGCTCGCCGACGATGTCCTCGATCTGCTCCCCGGGGGCACCGCGCTTGAGGTCGATCGTCTCGCAGCCGAAGCTGCGGGCCTGGGCGAGGCGCTGGTCGTTGAGGTCGCCGACGATGACGACTGCGGCGCCCAGCAGCTGGGCCGAGGCCGCCGCGGCGAGGCCCACGGGGCCCGCGCCCGCGATGTAGACGGTGCTGCCGGGGCCGACGCCCGCGCTGATGCAGCCGTGATAGCCCGTGGGGAAGATGTCGGAGAGCATCGTCAGGTCGAGGAGCTTGTCCAGGGCCTGGTCGCGGTCGCGGAAGCGCAGAAGGTTGAAGTCCGCGTAGGGCACCATCACGTATTCGGCCTGGCCGCCTACCCAGCCGCCCATGTCCACGTATCCGTAGGCGGATCCGGGGCGGGCGGGATTGACGTTGAGGCAGATGCCGGTCTTGCGTTCCTTGCAGTTGCGGCAGCGTCCGCAGGCGATGTTGAAGGGGACGGAGACGATGTCTCCGGTGTGGATGTATTCGACGTCCGGCCCGGTCTCGATCACCTCGCCGGTGATCTCGTGGCCGAGTACGAGGTCCGAGGGTGCGGTGGTGCGGCCGCGGACCATGTGCTGGTCGCTGCCGCAGATGTTGCTCGCGAGGACCTTGACGATCACTCCGTGACGGCACTCCCGGCCCACGTTCTGGGGGTCCACTCCGGGACCGTCGTGCACCTCCAGGTCGGGATAGTCGATCGTCTGGACCTCGACGACGCCGGGTTCTATGTAGGCGACCGCCCTGTTTCCACTCATGAACTGTCCCTCCGGGCACGCGCGGGCACTGTTCGTCCCACTTGACGGGCTGTTGCTGGGTCGTTGCCGTGCTCTGCTGTCCGTCCCCCTTGTGGCAGTTTGCGGCAGCTTGTACGGGTCGGCCAGTCGGAGGTGGAGAGGGCGCCTGACCTGGGGGGATGCCGGGGCAGGGCGGGTGCGTGCGGGGTGCGCGTGAGTGCGTACGGAGTGCGCCCGGGTGGGCACGGCGGGTGTCAGCTCTGCTGCTTCGGCTGGCAGTGCGGGCACCACACCGTGCTGCGGCCCGACGTACGGCCGTGTTCGAGGCTCGTACCGCAGCGGGGGCACGTGCCGTCGGGGTCGTCACGGTGGCCGGTGAGCCAGGAGTCGCGGGGCGGTATGCGGTCGGCGCGCATCGAGGAGCGCAGCACGGAGTGCATGTCCCGGTGCAGGCGCGCGAGTTCGCCGTCGGTGAGGCGGTCGGCGCGGCGGGACGGATGAAGGCGGGTGCGCCAGAGGATCTCGTCGGCGAGGAGGTTGCCGATGCCGGCGATGACGGACTGGTCGGTGAGTGCCGACTTGACGGCGCCTCTGCGGCGGCGGAGCAGCGGCTCGAAGTCCTCGCGTCCGACGGCGGCGGCGTCCGGGCCCTGGGCGTCGAGGGTACGGGCGACCCCGGCCTCGTCTGCGAGCCAGAGGCCCTTGAGTTTGCGCTGGTCGCGGTAGCGGAGCTGGCGGTCGCGGCCGACGGTGAAGGCGACGCGGTCGTGCGCGTGGCGCTCGTCCTCGGGGCGGCAGCACAGCAGTTGGCCGGTCATGCCGAAGTGCAGCATGACGGTGGGACCGCCGGTGGGGGCGAGAAGCCATTTGCCGTGGCGCTCGGGCCTGGTGAAGCGGCGCCCTTCCAGTTCACACCGGAAGCGCTGCTCGCCCACGTCGTGGAGGACGCCCGCGTCGTACACGTCCACGTGCTCGATGCGGCGGTTGCGGGCGCAGGAGTCGAGGACCTTGCGGAAGCCTTCGACATCGGGCAGTTCAGGCATGCCGTACACCACCGATCCGCCGGGGCGATTCGCGGGCTCGTGGGCTTGCGGGCTCGCGGTCCGTGCGCGGGGACGGGTCCTGTGGAACCGCCTCCCGGTTCACGAGCGTAACCGCGAACTGGCCCGCGGGCGCGCGGGTGGTGCGGTGCTCCGGCCCTCCCCGGACCACGTCCGGAGCACCGCTGCCCGTCGTCGAGGGTGCACTGCCGGGCGCTCTTGTTGCACCTCTTTCGGGCCTGACCGAAACATGGGTTGGGGGTTCGCCGGAACGGATCTCGCGGCCTGGGGCTCAGCGGCCCGCTTGGCTCTCAGCGGCCCGCTTGGCTCTCAGCGGTCCGCTTTGGCCTCAGCGGTCCGCTTGGGCCTCAGGGGGTGAGGTAGCCGTGGAAGAGGCCCGCCGGGTCCCAGCGTCGCCTCAGGCGCCGGAGCCTCTCCCAGTCGGCGGGGGCGTACGAACGACGGGACCGCGAGCGCCCTGCCGTCAGATCCGCCTCCCCCACGTAGTGGCTGCCCGTGCCGTACGGATCGAGTACGTCCATGCCCTCACGCAGCCAGCGGATGTTCGCGTCGTCGGCCTCCGGTTCGTCCCATACCGCGAACACGGCCGCGTAGGAGCGGCCGAGCGCCGAGAAGGCCATGTCCCCGTGGCGCGTGCCGTCCGGGTCGGGGGTGACGGGCTCGAAGGGGACGAGCGCGAGGGAGTGCTGCGAGGGGGCGTGGGCGATCAGTCTTGTGGCGCGGGCGAGTTGGGTCTCGTAGGAGTCCGTGGACCAGAGGGTGTCCACGACGTAGCGGTGCTCGGACGGCCACCTCTCGCCCGTGCCCTCGTAGAGACTTCTGAACGACGTCGGCTCCACGGGCCGGAGTTCGAGGGCGTGTCCGGCGAAGGGGCAGGCGTCCACGGGTGCGAGCGCTGCCGCCGCTGCCTTCCGCGTCTCGGCGAAGACGCTCGCCTCCAGCCTCAGCCGGGGGCCGGTGGCACCGGTGGCGCCCGCGGGCGGCCCGGACGCCTTCACTACGAGGCTGAACTCGACGTTCGGCGGCGACTCCCGCGCCGTGCGCAGCGCCCAGGCTCCTGCGCGTTCCGCTTCCGTGAGGGGGAAGGTGAGGGACGCCGTCATGATCGAGCCGGGCTGCGGGAGGAGGCGCAGCCGGAAGCGTGTGACGACGGCGAAGAGCCCGGGTCCGGCGCCACGGGACGCCCAGAAGAGATCCGCGTGCTCGCTCTCGCTGCATGTGAGGGTGCGGCCGTCGGCCGTGACGGCCTGGATCTCCTCCACGTAGCGGCAGGCGGGGCCGAGTTCGCGGCCGTTCCAGCCGAGTCCGCCGCCGAGCAGATAGCCGCCGAGGGCCACGTCCGGGCAGTGCCCGGTGGGGAACGACAGCCTGTGGCGGGCCAGTTCGGCGGCGAGCATGCCGCCCGTGACGGCCGGGCCGACGGTCGCGGTGGACGAGTCGGGGTCTACGTCGCAGCGCGTCAGGCGGCAGAGGTCGAGCAGGAGCGCGCCGTCGCGGAGCGGGGCGCCGGTCCAGTTGTGACCGCCGGAGCGGACCGATACGCGCAGGCCCTTCTCCCTTGCGTATGCGAGGACTTCGGGGATCTCGTGCTCGGAGGCGGGCCGCACGATCAGCTCGGGAAAGCGGGCGGGGGTCAGGCCGTTCCAGACGGTCCGCGTCCGTACGTGCTCGTATCCTCCGTCGCCGAGACGTACGGACTCCGTGAGGAGTGGGCCTTCGGATGCTCCGTGGGGAATCCCTTCGGATGGCGCGTGGGGCTCCTCGGCCTGCGGCCCGCCGGTACGTCCCGGAGGGGCGGCCCTCGGCGGTCCCTCGTCACCGTCTCGCGCCGCGCCGGTCCCGTACGCGCTGTGAGGCGCGGGGTCACCGCTTCCGTCAGGGGTCACTTCAGGCAGCGTATGCAGGGGGGATTTTCGGTGCAACATGTGCACGAAGGGGCGAAAAGGGACCTGTCAGAGCCCCGGTGCTACGGGCCGGGCGCGGTCTCCGGAGCGGCTCAGCGGACCCCGCGGCTCAGTGCTGAAGGCCGAGGATCAGCCGTACCGCAGCCTCCACCGCTCTCAGTTCTCCGGGTGCCAGCAGTCCGAGCCTGCGGCGCAGCCGGGACTTGGCGACCGTGTGCAGGTCGGCGCAATTGGCATACGACTCTTCGTACTTCGTGAGTCCGGCGTCCGGGCCTAGGGGGATGTGCGTGGAGGCCGGTCCCGATGTGCCGGTGATCAGGACGACGGTGACAGCGGCCAGCGGTGCAGCGATCTTGTCGGAGGTCAGGACGATCACGGGATGCGGGCCGAGGGGCTGGGGCAGGGCACATCCCCAGACCTCGCCGCGCATTGCCGCCGCCGTCCCCGCGTCTACCACTCCGATCGGTCTGCCTCTTCGAGTTCGGCGTCCGTCGGCGGCAGGACTCCCTCGGGGAGAGGTGCGGACCGGTCGCCGTAGAAGGCGCGGATCTCCTCGGCGGCCCGTACCTCGCCTGCCTCGCGAGCGAGAAGGTGCAGGCCCTCCCGCAGGGCGTCAGACGTGGAGTCGATGTTGAGAGTGCGCATGACGTCACGAAGCGCTTCGAGTTCGTCCGTACGGAGACGGACCTGCGCAAGCCTGCTGCGGCCGAGGGCGGCCTGAGACGAGGAACGGCGATGGCGCTCTGCACGCCCCCCTTGGGACCCCTTGGGGGACTTCGAGGACCCGGACGCCGTCCCGGACTCGTCGCTCTGTCTTACAGGTGTCATACAGCTACTGTCCCGCAGAACACCGCCCAGGTCAAAGGCTCGACTCGGAGGGGCCCCGGGCCGGTGCCCCTCAGTCGCGCCGCGTCCCGGCGCCGCTGCCGGGCCCGCTCGCGCTGCCGCGCGCGCGACCGCTCCCGCTTCCCGCCAGCAAGTCCTCGTGCTCGGCGGCCTGTTGGGGTCCGGCCTGGGGTTCGGCGGCCGATCGGCGTTGGAGGAGCGGGGTGGGGAGGCGGGTGCCCGCCCAGCCGAGGAGGAAGGCCGCCGGGACGGTGATGAGGCCCGGGGAGTGCAGCGGTACGAGGTTCCAGTCGGCGTCGGGCCAGAGGGCGTGCGGGCCGCCGGAGACCGCCGGTGACAGGGCGAGCAGCGTGAGCGCGACGAGCGTGCCCCCGTAGACGCACCAGCGCAGCCCGCGGACGGTGAAGTCCCGCCACAGCAGGCTGTAGGCGAGGGCGGGAAGCACGACCGTTGCGGCCTCGGTGTAGGCGACGGTCAGCCAGAACTGGGCGCCGGCGTGGCGGCCGAGGACGGCGAGGCTGATGCAGACGGCGCCCACCGCCGTCATCGCGAGCCGCGCCTGCCGCGGCCGGTGCGTGACGCTCTGCCCGGAGGGCGAGTTCCGCCTGCGGCCCATGTCGTGGACGATCGCGGCGGAGCCGGACAGCAGCAGCACCGACGCGGAGGCCAGTACGGCGAGGAACGCCGTGCAGCAGACGAACGTCAGCAGCGTGCCGGGGTTGTCGGGGCTGCCGGGGTCGCCTCCGTTGAGGGCGGCGGCCACCAGCAGCAGGTTGTCGCCGCCGTGCGGGCCCGCCCCGCGCAGGCCCTCGGCGCCGACGAGCGCCTGGATTCCGTAGCCGACGACGACTGCCGCGGCGCACAGCACGCAGATCGTGGAGACGGCCCAACTGCCCGCGCGGCGTGCGGTCTCGGCCGTACGGCTCGTGGACAGGCGCATGAGCAGATGCGGCAGGAACGCCGTGCCCAGCAGCAGGGTGACGGCGAGGCTGAGGGTGTCGAGGCGGCCGGTGAGGCCGGTGCCGAAGAGGTGGCCGTGGGCGAGGTAGCCCTCGCCGGTGCCGCTGCCCTGTGCGGCGCGGGCGAGCACGGCTCCGTAGTCCCAGTCGAAGGAGGCGAGCACCGCCATGGCGAGCAGCGGCCCGATCAGCACGAGTACGGCGGTCTTGACGATCTGGAGCAGCGTGGAACCGCGTACGCCCCCTATCGCCGCGCAGGAGAGGATCAGGACGCCGACGAGGGCGATGCCCGCCATCTCGCCCTGGTCTTCGGGCAGTCCCATCAGCGCGGCGGTGATCTGGCCGATCGGGATGAGCTGTGCGACGAGCAGCGGCAGGGAGACCACGAGCGTCGCTACGCCGGCGGCCAGGCGGGCCGGGCCCGGTGTGAGGTAGCGGGCGAGTATGTCGCCGAGGGACCAGCCGGGTCCGGCCGGGAGGCGTTCGGCCAGCCAGACCTTCAGCAGAAGCGGTGAGAGGGCGGTGGCCGCGACGAGCAGCACGCCGTCGTAGCTCGCCGTGGCGACGACCCCGCAGAGGTAGAGCACACCGGCCGCGGAGAGGAAGTCGGCCGTCAGGGCGAGGCCTTGGCGCATGGCCGAGGGCGGCGCGATCTGGTTCCCGGTGCCGGGGAGGCTGCTGTGCCAGGCGTAGAAGTCGTCGGCGCCGTCCTGGAGGTCGGGGCTCGTCAGCATGGACAGGAAGAGGGAGCCCGCGAGGAAGACGAGGAAGACGGAGATCGCGATGACGCGTTCGTCGGTGAGCTGGCTCATGAGGTGGCCCTCGCAGTACGGACCGAGCCGAGCGTGCCGGGGGTCCGTCCGGCGAACGCCCTTGAGGAGTCGAAGGCGTTGAAGGTGGGCGCGGCCTCGTCTGCGAATGCGGAGGGGTCGGCGGCGTAGGCGGCGTATGCGGCTGCTGCGGGCTCGGCGGCGGTCGTGTCCACGGCCGGTTCGGCGCGACGGGCCGGCGGCGTGGCCGTGGCGAGCCCCGTTGCGGGCTTGGCCGCCGGTGCCGTGAACCGCTCGCCGTAGCGGCCCGGTTCGCGGGTGGAGACGCGCTGGGCGAGCGGTTCGATGTGCCGTCGCGCATGCCGGTCGTGGCGGAAGACACCGAAGGCGACGGCCAGCACCTGTGCCACGGCGGCCAGTTCGCCGACCTGGAGGCCGCCGCCGACGGGGGCGGCGAGCCACTCCGGTACGAAGGAGGAGACCAGCGCGTACAGCGTGAAGACGCCGAGCACCAGGCCGAGTCCCCTGTGGAGCTGTGTGCGGCGTGCCGCGGCGAGCGCCTCGCTGGAAGACCCCGTGCGATACGCCGGCCTCATGAACTCCCGTCGGAGAAATCCCGAACTTCCCTGAGCGGCAGGGTTGTTACGGCGATTCTGCGGCACCGGGCGGGAGGGACGCCGGGGCATGCCGAGACGACGGAGTTCAGTCAAAGGGTTCTCCAGCGAATGAGCGAAGGCAGCCTGGAACACCGGGAGACGGGAGGGCTGCGAGAACTCCCGGTAACCCACCGGGAATTGACCGACTGTAGAGCGGCGGGCGTGCAGCGTGAAAGGGCGTCGGTGAAGGGGGTCGGTGAAGGTAACGTGCCGGGGTCCTCACAGGTGAGCGCCGTCCCGGGTGGCGCCCGCGCCGTCTCTCGACTCGCTTTCGTACGAGGGAAGTTGGGGTTGTATTTCCATGGGTGGCCGACGGCTGCGGGGGTGGCCGCTGCCTGCGGACGACGCCGCGGCCAGTCGCACGTTCCGGGCGTCACAGCCGCACGTGCTGCCCCTTCCCCAGCGCGACGACGCCCTCCTCCGACACGGTGCAGTACTCCGCGTCGTGCTCGCTGTTGACGCCGACCGTCGCGTTCTCGGGGACGACGACGTTCTTGTCGAGGATCGAGTGCCGCACCACCGCGCCGCGTCCCACCCGTACCCCGGGGAGCAGCACCGCGCCCTGCACCACCGCGCCCTCCTCCACGACGACCCCCGGGGCCAGCACGGAGCCGGTGACCTGGCCCGCGATGATCGCGCCCGTGCTGACCATGGACTCGCTCGCGATGCCGCCCGCCACGAACTTCGCCGGGGGAAGCTGCGCCTGGTTGGTGAAGATGGGCCAGGAGCGGTTGTAGAGATTGAAGACGGGCTCGGGTGAGATGAGGTCCATGTGCGCGTCGTAGTACGCGTCGAGGGTTCCCACGTCCCGCCAGTAGCCGTGGTCGCGTTCGCTCTCGCCCGGGACCTCGTTCTCGTCGAAGTCGTAGACCTGGGCCTGCCCGCGCTCGGTGAGCAGCGGCAGGATGCTGCCGCCCATGTCGTGCACGGAGTCCTCGTCGTCGGCGTCGCGGCGCAGTGCGTCGAGGAGTACGTCGGTGGAGAAGATGTAGTTGCCCATCGAGGCGAAGACGCGGTCGGGGTCGGAGGCCAGCACGGGCGGGTCCTCGGGCTTCTCCAGGAACTGGCTGACGCGTGTGCCGCCCTGTTCGGTGTTGATGACGCCGAACGAACTCGCCTGATCCCGCGGCACCTTGATGCCCGCGACCGTCACGCCGGCGCCGCCCGAGATGTGCTGTCGGAGCATCTGGCGCGGGTCCATGCGGTAGACGTGGTCGGCGCCGAAGACCACGACGTAGTCGGGCTGTTCGTCGTGGATGAGGTTGAGCGACTGGTAGATCGCGTCGGCGCTGCCGAGGAACCAGCGTGGCCCCAGGCGCTGTTGGGCGGGGACGGGGGTGACGTAGTCGCCCTGGAGACCGGTGAGCCGCCAGGTGGTCGACACATGCCGGTCGAGGGAGTGCGACTTGTACTGGGTGAGCACGCAGATCCGGGTGATCCCGCCGTTGACGAGGTTCGACAGTACGAAGTCGACCAGCCGGTACACGCCGCCGAAGGGCACCGCGGGCTTGGCGCGGTCCGCCGTGAGCGGCATCAGCCGCTTGCCCTCGCCGCCCGCCAGCACGATGCCCAGTACGCGCGGTCCTGCTGCCATCCCGTAACCTCCGCCGCCTGTCGTCGTCGGCCGCCACCGCCGCCGTCCGCCGGTCCGCAGGCCCGCCGGTGGTGCTGCCGCCCCGGGTCACGTCCCCGAGGCCGCTCGTCCGAGGTGCTAGCCGAGTCCGCCGACGGGTCCCGTGGCCCCCAGTAAACCCGTTGTACGCACGATCGTGGTGCGGCAAACGTCGATCAACGGCGGGACGGCGACCGACGAGGCGACCGGCGATGAGTGCCGGGAGTGTGCGAGCCGGGGGCGGCCGGGGGCTCGCGGGCACGACGTACGCACGCCAGACTGCACGGACCGGCGCCGGACGGCGGCCGACGTGGGCGGCAGCGGACCGGCAGGCGAGCGGCGGGCAGGAGGCAGGAGGCGAGTAGAGATGAGCGGGTACGGGGCAGGCAGCGCGGGCGGGGCGCCCGGCGGCGGCAGCGGCGGGAGCGGCGGCGGCGATCGCGGCCGGGTACTGGTCGTCGACGACGACGCCGCGATCCGCCGCTCCCTTCGCCGCGGCCTCCGCCTGAACGGGTTCGCCGTCGAACTGGCCGAGGGCGGACGCCGTGCGCTGTCCCTGATGCGGGAGCAGCCCGCCGACGTGGTCGTGCTCGACATCTCGATGCCCGACGTCGACGGCATCCAGGTGTGCCAGGCGATACGCGACGACGGCGACGACGTGCCCGTGCTGATGCTCTCCGCGCTGGACGAGACCGCCGACCGCATCGCCGGGCTACAGGCCGGGGGTGACGACTACCTGGTCAAGCCGTTCGCGTTGCAGGAGCTGGTGCTGCGGCTGGAGGCGCTGCTGCCGCAGGCGCGCGCCCTCCGCGACCGCCGACCCCGGTACGCCGACCGGCCACGCCGCCCCGACCGCCTCCGCCCCGGTACCCGCGCCCGCGCCGGGCGCCTCGGAAGCCATACGCGTCGGCGGACTCGTGATCAATCCCGCGACCCGCGAGGCCCACCGGGACGGCGAGCCGCTGCCCCTCACCCGCCGCGAGTTCGAACTGCTCCTCGTACTCGCCCGCAACGCCGGCATCGTCCTCACCCGGGACCAGCTACTGGAACGCGTATGGGGCTACGACTTCGAGGTACGCACCGACGCCGTCGACACGTTCATCAGCTATCTGCGGCGCAAGACCGAGAGCGGGGGCCGTCCACGGCTGCTGCACACCGTGCGGGGCGTCGGCTTCGTACTGCGCGAGGAGAAGTGAGACGGCAGGAAGTGAGGCGAGGGGAAGTGAAGGGAGAAGTGAGAGGCAGGGCGGCGCCGTGAGGATGAAGCTCTCCACGCGCATCGCGCTGGCGGTCGGGCTGACCGTGCCGCTGCTCGTACTCGCCGCCGGATGGCTGCTGTTCGCACTGGTCGCGAAGGACGTGCACGCCGAGCAGGACGCGCATCTGCGCGAGCGTGCGGCAGTGGTGAAGAAGGACGCGCGCCGGCTGCTGCGTGTGACCGCGTCGGACCGGCCGCGTGCGGAACAGGTCCGTGAGCGGCGGCTGTACGCGGCGGCACTCGACGTCGGCATCCGCGTCGTCGGACCGTACGGCACCTTCTCAGGCGGACCGCAGCCCGACGCCCGTACGACGCTGCCCGAGTCCGCACCGCGCCCCGTCACGGTGCGCGAGCGCGGCAAGGGCGCCCCGGAGGGCATGCCGCGAAAGCGCAGGGTGGACAGTTGGCGTGTGCTGTCGGTGCCGGTGCACGGCAAGCAGCCGGGCGTCGAGGGGACGTTGTGGCTGTTCGCCCCGGACACCACCGGCAGGGCCCAACTCGCCTTCGTACGGCGGCGGGTGACCGTGGTCGCGCTCGTCGCCGCGCCGGTGTCGGCGCTGCTGGCGTGGGCGGCGGCATCGCGGGCGAGCCTGCCGCTGCGGCGGCTTCAGCAGCGTACGAGCGGACTCGATCCGCGGTCCGGGACCGCTACGGCGACGAGTACGGCTTCGAGGTCCGATGGGGGCACGGAAACGGGCGGGGGCGCCGCGCAGGCGACGTCGCGTTTCGAGCACACCCCCACCCGGATCACCGAGGTCGACGACCTCGCCGAGACCCTGCGTACGGTGCTGGCACGCTATGACGAGCAGGCCGCGCGCACGGCGCAGGCGCTCGCCACGGCCCGTTCCTTCTCCTCGGCGGCGGCCCACGAACTGCGCACGCCGCTGATGAGCATGCAGACCAACCTCGAAATCCTCTCCGCCCACCCGGAGTTGGCGGGCGAGGACCGCGACGAGGTGCTGGAGGATCTGCGGCGCGAGCACTCGCGGCTGCTGGGACTGCTGGTCATGCTGCGGGAGTTGGGGCAGGGCGACCTGGTCGAGGCGGACGCGTTCGGGCCGCTCGACCTGGGCGAGATCGCCGAGGCGGCGGTCGCGGACGCGCGGCGCCGTGACCGCAGCGCGGCGGTGCGGCTGACCGCGGCCGAGCCGGGGCTCACGGTGCACGGCTGGGAGCCGGGCCTGCGTTCGATGCTGGACAACCTCATCGGCAACGCGCTCGCACATGGACGCGGCCGCGCACATGACGGACACGGACGTGACGCGCATGGCCGTGACGCGCATGGCCGTGACGGGCCCGGAGGCGGCGGACTCGGGCACGCCCAAGTGGCGGGCGGTGGCGGCCCGTTGGCGCCGGTGGAGGTCGCGGTGCGGCCCTACGCCTCGCCCGCGGGTCCGGTCGCGGTGCTCACGGTCGACGACGACGGTCCGGGCATACCGGAGGAGCAGCGTGCCGCCGTCTTCCAGCGGTTCAAGCGCGGCCCGGACAGCAGCGGTTCGGGGCTGGGCCTCACGCTCGTGGCACAGCAGGCGGCGCTGCACCGTGCCACGGTCGAGATCAGGGACCGGCCGGACGGGCTGCCAGGGACCCGCGTCGAGGTACGCGTTCCGCTCGCGCCGCCCGAGGAGACCGTTCCGGACCCAGGGCTGCCCGCGCAGCGCGACTGGCTGATCGGCACGGCCCCGGGAGCCGGTGCCGGGGACATGGCGCCCATGGCTCCGGCACCCGCCCGGGCCACGGCCCCGATTCCGAGGGACGCCCGCACATCCACAACCGTCCCCGGCTCACAAGGAATTCACAAAGAGGGCCTCTAGCGTCCGGAAGCCGCGCGGGCGATCCGTACTCGTGCCGTCCCGACCAGGAGGAGAACGCCGTGAGGAAAACGAAGAGCACCGTCGTCGCCCTGTCCACCGTCGCAGCGCTGCTCGCCACGGGCGGCGCCGCAGCCGCGGTCGCGACCACGGGCGGCGACCTCAGCCCCGCGTCGTCCACCGAGGCCACACAGGCCCAGTCGCAGACGCAGAAGCACAAGGACAGGCGCGGGCACGGAAAGCGCGGGCACGGCAAGCACAAGAGGCTGGCGAAGCACGCGCCGAAGGGCGACGGTGCGAAGGTGCTGTGCAAGCGGGCACCGAAGATCGACAAGCGCATCGACAGGCTCCAGAAGCGCCTTGACGGCGGCGTACGCACGCGCGGGTCCCTCGACCGCCTGGAGAAGCGCATCGACAACGCGAAGAAGGCCGGACACGAGGTCGTCGCGGACTTCCTCAACGACCGCCTCGACGACCGCCGCGCGCTGAAGGTCCGCCTCAAGGACCGCGAGGAGGGCCTGAAGAAGGTCCGTGCATGGTGCGCGACGCAGGACGACGGCAAGAGCGAGAAGAACGGCGGCGAGAGCCAGGACAGCGGCGAAGGCCAGAGCCAGAGCAGCGAGACCACACAGGGCTGACCCGGCCCGGCCCGGCCCGACCCGGGCCCCCGCCTTACGACTTCTGGGCTCGACGACTCCGGGGCTCGACGACTCCGGGTTCTGCAACATCAGGGCTCCACGGCACCGGGGCTCTGCATCAGGGCTCCACGACATCGGGCCCCACGACGCGGCACACCCGGGGGGAGCCGCCGTCCGCCCGCCCGTTCCACACGGGCGGGCGGACGTGTGCCCATACGCATCGCATTGCCGCGCGCAGGCGCGCCGCCGCGCACCCCGCGCACTCCCCCGCTGCCAACTTCCGGCACCCGCAAGGGAATTCACCACACGCCCCACTCAACCCGTACGCCCCACGCGACGTCTATGCACGCGACGTATACATGCTGTGTATAGATGGGCGCCCGTCAAGGCGCCCCCTGTGAACGCGGAAGGAAGGGCATGTACGGCAAGGCATTCGCGCCCGAATACCAGGGCGCACTCGGCTCGTTGTCGGTGAACTCCTCGCTCGCCGACGTCCTCGTCCGTGCGACCGAGCAGTTGCGCGCGGCCGAGCGCGACGGCACTCCCCGCGAGGCCGCCCGCTGCTCCCTCGCCGTCGCGGAGGCACACCGGCGGCTCGGCAACAACCGCGAGGCCGACCGCGCCTGGAAGGCGAGCTACCGCACGGCCCGAGGCGCCGACGACCCCGGCACGATGGCCTGGGCGGCATGGAGCGGAGGCACCCTCGCCCGGCAGCGCGGCGCGATGGCGCTCGCCCGCCGACTGCTCGCGCTCGCCGCGGAGTTGGGCGAACGCGACGGCGATGTACTCGCCCGCGGCTACGCCCTCGCCGGGCTCGCCGAGACCGGCCGCATCCAGGGCGACTACGAGGCCGTCGACGCCCTGCACGGACAACTGCTGGCCGAGGCCCGCGAGCGCGGCGAGGCCCGCCACATGGTGTGGGCGCTCGAAGGCATAGCGCAGATGCGCCGCAACACGGGCGACTTCGACTCCGCGCTCGCGATGTTCGAGGAGGCCGCGGCGATCGCCGAGAGGGCGGAGGACCACCGGGGCCGCGCATGGGCCCTGCGCGGCGTCGCCGACCTCGTCTCCGCACGCGACGGCGACACGGAACGCGCGCTCGCCCTGCTCACCGAGGCCGCCGGGCTCTGCCGCAGCATGAACCTCACCGGCGCGCTCGCCTACAACCACAAGATGCGCGGCAACGTCCTCTACCGCGCCGGCCGCTACGCCGAAGCGCGGACGATGTACGACAAGGCGCGCTCGCAGTTCAGCGCGATGGGCGAGCCACGGGGCGAGGCGCTCGCCCGCCTCGGCCTCGTAAAGTCGCATGCGCGTCTCGGCCGTGAGCCCGCCCGCACGGCGGCCGATCTCGACGGACTGCACCGCGCACTGGACGCCATCGGGCTGCGCCACGCCGGGCGCCTCATCCGCGACGCACGGGCGGAGTTGGGGATCGAGGCGATGGCCGCCGTCTGATCCCTCCCCCGAGGGACCGAGGAGGGATGACCTGACGTTCGGTCAAAGTGCTGCGGACGGGGCCGACTTGCGAGCATCGGCGACACCATTACAGTGAAGCCGATGCTCCTCCCCTCCCCGCTCTCCCCTCCGCTTTCCCCTGCTCCGCTACGCGCCGCGGCCTTCCGTCCGCGGCCGATGTGCCCACCGGCGCTGCACCCGCCGGGTTCCAGTTCAGCGGACTCCCGGACGGCGAACCTCCGTTCAGCACACCTCCGTACACCCGACCCCCGTACACCCGACTCCCGTATGTCCCGGCCTCCGAAGGAGGTCCCGTGACACCGGAGTCGACGACGAGCACCGCGACCCGCCTCCCCCTCCCCCCGGCCGAGCCCGCCGCGCCCGTACGTTCGCGCCACCGGCAGGACTCCGGGCCGGGCGCACACCGCAAACCCCGGCAGAAGCCACGCGCGACCGCCCAACACAAGCCCACACAAGGGCAGAAGCAGCGCGACCCGTACTTCGACAACGCCAAGTATCTGGCGATCGTGCTCGTGGCGCTCGGTCATTCATGGGAGCCGCTGCGCGACGGCTCACGGGCCGCGGGCGCGCTCTACATCCTCGTCTACACGTTCCACATGCCGGCGTTCATGGTGATCTCCGGCTACTTCTCACGGAGCTTCCAGGGCAAACCGCACCAGCTCAAGCGGCTGTTGACGGGTGTGGCCGTGCCTTACGTCCTCTTCGAGGCGGCCTACACCCTCTTCAAACGCTGGGCCGACGACGACCCCGCCTACCCCATCAGCCTGCTCGACCCCTGGTATCTGACGTGGTTCCTGGGCGCGTTGTTCATCTGGCGGCTTACGGCTCCCCTGTGGAAGACCGTGCGCTGGCCCGTCGCGCTCTCGCTCGGGGTGGCCGTGCTGGCCTCGATCTCACCCGACATCGGGGACGACCTCGACCTTCAACGCGTCCTCCAGTTCCTGCCGTTCTTCGTCATCGGGCTGCACCTCAAGCCCGAGCACTTCCGGCTGGTGCGCACCCGCAGGGCCCGGCTGCTGTCCGTCCCCGTCGTCCTCGTCGCCTCGCTGTTCGCCTACTGGGCGGTGAACCGGATGAACGCCGCGTGGTTCTACCACTACAACAGCGCCCAGGAGATGGGCGCTCCATGGTGGATCGGCGTCATCATGACCTTCGCGCTCTTCGGCTGCTCGATGGTGCTGACGGCCTGCTTCCTCGCCTGGGTCCCGGGCCGCCGCATGTGGTTCACGGCCCTCGGCGCGGGCACCCTCTACGGCTATCTGCTGCACGGCTTCTTCGCCAAGGGCTCCCGCTTCTGGGACTGGTACGAAGTCGACTGGGTGCACACGCCGTTGGGCGCCGTCGCCGTGACGTTCGCCGCCGCCGCACTGATCACCGTGCTGTGTACGCCGCCCGTGCAGCGGGTGTTCCGCTTCTCGATGGAGCCGGAGATGGACTGGGCGTTCCGTCAGGACCCGTCGGAGGCGGCACGCGACCGGCAACGTCCGGGGCGGCGAGCGCGCGAGGCGCTGAGCTAGGCGGCGCCGAGCCAGACCGGGCCGGGCCGGGCCGGAGACCGGAGGCGGTCGCCCGTCCCTCCCCCGGCTCGCCCAGGGAGCGCGAACGGCCCCAACTTCGGGCCCAACTTCCGTACGTACGTTCCTTGTTGGCGCCGGGCCCGCTAGCTTTCCGGTACGACACGTCCGTAACCCGGACATGGTGCGCATCAAGCCGGACGACTCGGCCCGGCCGTGATGCGCCGACTGCCGCCGTTCGCACCGGAAGGACCCCGACAGTGCCCACAGCGTCCACAGCGCCCGAACCCTCCCGCAAGGCGGACTCGTCCGGGAGACCCGCGCCCGCGTCCGCGCCTCCGCCGGCGACCGCATCAGCCCGCCTGGCGAGTCGCGTCGGGCGCGGCCCCGGGCACCGCACCCTCGCCGCGCTGGCCGCCACCGCGCTCGCCACACCGCTGCTGCTGACCGCCGCCGCCTCACCCGCGGCGGCGGACCCGTCAGCGAAGGCAGGGACGGCCGTGCCCTCCGCCGCACAGCGGCAATCCGGCCAGCCCGCCGACGAGTTCGCGAAGAAGCTCGTACGGCGTACGGGCGCCAAGGGCGCGATGAGACACCTCAAGGCACTTCAGGCCATCGCGAGCCGCAACGACGGCAATCGCGCCGCCGGTTCACGCGGCCATGAACTCTCCGCGAAGTACGCGGGCACCCTGCTCAAGGCCGCCGGCTACGAAGTGACGTACCAGAGCTTCGACTTCGTCTACCGCGAGACGCTCGCGGAGAAGATGACGGTGACCTCCCCCGGCGAACGCGACGTGCCGGTCAAGCTGATGACGTACACCAAGAGCACCCCCGAGGGGGGCTCCGAGGCCCGGATCGCCCCCGTCCCGGAGGACGAGGACGAGACCTCCGGCTGCACCGCCGCCGACTACGAGTCCGGCGACTACGACGGCACGATCGCCCTGATCCGGCGCGGCGGCTGCTCCTTCGCCGAGAAGCAGGCGGCGGCAGCCGACGCGGGCGCCGTCGCCGCGGTCGTCTACAACAACACCGAGGGCGAACTGAGCGGCACCCTCGAGGACCCGTCCAAGGGCCGCATCCCGACGGGCGGCATCAGCCGGAAGGACGGCGAAGCCCTCGCCGCCGAGGCCGAGTCGGACGAGGTCACGGCGAACGTGGAGCTGCGTGAGTTCCAGGAGGAGCGCAGCACCCCCAACGTCGTCGCGGAGACCCCGGGCGGCGACGAGGACCACGTCGCGATGTTCGGCGCGCATCTCGACTCGGTGACCGAGGGCCCCGGCATCAACGACAACGCCTCGGGCTCGGCCGGAATCCTCGAAACCGCCCTCCAGTTCGCGGCGGCGGGCGGCACCCGCGAGGGCCGCGGCGGGGGAGCCCCGCACAACAAGGTCCGCTTCGCCCTGTGGACGGCCGAGGAGGTCGGCCTCAGAGGCGCCGACCACTACGTATCCGAACTCTCCGACGCCGAACGCGAGAAGATCTCCCTCTACCTCAACTTCGACATGATCGCCTCGCCCAACTACGGCCTGTTCGTACACGACGGCGACGACTCCGACGGCGAGGGCTCCGGCCCCGGCCCCGAGGGCTCGGGCCGACTGGAGCGCGACATAGTCGACTTCATGGAGTCGCAGGGCGAGAAGACACGGGGCGCCGACTTCGACGGACGCTCCGACTACGGCCCGTTCATCGACGCGGGCATCCCGGCGGGCGGCTCGAAGACGGGCGCCGAGGGCATCAAGTCGGAGGCGGAGCAGAAGCTGTGGGGCGGCGAGGCCGGTGCCGCGTACGACGGCTGCTACCACCAGAAGTGCGACGACCTGGACAACATCGACAAGAAGGCGCTCGACCTCAACGTCAAGGTGATCGCCGACGCGGTCGGCCACTACTCACGGGACGTCAGCGACCTCCCCTGACCGAGCCGGCTCGCGCGCCGGACACACGGTGAATCATGAAGCGCGCGGCGGGCGGCCGAGGCAGGTGCCACGGCCCCCGCCGGGCCGTCCCGCCGCTGCCACGCACCTGTAAGAACCACAGGAAGCTGCGCCCGGCGCCGGTGGCCCGGTAGGCTTTCCGTGTGATCTTCAAGCGAATCGGAAACGGGCGGCCGTACCCCGACCACGGCCGGGAAAGCACCCGTCAGTGGGCAGATGTGGCCCCACGCCCGGTGCGCCTGGACCAGCTCGTCACGACGAAGGGCCAGCTCGACCTCGAGACCCTGCTGGCGGAGGACTCGACCTTCTACGGAGATCTCTTCGCCCACGTCGTGAAGTGGAACGGCGACCTCTATCTGGAGGACGGTCTGCACCGCGCGGTACGTGCGGCACTTCAGCAGCGACAGGTGCTCCACGCACGCGTGTTGGAGCTTGACTGAAACGCCTCTTGCGGCGCTAGCCCTTTCAGGGCCGCCACGTCACAACCATTGATCATCTAGTAGGCATCGCCTTCATCCCGCACTACTCTGCGCCCATGAGCATGCTGACTCCCCCCGGCATGGGCGGAAAGTACCGCATCACGGGAAATCGCTACCCCCGCATGCGCCGCCCCCGCAACCGTCGCAGGATCGTGCTCGCCTCAACCGCCGCCGTCGTCGCGCTCTCCGTCGGCGGGTGGGGAACCCTCCAACTCATCGACATCTTCTCGGGCGGCGGCACCTCCGCGAACGCCGCCGGCAGCAACTCGAAGGCCAAGGACGGCGCCGGTTGCGCGACCGACGCGAAGTCCGGCCCCGCGGGCGGCAAGAAGCTCGATCTGCCCGAGCCGGACTCGATCGAAGTCAACGTACTCAACGCCACGGACCGCAGCGGACTCGCCAAGTCCATCGCCGACGAGCTGAAGAAGCGGGGATTCAAGATCGGCGATGTGGCGAACGCACCCGACGAGTTCGACAAGAAGGTCGACAACACCGGCGTGCTGCTGGGCGCTCCCGGCAAGGAGGGCGACGCCCGACTGAAGGTCCTGGGCGCCCACTTCAAGGACGTCGACACCCGCTTCGACGACCGCAAGGGCGACGACGTCGACTTCGTCATCGGCAAGGCGTACGACAAGCTCGCCAAGGAGAAGGAAGCCGACAAGGCCCTTACGGCGCTGAGCGATCCGAAGCACTCGGGCCCGTCCCGCGGCCACTGCAAGGACTGACGACGGCCGAGGGGCCGAGACCGGGCGAAGGACCGAGACCGGCCGGAGGACCGAGACCCGGCGGAGCGCGCGACCGCGAACGCGGAGCGCCGCTCCGCCCGCCTGTACCTAGCCCGCGCCTAGCCCGCGGTGCCGTACATCCGATCGCCCGCGTCGCCCAGTCCCGGCACGATGTAGCCGTGCTCGTTGAGGCGTTCGTCGATCGACGCCGTCACGACGGTCACGGGCGCACCTTCCAGTTCACGCTCCATCAGGCGTACGCCCTCGGGCGCCGCCAGCAGGCAGATCGCGGTCACGTCGTCGGCGCCGCGCCGGATCAGCTCGTCGATCGCGGCCACGAGGGTGCCGCCCGTCGCCAGCATCGGGTCCAGCACGTACGCCTGGCGCCCGGAGAGGTCGTCGGGCATGCGATTGGCGTAGGTGGAGGCCTGAAGGGTCTCCTCGTCGCGGATCATGCCGAGGAATCCGACCTCCGCGGTGGGCAGCAGCCGCACCATGCCGTCGAGCATCCCCAGTCCCGCACGCAGGATCGGTACGACGAGGGGCCGCGGATGGGACAGACGCACGCCGGTGGTCGCGGCGACCGGGGTGCGGATCTCCACCGCGTCGATGCGTACGTCCCTCGTCGCCTCGTAGGCGAGCAGTGTCACCAACTCGTCGGCGAGACGCCGGAACGTCGGTGAGTCGGTGCGCTCGTCGCGCAACGTGGACAGCTTGTGCGCCACCAGCGGGTGGTCGACGGCGTGGATCCGCATGTCCTCGACACTAGCGGAGGCATGTGTACGGCTCGTACTGGCGTACCCCCGCGCGACCGGGGAAAGCGGTCAGGTATCCCGGAGGTGTACAGATGTCCGACTCGCGAAAGCCGAGCAGGCGCAGCCTGGAGAGCAAGCCGGCCGAGCCGCCGAAGGCGAGCAGGGCGGGCAAGGCGGAGAGCACGCGGCAGCCGGAGCCGTCCCGGCACACCGGCGCCGACGGCCCCGCCGGAGAGCACGCCCCGTCACCCGGAGACCCCGGTCATGCGCGCGCCCGCGAGGTGAGCGCGGCCCGCAACACGGCCAAGTCCCATGGCAGCGGCGGCGGAAGCGGTGCCGGGGGCGGCAGCGGTGGCGGCGGCGGCACGAGCCGTGACGGCGGCGACGCCGAGCGACTGCGCCGACGTGCCCGCTTCCTGCGCGAGCGCAGCGAGGCCCGGGAACTGCGTGACCGGGTGCAGCCCCGCCGTACCCGCACGGCACGCATGCGCCAGGCGATGCGGATGCGGACGTTCCGTTGGTGACGCGTTGATGTGCCACCGGTGAAACCGGCAGGGGACAGACATCGTCAAATCGCAACACCTGGTCAAGAAACGGTCACCCTGTGTTCCCGTCACAGTGTCCGCACAAGAGATCTGCGCAAACACCCTCACGACGCACTGCCGAAGACCCTTCGCGCAGCCGCGGTTTCTGCCACGATTCCGATTGGGGCGGGGCGAAGTCCTCGTCAGCAGCCATCGGGCACCTCAGAAACCAGTGGGAGAGTCACGGTGTATTTCGCCGCACTGCTCGCGCGCACCGAAGACGGGTGGGAAGCGAGCGACACGGAGCTCGACGATGTGGAGACCCTGGCCGACCTGGCCGACCTGGCCCGGGAGACCGCTACCGACGACGAACCTGTGCTGGCCTGCATCGAGCAGGAGGGCGAGTGGTTCGGTGTCGTAAGGGTCGAGGGCGAGGACGACCCGCGCGTCTTCGTCTCGGACGCCGCGGCTGCCATGCGCAGCTCGTACGGCGAGATCCTGCTGTCCGACGAGCTGCTGGGCCGCGAGCCGGAGAACCCCGACGCGCTCGACCAGCTCGTGGACCTGGACGGCACCGAGGACGGTGAACCGGAGTCCAAGGACAGCGCCGACGCCGACCCCTCGGGCGCCTCGGAGAGCGCGCCCATCGGCCCGCTGGGCGACGCGAGTCTGCTCGCAGACCTCGGAATGGAGGACAAGGCCCTGCTCTCCCTCGCTCCCGAGGACGCACTGAGCGAGATCGCGGACGCGCTGGGCTGCACCGACGTGCTGGAGGCGGTGCGCTAGCCGGAGGCCGTACGCCGTGAGGCGTTACGTCATGAGGTCACACGTCAGGCGTACGTCTTGCGGCGGGCGGCGGCCGACGCCGCGCGAGGCCGCGGTGGGGCGGAGGCGGCGGCGCCCGGATGCCGGGCCGCCGGTGGCGGGCGCCGGACGGTAGGACACTGGCTGCATGACCGACCCCGCTCCCGCACCCGATCCCACGCCTGGCCAAGTGCCCGGCCAAGTGCCCGACCCGGCGCCCGGCCCCGCGCCTGCTCGTGCGCACGGTCAGGTGCCCGACCCCGTGCGCGACCGCTGGCGCGAACCGATGCGCCGCGCCCTCGACGAGGCCGTAAGGGCACGCGAGAACGGCGACGTACCGGTGGGGGCGCTCGTGCTCGGCCCCGGCGGCGAGGTCATCGGAAGCGGGCACAACGCACGCGAAGCCTGGGGGGACCCCACCGCCCACGCCGAGATCGTCGCCATCCGCGCGGCGGCCGGCACCCTGCGCGGCGAGTGGCGCCTGGAGGGCTGCACCCTCCTGGTCACGCTGGAACCGTGCACGATGTGCGCCGGCGCGGCGGTGCTCTCCCGGCTGGAGCGGGTCGTCTACGGCGCGGTCGACCCCAAGGCGGGCGCGGCGGGCTCCCTGTGGGACGTCGTTCGTGACCGGCGCCTCAACCACCGCCCCGAGGTCATCCACGGCGTCCTCGCCGACGAATGCGGCGCCCTCCTCACCGACTTCTTCCGCGCCTCCCCGAACCCCGGCTGACCCCGAACCCCCGGGCGCCACCGCCCTGATGGGCCGCCCGCGACCACCGCCGCCCACCTCCCGCAGCCGCCCCCGGAACGGATTTCGGCACACGGCACCCCGTGGGCTAGAGTGCCTCTCGGTAGCGTGTCCGAGCGGCCGAAGGAGCTCGCCTCGAAAGCGAGTGAGGGGCAACCCTCCGTGGGTTCAAATCCCACCGCTACCGCAGGTCGGAAGGGCCGGACCCCGGTGGGGGTCCGGCCCTTCGGCGTCCCTCCGGGCTGATGCTGTGGTGTCAATCCGTACCTGGCGCATCCGAGTTGGTGACGCAGGGCGCCGCAATCCTCGGGCTGCGGAACGGACTACTCCGGGGGCACTGTGGCTCTGAGTGCCGCCTCGGGAGGGGTGTCCGTCGACGAGTACGAGTTCGCCGGCGTCATGATCCCACGCGCCTCAGTTCGCCGTGCTGGCTCTCGCGGTGGCTCTGACGACTCAATTCGCAGGCACGCGTATTGATTTCAAGCTAGCGGAGTACGGCGGCGTGCGTGAGCGCTCGTTCGCACGCGTTGCGGCGGAAGTGCCGGAGCTCTTCTCCGCACCCGGTGAGATTCGCGAGTTCGGCGAGCCGCGTGTCCGTCCACCGTTGTCGTGGGGCCGATGCGTCCAGACTGTCGGCGCTGACATCCGTGCCCTATCCCCGCATACACGTGTATCGGCTCAGGCGGCCTGGGGCCTGTAGGCAGGGATCGGTGGAGGCATGCGGAGAGCACCGAGAACGGCGTCCTCCGCCGAGTGGAACTCCGGGAAGATCCTGTCAGGGTCGGTGTGCAGATGGTAGTCCCACACGATTCCGAAGATGCCGAGCGTCACAATGGTGAGGAATAGATAGAGTCCAAAACTCCGGTCTACCTCCTCGTCCACCTCAAAGGTGACGGGGTACCTCACCACCCCGAGATCAGCCCAGAGCCGACTCAATTTTTCGTCGAAGTCTTGCTCGGTGAATTGGATCTGCCACCAGAATCGCATCATCCGGTAGACAGCATAGAATCCGTAGATTCCCAGCGTGATGAAGGCAAGGAACAAGGAGAGACCCGCCCTGATGGGCTTGTGTTCGTCGACGAAGCGCTCTTTCACAAAGCGTTGAAGATCACCCAGCTCTTCCTGACAGGTCTCGTACCGACCGGTCAACTCCGCATATTGACGCGTAGCTTCAACGACCGCGTCATAGTAATGCAGGCGCCGAATTCTGAACCTGTCCGCACGATCACACCGGCGGTAGAAGAGGTATACCGGATAGATTCCCAGCGTGATCCACGAGAGCAGGAAGAAGCAGAGCGCCCAACTGGTCAGACTCTGATCAGTGAAACGGCGTTCATGTACGTAACGATCAACCCGCTGCACCGCCTGTACCTGTTCCATGACGTCCTCGCATGCGGCACGAGCACTCGCATCAGCAATAGCCGATGCCTCTACTTCCATGATGCTCCCGACCTCCTGGTCCCGGCCGGGCCCAGCGTTCATAAGCCCTGAGTCTCGTATCTGTCAGTCGTCGCTGGTCAGCGACCGACGCACCTCTCGGCATCGGCCGTCCGCGGTCGGTCGCAGGCGACCGCGACCGATTCCGGAGTGCCCGCGCCTAACGTCACGTTGAGCGTCGACTGCGCCGCGGCATCCCCATCAGCGCGGCGGCCTGACATCGCGGCGGTGGATCGCCGCTGCGCCGCCCAGTTCGTCGAGGAGGCCGACGAGTACCGAACGGGCCGCATCGAAAGCCGCCGGATCGGAGCTCTTACGCAGACGTGCCTCGAGTCGTTTCCGCGCGCGGCGAGCGGCGCTGACGGCCTCCTCGCCCCGGGGTGTGAGGACGACATGGCGGATGCGGGCGTCATGAGAGCTCGGCAGGCGTTCGACATAGCCGAGCCGCTCCAGTTCTGCGACGGCCTTGGAGGCTCCCTGCTGTGTCATGTCGAGCTTCGCCGACAGGTCGCTCACGGTCGGGCGCGCATCGATCAGGTGCTGGAACACGTACCCGTGGGACATCCGAAGGTCGCCGAAGCCCCTGGAGGCGAGGTCTGCCTGGATCGCGCCGGTGGCGGCGAAGCCGACGAAGAGAGCGAGGCTGCCGATGTCGAGGCTGGATGGATCAACTGATTCCTGCATGCCTCCAGCCTGCATTTGACAACCATAGTTGTGCAACTATGGTTGTGCACATGAGCCGATTCGACGACCACCCCAACGTCCGCACCGCGCTGCGCTACCACGAAGCAGTGGCAAGGCTGGCGGCACCAGAGGAACTCAAGCAGTTCCTGCACCCGGACATGGTCCATGCCCAACTCCCCAACGCGCTCTTCCCGGCGGGCGTAGACCGTGACCTCACCGAGTCTCTCGCCGCATCGACGCAAGCCCGCACGCTGCTGACCGGCCAGCACTTCGAAGTGATCAACGCAGTGGCCTCCGGCGACCAGGTCGCACTGGAGGCCAAGTGGTCCGGCACGCTGGCCGTTCCCCTCGGGAACATGCCGGCAGGCCACGTGATGCGCGCGCACATCGCGGCCTTCCTCGAATTCCGGGACGGAAAGATCATCGCTCAGCGCAATTACGACTGCTACGAGCCCCTTCCCTAGCCTCAGGCCGACGGACGGCCCCGGGGAAGACGATCCAGACGCGACCGACTGGTGAAGCCCGGTGGCTTCGGCTCTCGGGGTGCGAGGCTTCAATCCCACCTCTACAGGCGTGATGAACGCCGCTTGCGGATGTGCCGCCGGCACACCCGGCACCGGTTTCCCGCGCGACATCCGACGTGGTTCCCCGGCTCCGAATAGGCCCGGGTCAAGTTCGCCGGACGGGAGAGCCCTCGTCCATGCAAGGCGATTCCAGCGGACTTCCCACGCTGATCGGTGATTTCTGAAGGCCACTTGGCCAACGGCAGGCCGAAACGCATGTCTTGACGGCAGCGCGAATCACGCGAAGGTGTCTTGCTGGGAAGGTCCTACAGTCGCGAGCGCCTGTACTGCTTGGAGCTGAGGGTACGAACGGGATTTACGGCTCGAACCAGTGCAGACGTGGCCTCAAGCTGGGAGGGGCAGTGTCGGTTACTGGAACTGCCGAAGACGCGGATACGGACGCGGAGCGCGTCTCATTCATATGGCTCGAAATCACCGGCAAGTGTCAACTCGCCTGCGTGCATTGCTACGCCGACAGCGGCCCGCAGGGCGATCACGGTTCCATGTCGCACGACGACTGGTTCTCCGTCATCAGTCAGGCACGTGACATCGGCGTGGAGACCGTTGCGTTCATCGGCGGCGAGCCCACACTTCACCCAGGACTCGGGGATTTCATCGAATATGCCCTTGAACTCGGCCTGCTGGTACGGGTGATCAGCAATCTGGTACACGTCCCCGAGGATATGTGGGACGTACTGCAACGGCCGGGCGTCGCAGTCTGGGCCAGTTACTACTCGGACGATCCGGACGTGCACGACGCGGTGACTCTCCGCCGCGGCAGCCACCGTCGTACGACTGCCAATATGGAGAGAGCCGCACGGCTGGGTGTCCGTGTAGGAGGTCTGATCACGACTGCCGATGCGCGCGTCGATCCCGGGCCGACGAGAGACGCGCTGTCCGGCATAGGGGTCCCGCGGGCGAGGGTGGCCTCGCTACAGGCCGTGGGACGCGCTGCGTACGGAAGTTCGCCGACGATGTCGGATTTATGCGGCCAGTGCTCGGGGCATCTGCTGGCGGTCGACCCGCGCGGATCGGTTTTCCCTTGCATCATGGGCCGTTGGCTGACCGTCGGCAATGTCCGCGAAGAGCCCCTCGCCACGCTCGTGAAAGACCGTCGGCTGCACGACGTGCGAAAAGAGATCCGGGCGGCCTTCGACCCTCGGGTGACCGGCCGCCCGCCTGTCGTGATCCGGCACAAGTGCGACAGCAACGGCGACGGCGGCGACGGGGGGCTGCGCGCCGTAGGCCGCCGCTTCTGTCAGTACGTGGCTCCAGGCAGGCTGGGGACATGGAATTCGTCGATCTGCTCACGTAAGTCGACCGCCTGCGATGCGCTGTGCAGCGCGGGGGTGCGCAGCGACTGGGCGAATTCCCGCAGCCTCGCCTGCACCGGCTCGCTTCGCAGCGAAGGCGGGATGTCGAATACGGGTCGCAGCTCTGCCTTGGCCCCGTCGATGTCCGAGCGCAGCAGGTGCGAGGTCGCGAGGGTGATCCGGGCACCGGCTTCCAGCGAGATGTCCCGTTGGCTCTCCGGGCTCTGCTCATAGAGATCGATGGCGCCCCGGGCCGCGTCCGCTGCTTCCGTCGCCAGGCCGAGGCTGATCATTCCACTCGCCGTGTTGTGCAGATGCTTGGCCGCGTCCGCGGTGAAGACTCCGCCCATCTCGTCGAAGAAGTCGTCCGGGCGGGAGATCCTCTCCCTTGCCTCATCGGCGAGCCGGAAGACACGAAGCGCCCCTTCCTTGTCGCCGACGGCGGCCAGGGCGTTGGCCTCCATGCTGTACAAGCGCTGCTTCGACGCCTCGTTCTGCCCTGCGAAGCGCTGTCCTGAGGCAGCGAGCCGCGCGGCGGTCTCGGGACGCTTATCGCGATACGCGTAAAAGGACTGGGCCGACCTGCACCACGCCCGGATCGAATCATGGCCGATGATCTCGGCGTACGCCCACGCGGAACGCGTCTGCTGTAACGCGGCGGCCCGGTGACCGAACATCTGGCTCGCATCGGCGAGCAGACAGCAGACCACACTGACCAGAAAGTACAAATCCCGCGTCTGGTCCGGTCGTTGATGGCCCTCCAGTATCCGGTAGATCCGGTCCCTCGTACTGACCATCTCCTGGAAGAGCGGCAGCGGGTCCAGATGCACTAAGCCGCGTGACAGGCGGGTCACGTCATCGCGCAGCGTCTCGAGAGTCGCAGTCCCGACATTGGTGGTCTCGGCCTGTCCGGCGTGATCGCTGGATTCCTGTGCAGCAGACATGATGACTGCCTCCTCGACGTTACCGCTGTGATTCCCTGCGGCAGCATTCGTACGCCGAGCAGTTGCAACGCGCGAACCGCCACCCGCCCAGTCTGACCGACTCGGCACACTGGACATGCCCTGTATTTCAGACTGATCCAAGTCGCCGCGCTCCCGTAGGAGATCGATGTCCGCGGCGGCCAGGTGCTTCCTGTCCAGATGATCCGTCAGCTCCAGCGGGCGTACCGCGTAGACACGGCCGAGAAGCGCCAGAATGCGCGGACTCGGCCTCGAACCCCCCATAGGCCACAGCTCGTACTCGCTTATGCGCTTGCCCGTCAACGGAGCGCCTTCGCTGCCGATGAGAGCGTTGCAGCGCTCTGCCGCCTCGTCCTGCGTCAGCCCGTGCGCGAAGCGCCATGCGAGCCGTGGGCGGAAGTGCCAGCGTCGGACCATCTCGTCGACGATCTGCCTCGTACCGCATCCGTCGGCCTGTAACTCCCGGCGTAACCGCTCCCTTTGGGGCTTGCTGCCCGGCTTTCCCCTGATGCTGCTCGGCATTGTGTCCCCCTCCCCCGGATTTCAAGGTAACGACCGATTCAGGCACACGGAACCCCGTTCCCAGCGGAGCGGGGAAACGTCCCGGATAAAGCTCGTACACGCAGGTCGAAGGCGTGCGCAGGGCGGAGAAAAGGTCCGCGGCCGCTGGTTCAGAAGCGGCATCCGGCGAGTCACCATCGAATCGGGGTCGAACCGGCGGCGAATTCGACACCGGCAGGGGAGGCGGACATGAGCGTGAAGCCGCGCGCCCGAGGGCGATGCCGAAGATCGGGAAATGCCGCGAGCGCGTCCCCTGGCGCCCGCCGTTCGGCTGTCGTGCCGAGCGGCCCGGGAACGCCGAGGGCGTCGCCCGGCCGCCGGTGGCCACCGCAGCAAGCTTTTCGCAAGGTCTGAACAAGCAATCCGGGGCGCCCATAGGGCAGTTCCGGGACATGGACAGACAGGCCGACGCTCGGGGGGATGTCGTGTTGGCAGGCGATAGGTGTCTTCGGACCGCTCATGGCGCGGGGGGTGTGCGATGACGGGGAGTGTTGCGTGGCTCAACGGCCCGGTCGGGCTGGGGGCCGACAGCCGGGTGCTGCGTCAGGGATATCGCACGGTTCTTGTCGTGGTTCCGTTCATGGTGGCGGGCATCCGGCTGATGGACGTACTTGCGTTGCTGGAGGCGGATCACCGTCTCGTGGTGATGTTCACCGTGGCACCGACGCCCAACGGTGCTGTGTGCCACGGCGCTGAGGAGTTCGTCAGGGCACAGGGGGGACTGCTGCTGCCGTGGCAGCAAGCCGTTCAGTGCGAGTTCGACCTGGTGCTCGCGGCCAGCGACACGGCAGTGGAGCAACTGCACGGAAAGGTGATGCTGCTTCCTCACGGGGCGGGTGCGCTGCCGTCCAGGCTGCGAGCACGGAGTGCCGGTTCCGCCGCGCTTCCCACTCATGGCCTGGATCGGAACACGCTCGTGCACCGGGGGCGGTTGGTGCCGGCCGCGCTCCCCCTTACGCATGTGGACGAGCTGACGGTGCTGCGTGAGTCGTGCCCCGAGGCGGAGCCGGTGGCGGTCGTGGCGGGCGACGTCTGCTTCGACCGGCTGGTGGCCAGCCTTCCGATGCGGAATCGCTACCGGCGGGCGTTCGGGCTGGAGCCGGATCAGAAGCTCGTGGTTGTGACTACGTCGTGGCAACCGGAGTCGGCCCTTGGGTCCCATCCGGATCTGCTGGAGCGGCTGTTGAGCGAGCTGCCGCCCGAGGAGTACCGGGTGGCCGCGGTTCTGCACCCGAACATCTGGGGCGTCAACGGTGCGTGGACGGTGCAGGCCTGGTTCGCCGACTGTCTGCGTGCGGGGCTGATACTGCTGCCGCCCCAGGAGGGGTGGAGGGCCGCGCTGGCCGCGTGCGATGTGATCGTCGGGGACCACGGGTCGGTCACCAGTTACGGGGCGGCCGTCGGTGCGCCGATCATGCTGACTCCTTCTCGCTGCGCGGGTTTCATCCGTCCGGGGAGCCTCGCGGACATGGTGAGCCGGGAGGCCGTGAGCCTGCGGATGGACAGGCCGCTGGAGAGGCAGTTGCGTCAGGCGGCAGGCCGGCACTGCTGGGAGCGGCGCAATCGCATCACGCGGCTGATCACCTCGGAGCCGGGTCGCGCGGCAGGCATCCTGCGGCGGACGATGTACCGCCTGCTGGACATCGAGGAGCCGGACAGGCCCCTTCGTAACGCCGCGGTGCCGCTGCCGGATCCGGTGGGCGCCCGGAACGATCTACCTCTGGAGGAGGCGGGATGAGCCGCTCCCGTTGCCGGCACGCACTCGTCCCCACGGCGGGGCCGCACGCCGCCGCCCCGTTGAGCATCCGGCGCTGTCCTCACCACAGCCGGGACGGGAAGGGCGCGTCGATGTGGGTCTGGGGTTCGGCCGGGATGCCGCGGGAGGGCTGTCCATGCGGGACCTTCGACCGGTTCCTCGTCGCGTCGGAGCACGGCGAGGCGCGGTGGCGGGAGAACGCCGACGTGATCGTCGGTCGCTCCCGCCCGACCGTGGCGCAGGCCGAGAGAAGGGCCGGGTCCCTGCTGTACGGGGCTCCGGGCTGTGCTCTCGCGGTTGTTCCGGCGGGGGAGTCGGGAGCCGTGTTCCGGACCCCTGCCGAACAGGTCGTGGTGAGCCGGACGGCGCCGACGGATCGCGTGTGCGCAGCGTGCGCCTATCCGTGGCTCGCCGTAGGACACAGCCTCACCGAACTCGCCGGACTGTGCGCCCGGGTCCCCGGGCACGTCTGACGAACGTCGCATGTCCCACGAACGTCGAAGCCGCGTGGCTCACTCGTCCAACGGGCCCTGGGAGCCGTCACGTCGGGAGGTCCGTTGCTCGGTGAGTCTCGCGTCCACTCTGGCGATCCCACCGTTCACCCGCTCCAGGTCGGGCGCTCCGGCTTCCACGTAGAGCGCCTTGGACTTACGGAAGAGGTCGCGGGCGGCCGTCAGGTCTTCAAGCGCCTCGGCGGCTTCGCCCCAGACCATCGACGCCTGGGCGCGGTACTGGCTGGACCCCGACTCGGCCAGCATGGACCACGCCCCCCGTATGAACTCGACGGCCTCGCCTGGGCGGCCGGCGCGGGTGAGCGCGTCGGCGAGCCAGACCGTGGTCATGGCCGTGACCTTCTCGTCCTGCAACGACCGGGCGAGGAGGCGGCCTTCGTCGAGTTCCTCGATGGCCTCGTCGAACCGTTGTGCCGCGAGGAAGTTCTGGCCCAGTCTGCGCCTGCCGAGCGCTTCGGCTCTCACTCTCCCTGCCTCGTGGTCCAGAGCGACGGCTTGGCGCAGCACTTCGGCGGCTTCGTCGAAGCGCCTCTGAGTGCGGTGCGCCATGCCGACGAGGCCGAGCGCTTCGGCTTCGGCCTGGCCGTGGCCCGCCTCGCGTGCCGCGTCCAGTGAGGCCAGCCCCTGCTCAAGAGCCTCGTCGCTACGGGACAGATTGTGGAAGGCGAAGCCGAGATGGTGATGCATACGCGAGCGGGCGGCGGGATGGCCGCAGCGGGCGGAGGACTCCACGCCCAGGCGGTAGGCGGCGATCCAGTCGGAGAAGTGCTTGCGGTGCAGGAACAGCGACCACATCGCCTCCGCCAACTGCCAGACAAGGGCGTCGAATCGGTGCTCGTGACCGGCCCGCAGCACCGCCATCAGGTTGGGCAGTTCGGCTTCCATCGCCTCCAGGGCCTCCCTGCCGGACTCGAAAGCCGGAGGCGGGTCCTGAGCGGCCGGCCGGACGGGGCCGCCCAGGCTCCACTCCAGCGGTGTCACCACCCGGTCCGCCGCGGCGGCGAAGGCCAGATAGTGCTCCATGAGCCGCCGCAGAACGCCGTCGCGCACCTCGGCTGCGTCCTCGGATTCGGCACGCTGCCGGGCGTGGAGACGCACGAGGTCGTGGAAGCCGTACCGGTCGGGGCCGCGTACCTCCAGAATGCTGGCGTCGACCAGCCTCTCCAGCAGTTCCGTCGTGTGCCGCACGGGCGACTGGAGCATGGCGGCGGCCGCCTGGCCGGAGAACTCGGGGCCGGGGTGGAGACCGGCCCGCCGGTAGGCGCGGGCCTCCTCCGGCGGGAGCCCTTCGTAGGAGACGTCGAAAACGCTCATGACGGAGACCTCTTCCACGGCGAGGGCCTGTAGCCGTCGCTGCTCGTCCTTCAGTTCCCGCACGACGCGGGCGATGGGCCACTCCGGTCGCATGACGAGCCGTGCCGCCGCGATGGACAGCGCGAGGGGAAGCCCAGCGCACAGTCCGACAAGACCTGCCAGCGCGTCCGCTTCCGCCGCCGCACGGCGCTCCCCCACGGTGCTCGCCAACATCCGTGTGCCGTCCCGCTGAGGCAGGGGGGCGACCGGCACGAACCGCGCGCCGTCCGCTATCAGGCCACCGAGACGCCACCGGGTCGTCACGACCACCAGGCTGCTCGCGGAGGACGGCAGCAGCGCTCTCACCTGGGCCGCGGAGACAGCGTTGTCCATGAGGACCGCTATGCGCGCGTCGGCGGTGACCGAGCGGAAGAGACCGGCTGCTTCCTGCGCTCGCAGGGGAATGCGGTCCGCCTCCAGGCCGAGCGCCCGCAGGAACCCTTCGAGTACGGGGCCGGGCAGCGCGGGCTCTCCCTCGGGGCCTTCCGACAGGTCGGCGTAGAGCTGGCCGTCCGGGTAGCGGTCGGCGACCTCGTGCAGCCACTTCAGCGCCAGCGCGGTCTTGCCCACCCCGCCTGGGCCGCTCACCACCGCCAGTGCGGGTCCCCGCTCTCTCGGATCGTCGGCGATGCGGTGCAGTTCGCGCAGTTCCGAGCTTCGGTTGGTGAAGTGCGCGGGCGCGGGCCTGAGTTGGCGGGGCACCAGTGGAACGGGAGAAGGCGCCGGTGGCTCGCTGTGCAGGTGAACGCCTCCGTGCAGCGAGCCGACTTGAAGGGTCGGACCGTGGAGGCTGGCGGAGCCGCCGATGGTGTTCCGAGTCTCCGGAGGGGGCTGCCTATGTCTGTGGCGCCGCAGCCAGGTCTCCAGCCCCGCTCTCAACTCGTCGTCGTCAGACGCACGTTCGGCCAGTCGGTCCGACAGCCGCAGAAGCGCGGGCAGAGAGCCGTCGGCGATCCCTGCGGCCTCCGCCCACAGCCGGGCGAGATCATCTTGGTGGCGGGCCTTGTGAATCAGCTCGCCCAGTGCCTCCCCGGCCGGAGAACTGTGCATCGGGCTGTGCGAAATCATGGCCGATAACAGTGCTGCGGACATGTCTGCGTCCCACACGGTGCGATCCCCCCTGAACCGGCTTCGCCACGACGGCAGTTCGAGCACACGCTGTGGGCTTTCTCCCGCAGCCGTCTCCTCCGGCGCTCCTTACCCGCCGCGGGCGCGGCCCGACCACCCGGCACCCGTACAAGCGGTTTCGGTCCTAATGCCGCCCACACATGGTCCGGCAATATCCGGCCGTGTCATCCTCAACGCACGGACATGCCGTACCGGCGGGGAGGGGCGCTGGTGGATCTCCGCATACTGCTGCTCGGCGCGGTCGAGCTACAAGCCGGGGAGTCGCACGACCGGCTGGGAACTCCCAAGGAGCGCACGACCCTTGCCGCGCTCGCCTGGGACGCCGGACGAACAGTGAGCCTGGACACGCTCGTTCACCGCGTATGGGACGAACACCCGCCCGCCAAGCCTCGCGAGGCCCTGTACGTACACATCCACCGCATCCGCAAGGCGCTCGCGGCCCTCGCGGCCCTCGCGGGTTCCCGGGCCCCGACGGTGATCAGCCGTACGCACACGTACACGCTGGACATCGATCCCGACGCCGTGGATCTGCGGCGCTATCTGGCACTGGTGGAACAGGGCCGCGGACTGTCCGACAGCGGCAGCCACGGGGACGCCTCGACGGCGCTCCAGTCGGCCGCACGATTATGGAGCGGCGAGCCCCTCGCGGGGCTGCCCGGCGCATGGGCCGCCCATGTGCGCCGACTCGTCGGTGAGCAGCATCTGGCGTCGACGCTGCTTCAGGCCGACATCGCTCTGCGCTCAGGCCGCTTCGCCGAGGCGGTCGCCGGCCTACGGCCGCTGTCGGAACAGCATCGGACCGACGAGTCGTTCACCGGGCAGCTCGCTCTCGCACTCCACGGCTGCGGGCGTACGAACGAGGCGAACCGCCTGTTGCAGCGCCTGCGGCACCACCTGCGGCGAGAGTCGGGTTCCGATCCGGGTGAGGAGACCGCGCACATCCACCGCGGCATCCTGGCCGGCAGGCCGGTCGCCGAGCTGCTGCCTCCGGCGACGGCGGTCGTCTCCCGAGGCACCGTCTCCGAGAGCCCGGACACGCTTCCTCCCGAGGTGGCCTGGGTCGGACGGGAGAGCGAACTCGACGTCCTGATGGGCGCGTTGAGCGGCGAGACGACGGCAGGAGGACGGAGAGGGGGAGGGGAAGGGGGAGGCTCACGCGTCACCGCCGCCGTCATCACCGGGATGCCCGGCTCCGGCAAGACGGCTCTCGCCTCGCACACCGCCCGTCTGATGCGCGAGGACTTTCCCGACGGCACGCTGTTCGTGGACCTGCGCGGCCAGGCTCCCCACCAGCCGCGCAAATCTCCCTCCGAAGCCCTGCGCGAGATTCTGAGCATCGTCGAAGACCGGGCCGACATCCCCGGTGACTTCAACGGGCTGGTCGCGATGTGGCGTACGACGGCACGAAAACGCAGGCTGGTGGTCGTCCTCGACGACGCCGCCTCCATCGAGCAGGTCTCCCCTCTTCTGCCCGGGGACTCCTCGTCCGCCGTCATCATCACCAGTCGCCACCGGCTCGCGGGGCTGCCAGGAGTGCGGCACATCGCGCTGGACGTGCTTCCGCCCGGCGACTCGGTCACCTTCCTGCGGAACGCCCTCGGCAAGGAGCGCGCCCCGGACGCCGTCGATGCCGCCACCGTGGCGCGACTGTGCGGCCATCTGCCACTCGCTCTGGACATCACCGTCAGCCGGCTGCTTTCACGTCCCTCGTGGCAGCTCTCCGACCTCGTGGAACGCTTCGCCAGAGCAGGCAGGCGGCTGCCTGAAATCCGCGCCCCTCACCGGGAATTGGTGCAGAGCCTGGAGGTGTCGTACCAGGCGCTCACTCCCGAACAGCAGCGGGTGTTCCGCTCCCTCGGTCTTCACATCGCTTCGGAATTCGGCTCGCATGCCACCGCCGCGCTCACCGGGCTCTCCCTCGACGAGGCCGAGAAGGTGCTCGAAGAGCTGCTGGCCTGCCACTTGATCTCCGAGCCTTCGCCACACCGCTACCGACTCCACGATCTGTTACGCGAATACGCTTCGACTCTCGCCCGAAGCGACGCGGCAGAAGCGAGAGAGCAGTCTCTCGAAAACGTCCTCGCCTACTATCTGCACGCCGCGGACCAGGCCGACCGTCACGCCTATCCTCACCGTCAGCGAATCGACCTACCGGGACGAGCCCCCGAACTCACCTGGTACGGCGACGACCCTCAGCAGTGGTTCACCACCGAAGGGCCCGCCCTCCTGGCCGCCCTGGAGTACACGCGCGCCCACAGGTCGCCGCGCGACCTGGCCCTGCTGACACACACGCTCGCCGGCTTCCTCGGCGGCGAGGGATACCTCAGCACTGCCGCTCCGCTTCTGGAGACCGCCGCCGAGCACTGGCGCGACTCAGGCGACGAGAGCGCATACGGACGGGCTCTCGTCGACCAGAGCATCGTCTGCGCGTCCGCGGGGAACTACGACCGGGCGATGCTGTGCGCCCGGCAGGCCCTGGAATCGGCGCAGAACACCGAGGACGAAGAGCTGACGGCGGAGGCGCTGCACCAACTGTCCATCTCCTGCTGGCATACGGCGCGACTCGCGGAAGCATTCGATCATCAGCACCGCGCGCTGCAAATCCGGCTGACGGGGACGAGCGCCCTCCATCAAGGCCGTAGCTTCAACGCCCTGGGAATGATCTCCCTCGCCCTGGAGCGGAACAGGGACGCCCTGACCTACTTCGTGGAGGGCCTCGCGCGGTTTCGCGGCGTCGGCGATCGCCGGGGGCAGTTCATCGCGCTCAACAACATCGCTGAACTGCACAAGGAAAGCGGCGACTTGGATAGCGCCGAGGATTTCTTCCGGCAGTCGATCAGCCTGGCGCGGGAACTCGGAAGCAGAGGGCACTCCGCGACTCTCCACATGAATCTGGCGGACACCCTGCGCCAGCGTGGAGAGCTGAACGAAGCCCTGGAGCTGTACGAGAAGGCGCTCCCGGCACTGCGCAGCGCGGGCGACCGCCGCAGCGAGGCCATCGCGTTGACGGGAATGGGTCAGGCGCTCCACGCTGCCGGCCGTAGCGAGCAGGCGATCTCCCGCCATACCGCCGCACTCTCCATCGCGCGCGACATCCGGGCGGCTCTTGAGGAATGCCGGGCTTTGGCCGCCCTGGGCGAAGCCGAGGCCGCCACCGGGCGCCTCTCCCAGGCCGAGACGCACCTCGAAGCCGGCCTCGCTCTCAGCCGGAAGATCGGCTCACGACCGGACGAGGTTCGGGCGAAGGCGGCCCTCGGCCGCACCCGCCAGGGAACTGCCCGGCCCGGCAGCGACGCCTGAGTCGCCGCGGCGAGCGCTTCGATGCGCTCCGACCTGCGCGTATGCGTGCGCACGCGGCGGTGCTGCCTACGTCGGGTGCGGGCCCCCAAGACCGGGCTACGTTCGATTTGCCATCTCGGGTGACGCGTGCCAAGATCGCTCCCCCTCACTGATCGCACTTGCAAGGTGCGAAGGCCCAGGGCCCACGATCCTCCCTAGAAGGGCACTCCATGAAGTACGTCACGTGGCTGCTGCTGTCCGCCCTCGTCTGCATTCCGTATATCGCGTACGCGGGAGGCTCCACGTCAGCCATAGCCTAGCGCGGCGGAGACTGACGTCCGCACGGCGAGCCGGAGCCCGAGCCCTCCGCTCGGGGTGTTGCTATACGCGAACTCGGGCAAAGTCGATCTAGCGTCAGCCGTCTTGTGCTGAGCATCCCTTGTTCGGATGCCATCGAGGAGGGGCAAGCCCGCGAGGGCGAGCCCCTCCTTCGTTGCGTTCCGCTGATGCGCTCCGCAGTTGCGTTCCGCCGGAAAGCCCCGCTCCGGCGCCTCAACCCCCGCCCCCCGGCCCCCGGTTATCCGCTTGCCGCCCGCCGGGCGATGACGCAGCATGCCGGGATGCGCTTCTCCGTCAACATTCCGAACTTCGGGGACTTCGCGGACCCGCGGGCAGTGGCGAAGGTGGCCGCCGCGGCGGAGGAGGCGGGATGGGACGGGCTGTTCGTCTGGGACCACGTGTTGCACCGCCGTCATCCGCGGGACTTCGGCGACCCGTGGATGCTGCTGACCGCCGCGGCGCTGGCGACCTCGCGCATCAGGCTGGGCACGCTGGTAACGCCTGTCGCACGGCGCCGCCCGCAGCAGCTCGCGCGACAGGTCGCCACGCTCGACGTGCTCAGCGGGGGAAGGGTGATCTTCGCCGCCGGGCTGGGCGGGCCCGTGGAGGACGAGTACGGCAGCTTCGGTGAGCCGGTCGATCCGGTCGTGCTGGCCGAGCGGCTGGACGAAGGGCTCGGGCTGCTGTGCCGCTACTGGTCGGGCGAGCCCGTCGACCACGACGGGAGGCACTTCCAGGCCCGTGACGTGACACTGCTGCCCGCCACCGTGCAGCGCCCCCGGCCGCCCGTCTGGATCGGCGGCTTCTGGCCGAACCGGCCGCCGATGCGGCGGGCCGCCCGCTGGGACGGTGCCGTGCCGCTGTTCGCCTCCGCCAGGCACGGGCACGCGCCACCGGTGGAGGAGGTACGCGAGCTGGTCTCGTACGTACGCGAGCACCGGGAGGGCCACGGCGCCTTCGAGCTCGTGCTCGGCGGGGCGAGTCCCGCGGAGCCCGCCGCGGCGCGGGATCTGCTGGCACCGCTGGCCGAGGCCGGGGCCACGTGGTGGGACGAACGGCAGATCCAGGGCGGCGAAGGGCTGGACCGGCTGGAGGCCGTGCTGCGGCGCGTCGAACTGGGCCCGCCTGCCCTGTAGTTCGGCGCGACTCGACGAGTTCGCCGCAACCCGACCGACGCGATTCGGCCCACGTGCTGCGCGCGGCTCCATGTGGTCCGACGAGTTCCACGGCGCACGGCTGCTCGCCGGGGGCGGCTCGCCCCGCTCCCAGCGGCCTCCGCGCACGGGCGGGCCTCGTACCGCCGCGTCACGCGTCGTGTTTGCCCCCGCGCCCCCGGGGCCACCCGGAGTGAGGAACGCGTGCGACAGGACGTACGGCACGAGACGTACGGCGCAAGAGGAGTGAGCCCCGTGAGCAACGCAGCACTCGAACGCGCGGAGGCCGCGAAGCTCCCGCACGACGACATCATCGCCGTCCTGCTGACCCAACACGCCCGTATGCGGGACCTGTTCGCCGAGGTGCACGTATCGCTGGGCGAGGAGAAGAGGGCGAAGTTCGCTGAGTTGAGGGCCCTGTTGGCCGTGCACGAGGCGGCCGAGGAGATGATCCTCAGGCCGGTCGCGAAGCGGGAGGCCGGGGAACGCGAGGCCGTCGCCCGCAACGAGGAAGAGGAGGAGGCCGGACGGATCCTCGCCGAGCTGGAGCGGATGGACCCGGACGGTTCCCAATTCGAGGCGAAGCTGGGGGAGTTCGAGAAGGCCGTCGGTGAACACGCGGACCACGAGGAGCGGGAGGAGTTCCCCGCCGTACGCACCGGCTGCTCGCAGGAGCAGCGGCAGAAGATGGGCAAGAGGCTGCTCAGGGCGGAACGGACCGCTCCCACTCATCCGCACCCCGCCGCCGCGGGCTCGCCGGCCGCGCAGTGGGCGGTCGGGCCGTTCGCCTCGCTCCTGGACCGCGCGAGGGACGCGATGGGCGGCGGCACCAGGCCGCGCGGCTGAGGCCCCGCCCTGAGTACGCCGCTGAGCATGAGACGTGATCGCGCGAAGCGCGAGACGTGAAGAGCGAAGCGTGAAGCGGTTGCGACGATCAGTGGACGAGACGTGCGGTACCGGTCAAAGAGCCCTGATCGAGGCCGCTTTACGGCCGCACGCATGGGCCGGGCGGCCCGCGCCGATGGTTAGACTCACCCGACTGCGAAGAGGGGAAGCCCGGGCAGCCGCGTGAGGAGCGAGATGGTGCAGGCGAAGAAGATCAGTATCTACGTGCTCACCGTCTTCGCGCTGTACACGATCATCACGTCGCCCGCCAGGGCCGCCGATCTCGTACAGATCGGATTCGAAGGCATATCGAGCGCCGCGCAGGGCGTGGGCCACTTCATGACCGAGGTCGTGCGCTAGCCGCGCTCCCGACCCGGCTCCGCCTCCCCTGCTCCCTGGCGGAAACTCGCCACGCACCCCCGCGTTCCCGCGCATCCGCAGACCCTCTCCACGGCATTCGGCCGTCGTCCGTCACCGATGAGTGGGCCGCACACCCCCGGGGCCTCAAGCTCCTCGGCGCCCTTTCCGGCCCCCGTACGGGCCCTTCCCGAAGCCGTCCCTCACGAGCCCGCGACGGCACGGACGCCACCCTTCGCGAACACCTCAACTCCTCACCAACACGGCAATTTACGGTGCTTGCACACGTTGCACATGTCTTGTGATGCTATGACCGCTTTTGGCCGACGCCTGGAGCGAGACGACCCGGACCTGAAGAGGTGGTGGCTGGAGTGGCGGCGACCCAGACCCGCGAGAGCCGCAGCGCGGAGGCCCGGGCGCTGACCCAGGAGCTCTTCGAGCAGCTCGCCGAGCAGCAGCCCGGCACCGCAGGCCACGAACGGGTGCGCACCGCGCTGATCGAGGCCAACCTTCCGCTCGTGCGCTACGTGGCGGCGCGCTTCCGCAGCCGCAACGAGCCCATGGAGGACGTCGTCCAGGTCGGCACCATCGGGCTCATCAACGCCATCGACCGCTTCGACGCCGAGCGCGGCGTGCAGTTCCCCACGTTCGCCATGCCGACGATCATCGGCGAGATCAGGCGCTACTTCCGCGACAACGTCCGTACCGTGCACGTACCGAGACGGCTGCACGAGATGTGGGTCCAGGTCAGCAGCGCGACGGAGGATCTGACGACGGCCTTCGGACGCTCGCCCACGACCGCCGAGATCGCCGAGCGCCTGAAGCTCACGGAGGAGGAGGTGCTGGCGTGCATCGAGGCCGGACGCTCCTACCGTGCAACGTCGTTGGAGGCGGCGCAGGAACGTGAGGACGGTCTGCCCGGCCTGCTCGACCGCCTCGGCTACGAGGACCCGGAGCTGGACGGGGTCGAACACCGCGATCTGGTAAGGCATCTGCTCGTCCAGCTCCCCGAGCGCGAGCAGCGCATCCTGCTGCTGCGCTACTACCGGAACCTGACGCAGTCACAGATCAGTGCGGAGTTGGGTGTGTCCCAAATGCACGTATCTCGGCTGCTGTCGCGGAGCTTCGCCCGCCTCCGCGCCGCAAATCGAATCGAGGCATAACCGGACAGAGTGAGCCATGACGACGGCTCAACTTCCTCAACTGTGCAGTTTTATCGACATGGGGCTACGTCGCGTTGCCTACTTGTGACATTCTGCAAGAGCTGCGTTTGCCGCGACGGCGCTTCCGGTATGCAGGGGGAGGTGCTCCCTTCGTACGAGGGCGCCGCTGCGATCCGTCCGCGACCTCAAGGGGGTGGCATGTCCGTAGAACTGGGCAGCTCGAAGGTGCTCACCGAGAACACGACCGACGACGTCGACGCCATGGGAGCCACCCAGGCCCCCTCAGACCACGATGCCATCGACACGCGCACCCTCTCGCGCTCCCTCTTCCTGCGGCTCGCCACGCTCGACAAGAACAGTGCTGAACGCACGTACGTGCGGGACACGCTGATCGAGCTGAACCTGCCCCTCGTGCGGTACGCGGCGGCACGCTTCCGCAGCCGCAACGAGCCGATGGAGGACATCGTCCAGGTCGGCACCATCGGGCTGATCAAGGCGATCGACCGCTTCGACGCGGAGCGGGGCGTGGAGTTCCCGACGTTCGCGATGCCGACGGTGGTCGGTGAGATCAAGCGCTTCTTCCGCGACACCTCCTGGTCGGTGCGGGTTCCGCGGCGCCTCCAGGAGCTGCGTCTGGCTCTGACGAAGGCCAGCGACGAGCTGTCGCAGACGCTGGACCGCTCCCCGACCGTCACCGAACTCGCCCACTGCCTCGGGGTGTCCGAGGAGGACGTGGTCGACGGGCTGGCCGTGGGCAACGCCTACACCGCCTCCTCGCTCGACTCCCCGGCGCTGGAGGAGGACGGCGGCGAGGGCTCGCTCGCGGACCGCCTCGGCTACGAGGACAGCGCGCTGGAGGGCGTGGAGTACCGGGAGTCGCTGAAGCCGCTGCTGGCCAAACTGCCTCCGCGTGAGCGGCAGATCATCATGCTCCGCTTCTTCGCCAACATGACGCAGTCGCAGATCGGCGAGGAGGTCGGCATCTCGCAGATGCACGTCTCCCGGCTGCTGACGCGCACGCTGGCGCAGTTGCGCGAGGGCCTCATCGCGGAGGAGTGAGCGAGGACGCTCAGCCCGTACGCGTCGACGGGCGTACGGGCAGCACAACGCCGGCATGACGAACGGCCGGCTGCCGGACATGCATAAGGGACGGGCTCATTCCGTACGGAAGTATGCGACGAGCCCGTCGAACCCCGGATCGTGGAGATCTCCCAGGGCGAGCGCGTAAGCCATCGCGGCGGGGTGCCGGGTGGAGTGCCGCCTCCGGTCCGGGAGTTGGGCCGCTCGATCCCTTCAGGGGCTTCCGACCCCTTCAGCCGTCTCGGCCTCAGGTCGTCTCTGCCCCTGACCGTCTCCGGCTCAGGCCATCGCGAGCCAGACGGCCGCAGCGACGACCACGACGAGTGCGACGACGCCGACGATCACGCCGATACGGGGGCCGGACGAGGCCTGAGGATCGGCACCGCGCTGTGCGCTCGCGCCGCCGCCCTCCTCGTCTACGAAGGCACGGAACATCTGCGTGCTGCCTGCCGGGTCCTGGGACGGGTCGGGTCCTTGGGGCGCATGCGGGTTGTGAGCCATGGGGCAGGACGATAGCGAACGCCACGGGGGCACGGACAGACCCGTCCCCGCGGTCGTAGCGACGACCGCTTCCGCGCACGCGGCTCCCGCTTCCGCCCGCGCACACCGCTCCGCTTTACTGATTCTTTGCCTCCGCTTGGTCGACGTAAATTTGCGTACTGCAACTAACGGATTTATGGTTGCCTAAAGCAACGATATCCGGGAGACGGGATGCCCCCGCGAGCCGCACGCAGCGGATTTGAGGAACTGGCCCGGCATCTTGGCGGACTCGGCGCCGTACGGCGAGAGTTGGTGCGGGGCCTGCCGGGCGACTGTCCGCCCGCCGCGGCAGCCGTGTTGACGCTCCTTCACAAGCACGGCGAGATGCGTATGGGTCGTCTCGCGGAGCTGATGGCGGTAGACATGTCTGTCACCAGTCGCCACGTCGCCCACAACGTGGAGCGTGGGTGGGTCGAGCGGCAGCCCGATCCGCAGGACGGACGCTCCCGGCTGCTGCGCCTCACCGAACGGGGCGGCCGACAACTGGACACGCTCTCCGAGGCCACGACCAGGACCCTGGAGGGCTTTCTTCACGACTGGACCGAGGAGGACATCGCACGGCTGAACGGGATGCTGGAGCGCTTGCGTGACGACTTCGGCGACGGCGCCACCGCTCCCGTACAGGCTGCACGGGCACCGACAGCACCACCGGGATCACCACGACCGGCACCGGAACCGGCAGGACCAGGACCAGGACCGGCAGGACCAGAAGAAGCGACGGACCAGCGGGAACACCGCACGGCACTGAAGAAGAGTTAGGGAAAGAATGGCCACGACCACACCGTCCGGTGTGCAGGGCACCGGCGCCGGAGGCGGCGCAGGCGACGCGTCGCAGAACCACGCGACCGCTTCCTACGGGCCGGGCGGCGCCGCACCCATGACGCACCGGCAGATCATGGAGGCGCTGTCCGGGCTGCTGCTCGGCATGTTCGTCGCCATCCTCTCCTCCACGATCGTCGCCAACGCCCTGCCCAAGATCGTCTCCGAGCTCGGAGGCGGGCAGAGCTCCTACACCTGGGTGGTGGCGGCGTCGCTGCTGACGATGACCGCCTCGACTCCGCTGTGGGGCAAGCTGGCGGATCTCTTCAGCAAGAAGGTGCTGATACAGACGGCCATCGTCGTCTTCGTACTCGCCTCGGCGAGTGCGGGTCTCGCGCAGAACACCGGCATGCTGATCGCCTCGCGGGCCGTGCAGGGCATAGGCATGGGCGGCATATCCGCCCTGACCCAGACCGTGATCGCCGCGATGATCTCCCCGCGGGAGCGCGGCCGTTACACCGGCTACATCGGCGCCTCGTTCGCGGTGGCGATGGTGAGCGGGCCGCTGCTCGGCGGCGTCATCACCGACACGAGCTGGCTCGGCTGGCGCTGGTGCTTCTACGTGGGCATCCCCTTCGCCGTGATCGCGCTGCTGCTACTTCAGCAGACGCTGCATCTGCCGCTGCTCAAGCGCCGGGTGAAGATCGACTGGGCAGGGGCCTTCCTCGTCGCCGCGGCGGCCTCGCTGCTGCTGATCTGGGTGACGTTCGCGGGCGACAAGTACGCATGGCTGTCGTGGCAGAGCTACGCGATGGTCGGCGGTTCGCTGCTGCTGAGCCTGCTGTTCGTACTCGTCGAGGCGAAGGCCACCGAGCCGATCATCCCGCTGTGGCTGTTCCGCAACCGCACGATCGCGCTGACGTCGCTGGCGTCGATGTTCGTCGGCATCGCGATGTTCGGCGCGACGGTCTACCTCAGCCAGTACTTCCAGCTCGCGCGGGGCGAATCGCCCACGATGGCCGGTGTCATGACGATCCCGATGATCGTCGGGATGTTCCTCTCCACCACCCTCTCCGGGCTCGTCATCAGCCGTACGGGCAAGTGGAAGATCTGGCTCTGCGCGGGCGGCGTGCTGCTCACCGCGGGCCTCGCGCTGCTCGGCATGATGCGGCACGACACCGAGTACTGGCAGCTCGCGGCCTGCATGGCGGGTGTCGGCGTCGGCGTCGGCATGATGATGCAGAACCTGGTGCTGGCCACGCAGAACCAGGTGGAGGCCACGGACCTGGGTGCCGCCAGCTCCTCGGTGAACTTCTTCCGCTCGCTCGGCGGCGCCGTGGGCGTCTCCGTACTGGGCGCGGTCCTCGCACACCGCATCTCGGACTACGTGGACGACGGCCTGGACAAGCTCGGCGTGCGGCACGGCGGTCCCACGGGCGGCGCCGGCAGCGACATCCCCGACCTGGAGAAGCTGCCCGTGCCCATCCGGCACGTCATCGAGTCGGCCTACGGGCACGGCATCGGCGACATCTACCTCTACGCGGCGCCCGTCGCGCTGCTCGCGCTGCTGCTCGTGCTGTGCGTAAGGGAGGTGCCGCTGAAGACGAAGTCGGGCATCGAGCAGGACAGCACCGCGAACGACGTGGCGGCGGCCTACCTTCGGCAGAACGGTGCCCACGGTGCGGAGGACGGCGCCGCGGGCGACGGCTACGGAGCCCAGCACGCCGCGCACGCCGCACAGGCCGGGTACCGGCTGGCCGCCGACGATCCCGAGCCCGACGAGCCCCTGACCACGTCACGCCACTCGGTGACCGGCACCGTCCGCAACGCCGAGGGCAAGGGCGTGCCGCGCGCCGCCGTCACGCTCATCTCGCTGAGCGGTCGCCAGCTCGGCCGTTCCGTGGCGCGTAAGGACGGCCGCTACGGCATGGACACCCCGGGGCCCGGCAGCTACGTCCTCATCGCCGCCGCCGACGGGCACCAGCCGCAGGCGACGACGGTCAACGTCGGCGACGAGCCGCTGAGCCACGACGTGCGGCTGGCGGCGACCAGCGGGCTCGCCGGACGCGTACGCAGCACCACCGACGGGCAGCCGGTGCGGGGCGCGATGGTCGTCGTCACCGACGAGCGCGGCGAGGTGCTGGCGACCGGACGCACCGGGGAGCACGGCGAGTTCTCGTTCGACGAGATCGTCACCGGCACCTTCACGATCGCCGTGAACGCGCCGGGCTTCCGGCCCGTGGCGCGGCCCGTGGAGGTCGAGGGGCAGGGCATCACGCGTATCGACGTCGAACTGGCGGCGGGCGCGCGGGTGCAGGGCGTCATCCGGGCCGGCGTCGACGCCAGTCCGCTGCCGGACGCTCGCGTGACGCTCGTCGACGCGGCGGGGAACGTGGTGGCCACCGCGACGACCGGCGAGGACGGCGCGTACGGCTTCACCGACCTCGACGCGGGCGACTACTCGATCATCGCCAGCGGCTATCCGCCGGTGGCGAGCGGGCTCACCGTCGAGGGCGCAGGCCCGGACTCCCACGACATCGAGCTGCACCACCCGGACGAGTAGGCCCGGGGCCGTCACGGGGGCGGGCGGAGCGGCGGCGGCATCGCCGGGCAGGCACCGGGAGCAAGCGCCGGAGGGCGGCCGGGACGGCCGCCGGACCGCAGGGCGCGAAGACGGAACCGGAAGATCCCGCAACGCACTTCCCGCCCCCCGGACGCGGAAGGAAGACTGGCCCGGGGACGTCGTGCGGGACGGCCCCGGCCCCGGGCAGCGGGCCCGTCCGTCACATCGCGGGCGGCCCGTGCGTAACGGGCCTGAGCGAGAAGGAGCGAATCGGAAGATGGCAGGCGCAGGCGTACGGGCGCAGATCCACACCCGCGAGGGGTGGCCGGTACAGCACGCCGTGCTGACCGTCACCGACATGACGGGCGTTCAGGTGCTCCGCGTGGAGGCCGACGAAGAAGGCATCGCGGTGAGCGAGGAGGCGCTGCCCTCGGGCCCGTACACGGTGATCGCCACGGCCCTCGGCTATGCGCCCGCCGCGGCCACAGCGCTCGTCACCGCCTCGGGACGTGCCGACCTGGGGACGCTCGTGCTCGTACGGCAAGGGGGCACCGAACTGCCGCCGCCCGGCCCGTGGACGGTCGACCCCGTGCACTCGACGGTCGGGGCGACGGCGCAGCATCTGGGGATATCCAGCGTGCACGGGCGCTTCACCGAGTTCAGCGCGCGTATCGAGATCGACGAGGAGCCGGAGAAGTCCTCGGTGGAGGCCGTCATCGAGGCCGCGAGCATCGAGACGGGCAACAGGATCCGCGACGCCCACCTGCGTTCGGAGGACTTCCTGAACGTGGAGCGGCACCCCCAACTCACCTACCGCAGCCACGCGGTGGAGCCCGCGGGCACCGACCGCTGGACGGTGCACGGCTGGCTCGCGATGCACGGGGTCGTACGCGACGTGTCGCTGAACCTCACGTATCTGGGGTACGGGCCCGACCCCTGGGGCGGCACCCGGGCCGCGTTCCGCGCCACGGCCGAGCTGAAGCGCGAGGAGTTCGCGATGAACTACAACCAGATCCTGGCGGCCGGGATCGCGGCGATCGGCACGACGCTGAGGATCGAGCTGGACGTGCAGGCCGTGCAGGGCGAGGAACTGCCCGAGCTGGAATAGCGGCCGGGGACACCGTAAGCCGGAGCGGACGGAGGGCGAGGGGCCCGAGGGGGCCCGCCGCCCGAAGACCGGGGAGGCCGGGGAGACCGGCGAGACCGGGGAGGCCACGGACAGAACCGCCGACTAGAACCGGCCGGACAGAACTGCCGTGCAGAACCGCCGGGTGAGGCTGAGGGCCCCCGGGCTCCGGGCCCGGCTCCCGGAGTGCCCGGAGGCCCTCGTATGGACGACTCGGTGGCCCGGTCGGTCGCCGGGTCACCGAATCACTTCCTGATCGGCGCCGCGGCCACGTCCACAGTCATGGCCGCGGCGCCGCCCGCATCCGTCAGCCGTTCACGTAGCCCATGTACGTGTCCCAGTTCCAGTGCGGGCCCGGGTCGGTGTGGTCGTTCCCGGGAACCTCGTTGTGCCCCACGATGTGCGCACGGTCCTTGGGGATTCCGTGCTTGTCGCACAGGTGCTTCGTGAGCGCGCCGGAGGCGCGGTACATGGCGTCGGTGAACCACGACGGGTCGTCGACGAAGCCCTCGTGCTCGATGCCGATGCCGGAGGCGTTGCCGCCGCGGGCGTGCCAGGCGGTGTCGGCGTCGCGCACCATCTGCGTGATCTCGCCGTCGGAGGAGCGCACGACGTAGTGGGCGCTGACCTCGGCCTCGGGGTTCTTGAACCAGTTGATCGTCCCTGCGTACGCGCCCTGGGTCACGTGGATGACGACCTGAGAGATCGCAGCCTCACGGCCGGTGCTGTAGTTGGCGGGGTCCGCGGGGTTCCAGATCGCCGGCGGGTAGTCGTCGCTCTTGGTGCCCGTGCCGGGGGCCGCCGCCTTGGCGAGCTTGCCGCGCTCGGGGGTGACCTTCTCCGGGGACATACGGACCTTGGTGCCCTTGGCCGGTATGCCCTTGTTGACGAAGTCGTAGGCGGCGTCGGCGTAGAGGCGCTTGAGCGAGGCGCTCTCGGCGCCGCCGTACGCGGCGACGGCCGGGTACCAGGCCTCGATGCGCTTGCGGTCCGCCGCCTTCAGCCCGGCCTTGTCGGCCTTGGCGCGGAGCACGGCGGCGCCTCCGCGGATGTTGGCGGCGTTGTCCTTCTTCAGGTCGGCCTTCGACTCGCCGGTCAGCTCGGCGGCCTGCTCCAGGGTCTTGCGCTCGGGGTTGCTGACCAGGTGCATCACGCCGAAGCCGTTGTCCTGGCTGGGCTTGCCCTTGTGGCCGTCGAGGTGCGTCTCGGCGTAGCCCACGGAGACGAGCAGATCGCGCGGCACGTCGAACTCCTCGGCCGCCTTGGTGAACGCTTCGTTCATCGTCGGCTCGTCCGCGGACGTCGTGGCCATGGCCTGCTGTCCCGCCACCGCCAGCCCTGCGACGAGCGCACCGCCGAGGGTCGCTGCGAGGACTCTCTTGCGTGTGTTCATCGGCTCTGTTGCCTCTCTGGTTCCGACTCCGGCGCGTGGTGGGGGGATCGAACTCCTGGTGCCTGCCGGCGCGCCGGATCACGGCCGGTCCCAGGGGGGTTGGCGTGGTACGCCCGTACGCCTCTCACAGCCCGGGAGGTGTGCCGGGCGTCGGGGCGCGGTGCCTGGTGACTGAGTGCTTGGGGGACGGAGTGCCTGAGTGCCTGGGGGACGGGGGTGCTCGGGAACTACGTGTGCTTGGGGGTGCGTGGTGCTCGGGGGTGCGTGCTGCTTGGGGGACTACGTGTTCGACTGCGGGTGCCCCGTGGGGACTTGGCACCCAGGCCCGGTGGGGACTCGGCCGTTCCGCTTCCGGGTTACGGAGGCGGACCCGGCGGCGGCGCCCCGTCGACACCGCCGCACGGGTCCGGCGAGCGCGCCGGTCAGGGCTGGCATGGCAGCGAGACGCCGCGCTCCTTCATGTAGGCCAACGGGTCGTCGCCGACGCCGGTACCACCGTCGAGGTGGACCTCGAAGTGCAGGTGCGGCCCGGTCGACTGGCCCTCGTTGCCGACGGAGGCGATGCGCTGTCCGCCCTGGACCGCGTCACCGACCTTCACGAACCGCTCGTTCATGTGCCCGTATTCGGAGACCGAGCCGTCGGGGTGCTTGATGCGCACCCACTGGCCGTATCCCGAGGCAGGGCCCGACTCGGTGACCTCTCCCGGCCCGGCGGCGAAGATCGGGGTACCGATGGGGGCCGCGAGGTCGACGCCGTCGTGGCCGTCGCCGTAGCCCTGGCTGATCTCGGCGGCGACGGGGCAGGAGCCCTGGTACGCCGCCTTCGCGCCCTCGGTCGTGCCCGCGCTCGCCGGTACGGCGACGGCAGCCGCGATGACGCAGCCTCCGGCCGCGGCCAGAGCGATAAGGGCGCGCTTGGCGCGTCGGCTGGTGGGAAAGGTCATGGGGGGTTCCTTCCACGGACGAGACGGATTCCGTGCAGACGCCAGTAGAAGCATCGGGCCATGTACGCGACAACCCCGTTACGGGAACACGTGACACTTTCTGTGTCACGTGAAGGATTCCGCCTGGACGAAACGGGCTCAGCCCCGTGAATTCGGGCTCGTTCTTCCCTGGTCGGACCTCTGGAAGAAGCGGCCGTCTCACTTCGTGGACCGACTCGTGAAGCGTTTGTACGGATGTTGGGGTACGAAATCCGTAGGCACGTCTGGACGACTCTCAAATCCGCCTCAAATCGGGCCCGTTGATCCCCCGTCAAGCCTCCGCCGAACCTCCCCCGAAGCTCCGCCGACCACCCGTGGTCGGTCTTCCGGCCGATTCGCCGGACGGCTCCTTCAGGGCGATGCCCGGCGGTCGTCCCTGCGAATCGCGGGGTCCTTCGGCCCTTGCGGACGCGGCGTCAGACGCCGACGACCGTGATCTCGGTCGCCTTGACGCTCGCCCATACGGAAGAGCCCTCCGCCAGCCGGAGTTCGCTCGCCGCCTGCGGGGTGATCTCGGCGACGAGTTCGGGGGCGCCCTCCGGTTCGATGGCGACGCGCAACCGGCCGCCGACGGCGGTGAGTTCACGGACCGTGCCCGCCCATACGTTGCGTGGGCTGCCATACGGGCGCCGCCGGTGCACCGACACGGCGCCGGGCGCGATGACGGCCAGCGCGGGCGTACCGGGGCCGAGGGGTTCGGCGACGACGAGTGTGCCGCCGCCCGCGTCCAGCGTCAGCGTCCCGTCCGGACCGAAGCCGCCGGGCCAGGCGTTGTGCCCGAGCATGCGCGCGACCCAGGGCGAGCGCGGACGCCGGGTCACCTCGGCGGGCGAGGCGTCCTGGACCGTACGGCCGTCGTCGAGCACGAGTATCCGGTCGGCGAGGGAGACGGCCTCGACGGGGCTGTGCGTGACGACGAGGCATACGCCGCCGAAACCCGCGAGATGGGTCCGCAGCGTGCGCCTCACGCGGGTACCGGCCGTACGGTCGAGGGCCGCGAGCGGCTCGTCCAGCAGCAGCAGTCCGGGCCGTACCGCCAATGCCCTTGCCAGAGCGACGCGTTGGGCCTGCCCTCCGGAGAGCTGCGCCGGTCTGCGGTGCGCCAACCGCCCGGCGCCGAGCCGGTCGAGCCAGAGTTGCGCGGTGCGGCGTGCCTCGCGCCGTGGCACTCCCTGGGCGCGCAGGCCGTAGGCGGTGTTGGCGAGGGCGCTCAAGTGCGGGAAGAGCGCGCCGTCTTGGGGGACCCATGCGACGCCGCGGCGGTGCGGTGGCAGATGGGTGGCGTCCATGTCGCCGAGCCGCAGCGCGCGGGCGCGTGCGCGCCCGTCGAGTCCGAGCAGGGCCCGGAGAAGGGTGGTCTTGCCTGCTCCGTTGGGCCCGACGACGGCGATGGTCGTGCCGGGCTCCGCGTCGAGGGTGAGCTGGTCGAAACCGGTGACGTCGGCGTGCAGGGAGCAACTGCGGCCGGAGAAAGGGGAGTCAGGGGCGGCGGGGTCGGCGTGGGGAGCGGCGTCGGCGTCGAGAGCGGACGCGTCGGGGTCGCGGTCGCCGTCCTGGTCGTGATCGCCGTCCCGCTCGTGATCGCCGTCCCGGTCGTGATCGCGGTCTCGGCCCTGGACGTGCTCTCGGCCCTGGTCTCGGCCGTGGCCGCCCGTGCGACTGCCCGCGCGACTGCCCGCGCCGCCGCCCGTCCACCGTCCCCGTAGCGCGACCAGTACGGCCATGGCGACGGCAAGGAGCAGCAGCGACACGGAGGTCGCGGCCTCCGGGGAGTTCTGGAGCAGCAGATAGACCTGGAGGGGAAGCGTCTGTGTCACCCCCGCGAGGTTGCCCGCGAAGGTGATCGTCGCGCCGAACTCGCCGAGGGCCCGGGCCCATGTCAGCGCCGCTCCCGCGGCCAGCCCCGGACCGGCCATGGGCAGCGTGACGGTGAAGAACACCCGCGTCGGCGAGGCCCCGAGCGACGCCGCCGTCTCCTCGTACCCGGGCCGTATTCCGGCGAGCGCGCCCTCAAGGCTGATGACCAGGAAGGGCATCGCCACGAACGTCGCCGCCAGCACGGCACCCGAGGTGTGGAACGGGAGCGTGACCCCGAACGTGCTCTCCAGCCACGGCCCGGCCAGCCCCCTGCGGCCGAGCCCGAGCAGCAGCGCGACACCGGCGACGGTCGGCGGCAGCACCATCGGCAGCAGCACGAGCGAACGGACCACGGCCTTGCCGGGGAAGTCGACGCGGGCGAGCAGCCAGGCCAGCGGCACGCCCAGCACGAGCGACAGGGCGAGCGCCCAGAGCGAGACGAGCAGGGAGAGCGACAGCGCATCGGTGACCCCGGGGCTCGTCAAGTGGGCGCCCAGCCTTCGCCATTCGGTACGGGCGAGTATGCCGAGCAGGGGGATCAGCAGGAACGCGACCGCCAGCAGCGCGGGAACGGCGAGCACGAGCGGAGCCCGTCCGCCGGTCACGGACCGCATCCGTGCGCTCGTCAGCGGAGTCCGCCCGCCGCTGCCGCCGTCCGTACGTCCGGGCGTATGTGTCCTTCGCATCGCTGCTACGGCTTCCGCGTCACTGCTACGGCTTCAGAAAGCCGGCGTCACGGAGGATCTTCTGCGCGCGTGGCGTGCTCAGCCACTTCACGAACTCCGCGGCGGCATCCGGCCTTTCGGACGACTTCAGGGTGGCCGCCGGGTAGGAGGCGACGGCGTTCTGCGTATCGGGGATCGGCACTGCGTCGATCTTGCCGGGCGCGGTCGCGGCGTCCGTGCGGTAGACGATTCCCGCATCGGCCTCGCCGAGTTCGACCTTGCTCAGCACGGCGCGGACGTTGGGTTCCTCCGACACGGGGTCGACGTGCACCTTCTGCTTGCGCAGGATCTGACGGCTGTAGCGGCCGACCGGCACCTCGGGGGCGGCGAGGACGACCTTCAGCCTCGGATCGGCCAGATCCTCAAGGCTGTTCGGCTTCTTCGCGGCGTCCGCTCCGGAGCCGGTCTCGGTGTCCTCCTCGCCGGAGTCCTTCCCGGCGGAGTCGTCACCGGCGGAGTCGTCACCGGTGGCGTTCTCAGCCCTCGTAGCGATGACGAGGCGGTTCCTGGCGATGACGTCCGGGGTCCCCGTATCCGCCTCGATCTTGTCCATGGTCCTGGCGTCGGCGGTCACCACCGCGTCCGCGGGGGCGCCCTGGCCGATCTGCGCTGCGAGTTCCTGTGAACCTGCGAATGAGAACTTCAGCCTGGTGCCCGGGTGTTGCCTCTCATAGACCGCGCCGGCCTTCTTGAAGACGTCGGTGAGCGACGACGCGGCGAGCACCGTCAGCTCGCCTCCCGGCTCGCCCTTCCCGCCCTGTCCGGTGTCTCCGCTGCCGCCGCCGCACGCCGCGAGCGGCAGTACGAGAGCCACGGCCGCGGCCACGCCGGCGGCGCGACGCGGGATCGAGTCGGCGATCATCTCCGGAAACTCCTCTGAAACGGCGGAAGTCGAGGCGGTACGGGGGCGGACGGGCGGGGCGGGAACGAACCGGGCCGGAACGAACGGGGGCGGGGCGAGGGCCCGTTGGCGGCTCAGTGACGGTCGATGTGCACGTTCGTGGACTTCACTCGCGCCGTCGCCTCCATCCCGACCTCCAGCCCCAGCTCCTCCACGGCCTCGCGGGTCAGCAGGGACACCAGGCGGTGCGGTCCGGCCTGGATCTCGACCTGGGCCGCGACGTCGCCGACCTTCACCGCGGTGACGATGCCGGGGAACGCGTTGCGCGCCGAGGTGTACGAGACCTCGTCGTCACCGCCGTTGGCGCCCTGCCCCGACTCGACTGCGAACGCGGCGAGATCGCGCCCATGGATCAACCGCCGCCCCGCCTCGTCGCGATGCGTGGCGATCCTGCCGCCGTCCGCCCAGCGCCTCGCGGTGTCGGGACTGACACCGAGCAGCCGCGCGGCCTGCCCGATCGTGTAGCTGTGCATGCCCGCAAGACAACCAACACCGCCTCGCATTCACAAGGCGTACGACGGAATCCAGCGCGCATCTGCGATGCCGGGGCGCCGAATCACCTCGCGATCACGAATCGCTCCTTGGCAGCCCCGGGGGTTCCCCGCTCCCGTATCAGCCCCACACCTCGGCTGTGGGCCGGAGCCGCGCCCCGCTTCCCAGGATCGGTTCGGCGGGCTCCCAGGGCCGGGCGGACCACATGGGCTGGGGCGGATCGTGGAGGCGGTCGCGGGGGCGGCGCGCGGTTATCCGGTGGCGTCCGCCCGGCCCGGAGCGCTAAGCAGGGCCCATGGTGGACCGCTTGTTCTCCGATCCCGACCTCGCCGAGCTGTACGACACCCTCTGCGCGGGCCGGGACGACTTCGGCTTCTATCTGCCGCTCGTGAAGGCGGCGCGCTCCGTGCTGGACGTCGGATGCGGTACGGGCGAACTGCTGCACACCGCGCGCAGGGCAGGCCACATGGGCAGGCTCTGCGGACTCGACCCCGCCGAGGCCATGCTCGCCTGCGCACGCACACGGCGGCCCGACGTCGAATGGGTGCTCGGCGACGCCCGATCGGCCGCGCGGCAGGGCGAGTTCGAACTGGTCGTGATGACGGGCCACGCCTTCCAGGTCCTCGTGACCGACGACGAACTCCGCGCCTCCCTGACCGCGATCCGCTCCGCCCTGGCCGAGCACGGCCGCTTCGTCTTCGAGACCCGCAACCCCTCGGCCCGTGCGTGGGAGCGGTGGACCCCGGAACGGGTGACGGAGACGACCGACCCGCACGGACACCCGCTCCGTTCGTGGCACGTGACGGATTCGTGGCACGTGCCGGAGGTACCGGAGGTGCCGGAGGTGCCGGAGGCCGGGGCGGCGGCGGGCAAGGGCACGGTCACCTTCACCCAGACCCTGGTCAGCCCCCGCTGGGACCAGCCCCGCACGTCGCGAAGCACGCTGCGCTTCCTCGGTGCCGACGCGCTGTCGTCGTTCCTGTCGGAGGCCGGACTGGTGATCGCCGAACAGTACGGCGACTGGGACCGCAGCCCGCTGACCGAAGACAGCCCCGAGATCATCACCTTCGCGGAGCGGGCGGGCCGGTAGGGGGCGCGGGTATCGGGCGGACCAGCGGACGGGCGGCGGGCGGTCGGGCGGTCGGATGGCGGCGCGGCCGGGCGGGACCGGCCACAGCCCTGCGACCTCGCCCGACTCTGGGCAGTGTCAGTCCCTCGTGGCACGATCGGGCAGGTGGACAGCAGACCCTCCCCCTCGGCCGCCCGGCCGCGCGAGGCATCCCCGGTGGCGCAGCATCTGCGCGATCTCGTCCGGCTGCGCCGCGTGCGCGACCGGATCGACCGGGAGTACGCGCAGCCGCTGGACGTGGAGGCGCTGGCCCGCGGTGCCCACATGTCGGCCGGGCATCTCAGCCGCGAATTCCGGCGCGCGTACGGGGAGTCGCCGTACGGCTATCTGATGACGCGGCGCATCGAGCGCGCGATGGCGCTGCTGCGCCGTGGCGACCTCAGCGTCACCGAGGTCTGCTTCGCGGTCGGCTGCTCGTCGCTGGGCACCTTCAGCACCCGCTTCACCGAGCTGGTCGGTGTGCCGCCGAGTGTCTACCGGCGCCAGGCCGCGCTCGCCACGGCGGGCATGCCGTCCTGCATGGCGAAGCAGGTGACCAGACCGGTCAGGAATCGAGAAGCGCGGGCCCGCGAGCCGCACCTAGCGTGAGCGCCATGGACATCACCATTCACGCGAGCTTCCTGCCGCACGACGACCCTGCCGCCTCCCTGGCCTTCTACCGCGACACCCTCGGCTTCGAGGTCCGTAACGACGTCGGATACGACGGGATGCGCTGGATCACGGTCGGCCCGCCCGGCCAGCCCGGCACATCGATCGTCCTCCACCCTCCGGCAGTCGACCCCGGTGTCACCGACGACGAGCGCCGCACCATCGCCGAGATGATGGCGAAGGGCACCTACGCCGGGATCCTCCTGGCCACCGCCGATCTCGACGGCGCATTCGCGCGGCTTCAGGAGGGCGACGCCGATGTCGTACAGGAACCGGCGGACCAGCCGTACGGAGTGCGCGACTGTGCAGTCCGCGACCCCGCGGGCAATCTGCTCCGCATCCAGCAACTGCGCTGAGCCGCGCGGCATCCGGCGCCGCCCGCCCCCATCCATGCCAGACGAACCGGCCGCATCAGCCACACCGGCAGCACCGGCCGCGAACCAGACGTACTGTTCGATACTGGTCGAATGAGCCGGGCGCCGCCGGCACCCGCGGCGACCACCGCGGACTCGGCCCCGCGGAACGGTCCTCCCGGAAACAGCCCTCGCCGCGCCACAGTCGGCCCCGCGCAACAGACGGAGACACGATGAGCACCGACACGACAGCCGCCGCGCAGGCGCCGACGAAGCCGCCCGCGCCGCACGCCGCCGACAGCCACGATCTGATCCGCGTGCGCGGAGCACGCGAGAACAACCTCAGGGACGTCAGCATCGAGATCCCGAAGCGGCGGCTGACGGTTTTCACCGGTGTCTCCGGCTCGGGCAAGAGCTCGCTGGTGTTCGACACGATCGCCGCCGAGTCGCAGCGCCTGATCAACGAGACCTACAGCGCGTTCGTACAGGGCTTCATGCCGACGCTGGCACGGCCCGAGGTCGACGTGCTCGAAGGACTGACGACCGCGATCATCGTCGACCAGCAGCGGATGGGGACCGACGCCCGCTCCACGGTGGGCACCGCCACCGACGCCAACGCGATGCTCCGCATCGTCTTCAGCCGTGTCGGCCAGCCGCACATCGGCTCGCCCAACGCCTTCTCCTTCAACGTCCCTTCGGTACGTGCGAGCGGCGCCATCACGGTCGAACGCGGTACGAGCAAGACCGTCAAGGCGACCTTCACCCGCACCGGCGGCATGTGCCCGCGCTGCGAGGGCCGCGGCTCGGTCACCGACTTCGACCTGACCCAGCTCTACGACGACTCCAAGTCGCTCAACGAGGGCGCGCTGACGATCCCCGGCTACAGCGTCGACGGCTGGTACGGCCGCATCTTCAGCGGCTGCGGCTTCTTCGACCCGGACAAGCCGATCCGCCGGTTCACCAAGAAGGAACTCCACGACCTGCTCCACAAGGAGCCCACCAAGATCAAGGTCGACAACATCAATCTGACCTACGAGGGCCTGATCCCGCGGATCAGGAAGTCCTTCCTGGCCAAGGACGTCGACGCGTTGCAGCCGCACGTCCGCGCCTTCGTCGAGCGTGCGGTGACCTTCACCGCCTGCCCCGACTGCGACGGCACACGGCTCAGCGAGGCGGCGCGCTCGTCGAAGATCGACGGCGTCAGCATCGCCGACGCCTGCGCCATGCAGATCAGCGATCTGGCCGGGTGGATACGCGGCCTGTACGAGCCCGCTCCGGGCGCCGGCGAGGGCCGGTACCCCACGGTGGCGCCGCTGCTGAAGGCCCTCGGCGACACCCTCGACTCGTTCGTGGAGATCGGGCTCGGCTATCTCAGCCTCGACCGCCCCTCCGGCACCCTCTCCGGGGGCGAGGCGCAGCGCACCAAGATGATCCGCCACCTCGGGTCCTCGCTGACCGACACCACCTACGTCTTCGACGAGCCCACCATCGGGCTCCACCCCCACGACATCCAGCGGATGAACGATCTTCTGCTGCGGCTGCGCGACAAGGGCAACACGGTGCTCGTCGTGGAGCACAAGCCCGAGACCATCGCCATCGCCGACCATGTCGTCGACCTCGGCCCCGGCGCCGGTACGGCGGGCGGCACCGTCTGCTTCGAGGGCACCGTCGAGGGCCTGCGCTCCGGCGGCACCGTCACCGGCCGCCATCTCGACGATCGTGCCGCGCTCAAGGAGACCGTGCGCAAGCCCACCGGCGCGCTGGAGATCCGCGGTGCGTCGGCGCACAATCTGCGCGACGTGGACGTGGACATTCCGCTGGGGGTGCTCGTCGCCGTCACCGGAGTCGCGGGCTCCGGCAAGAGTTCGCTCGTACACGGATCGCTGGTCGACGGGCCCGCGGCCGCGGAACAGGGCGTGGTGGAGGTCGACCAGAGCCCGATCCGCGGCTCGCGGCGCAGCAACCCGGCGACGTACACGGGGCTGCTCGACCCGGTCCGTAAGGCCTTCGCGAAGGCCAACGGCGTGAAGCCGGGCCTCTTCAGCGCCAACTCCGAGGGCGCCTGCCCCGGTTGCAACGGCGCGGGCGTCGTCTACACCGATCTCGCGATGATGGCCGGGGTGGCGACGACCTGCGAGGAGTGCGAGGGGAAGCGGTTCCAGGCTTCGGTGCTGGACCACCACCTCGGCGGGCGCGACATCAGCGAGGTGCTCGCGATGTCGGTCGCGGAGGCCGAGGAGTTCTTCGCCTCCGGCGAGGCCCGGGTCCCGGCCGCGCACCGCGTGCTCGACCGGCTCTCCGACGTAGGGCTGGGCTATCTCAAGCTCGGCCAGCCGCTGACCACGCTCTCCGGCGGCGAGCGGCAGCGGCTCAAGCTGGCCACGAACATGGGCGGCAAGGGCGGCGTCTATGTGCTCGACGAGCCGACCACCGGTCTCCATCTCGCCGACGTGGAGCAGCTTCTCGGCCTGCTGGACCGGCTCGTCGACTCCGGCAAGTCGGTCGTCGTCATCGAGCACCACCAGGCGGTCATGGCGCACGCCGACTGGATCATCGACCTCGGCCCGGGCGCGGGGCACGACGGCGGCAAGATCGTCTTCGAGGGCACACCCGCCGACCTGATCGCGGCCCGCTCCACGCTGACGGGCGAGCATCTCGCGGCTTACGTCGGGGCCTGAGCGGGCCCGGCCTTACGGGCCGGCACGTACGGGCGCGAGTAGGGAGGTCGGCTGCACGGGACCCGCATGTACGGGTGCGCCTCTACGGAGTCGGCGATGCGGAGCCCGCTTGGCGCGTGGCGCTAGGCGCTTGGCGCCTGGCGCCTGGCGGTCCCGAACTGGCCCATGGCGACGCCCGGCGCCCCACTTGCCCGATTCATGCATATATCCCCTTTGGTTACTATTTGTATATGTCTTCCCCCGAGGTGAAGAGTTCTGAAGCCAGGCTGAGCGAGATACAGGCAGTCACGGACTCCGCGCTCGTCCATGCCGACGTCGAGGAACTCCTGGACGAGCTGCTCGACCGGCTCCGGGAGATCCTCAAGGCCGACACCGCGGCCGTTCTCCTGCTGGACCGCGCCTCCCAGCAGCTCGTCGCATCCGCCGCCAAGGGCATCGAGGAGGAGGTCATCCAGCGCGCCCACGTCCCCGTGGGAGAGGGCTTCGCCGGACGTATCGCCGCCCAGCGGCAGCCGATCATCCTCGAGAACACCCAGGGCGCCGGGCTGTTCAACCCCCTGCTCGAACAGCGGGGCATCCGCTCCCTGCTGGGCGTACCGATGATCGCGGGCGGCGTACTCGTCGGGGTTCTCCACGTCGGTTCGCTCACCCGGCGCCGGTTCACGGGCAGCGACGTGGAACTGCTCCAACTCGCCGCCGGCCGCGCCGCGCTCGCCGTACGCACGGTCACCTCCCGCTCGGAACGCGCGGCCGCGAGGGCCCTCCAGCAGAGCCTGCTGCCCGCCGCGCCCCCGCCGGTCGACGGCGCCCAGCTCGCCGTCCGCTACGCACCCGGCTCGGGTGACATCGGCGGCGACTGGTACGACGTCTTCACCCTCCCCGACGGCCGGCTCTGCTTCGCGATGGGCGACGTCGTCGGCCATGGGCTGGACTCGGCAGTGATCATGGGCCGTACGCGCAGCGCCCTGCGCGCCTACGCCCTCGACTCCCTCGACCCAGCGGAAGTCCTCCACAGGCTCGACCGCAAGGTGCAGCTCTTCGAGCCCGACGCCATGGCGACGGTGCTGTACGCGGTCTGCGAACCGGACCTCGCGCGGGTCCACATCTCCAGCGCAGGTCATCTGCCGCCGGCGATGGTGTCACCCGGGAGCCCCGCGACCTTCCTCGAAGTGGAACCGGACCCGGTGATCGGCGCCGAGCAGACGCGGCCCCGCAGGTCGACGACGGTGGACTTCCCTCAGGGCGCGTTGATGTGCCTCTACACCGACGGCCTCGTCGAACGAAGGGACGAGCCGCTCCAGGACCGTCTTGCGCTGCTGCGTGACTCGCTGTTCCTGGGCATGCCCGAGGCGGTCGGCGCCACGATCATGAGTTCGCTCGTGGGCCGCCACCCCACGGACGACGACGTGGCGCTGCTTGTGATCCGGCGCAACTTCAACCGCTGGAACGAGTGAGGCAGTCCGGCGGGCGGCCGGGCCCGTGGGCCTTGGGCACTGTGCGGTGTCCGCTTCCGCGACCTTCCGTGGCCTCGTTGGCCTCGTTGTCCTCGTTGGCCTCGTTGTCGTCGTTGGCCTCGTGACCGCCATGGCCCCCATGGCCCCCATGGCCCCCGTGGGATCGCCGCCGCCTGAGACGTAAGGCCGCACGGCCCCGGGGCGGCGCCTCGGCCAGTGCGATTAGGCCGTTCGACCCGTGCGATGGCCCCCCGGATCGCCTTGCCCGAAGCTTGAGGCTGTGGAGGAGGAACGGCACGGGAAGGCACAGCGCTCCGGCCGCCGCCGGGTGACGGTGAACCTGTCGGAGGGATTCGGGGAACGCCTACTGGGTCAGCTACTGGACCGTGCTCATGAGATGCCGCCGCAACTGATCGCCCCACTGATCGCGGAGGAGCTCCAGAGGATCGGCGGCAGGGACGTCTCGATCTTCATCCAGGACTACGAGCAGGCCGAGCTGGTACCGCTGCCGGGCCGGGGACTGGTCGTCGGCCAGGCCCTCCCCATCGACGGTTCGCTGGCGGGTGACGCCTTTCTCCGTAAGACCGCGGTCGAGGACGTGCAGCCCGGTGGCGTGCAGATGTACCTGCCGCTCCTGGACGGCAGCGACGAGGTAGGGGTCCTGGCCGTCACCCTCGACGAAGTCGGGGACGACGACCGGCGACTGCTGCGGCGCCTGGCGGGCCTGGTGGCGGATCTGCTGGTCACGAAGAACTCGTACACCGACCGGTTCTTCCAGGCGCGCCGCCGCCTGCCCATGTCGCTGTCGGCCGAGGTCCAGTGGGCGCTGCTGCCTCCGCTGTCCATGGAGACCCCGCAGGTGGCGCTCGCCGGAATCCTGGAACCGGCCTACGACGTCGCCGGTGACAGCCTGGACTACGCCCTCAACGACGACATCCTCAACATGGCCGTCATCGACGCGATGGGCCACGGCCTGAACGCCTCCCTGCTGGCGACCCTCGCGGTCACCACCTACCGGCACGCGCGGCGTCAGGACGTCGGGCTGGAACGGCTGTATTCGTTCATGGACCGGGCGATGGACGAACAGTTCGGTCCCGACCAGTTCGTCACCGCGCAGATGATGCAGTTGCATGTGGGCACCGGCCACCTGGACTGGGTCAACGCCGGTCACCCCGAGCCGTTGCTGATCCGGGGGCACCGGGTGATCCAGACGCTGCAAAGCCCGGGCACCCTGCCCATCGGCTTCGGAGGCGCCTCCCCGCTGGTCTCGTCCATGCAACTCCGCCCCGGCGACCAGGTGTTGTTCTACACCGACGGTCTCGTGGAGGAACACGGGCTCGGTGGCGAGCAGTTCGGCGAGGCCCGCTTGATCGAGACGGTGGAGCGGGTCAGTCCACTCAACGGCGGCGTCCAGTCCCTGGTGCGCAACCTCTCACAGACTCTGAAGCGGGAACGCGGAGGAGTCACCACCGACGACGCGACGCTCCTCCTCGTGGAGTGGCGCGGCGGATCGGCCGATCACCTCGCCATCGTGGACTTCTGACGCCCCGCATCACCTGCTGCCGGAGACTTCCGGCGGGCGGCTGAGACCCCGTCGGCAACCGTCCCCGTCCCGGGTCGCGTCGATCACGGCATGACCGCCATCACGTCGACCGAGCCTCCCCCGTACCCGTATTGCGGCCAGGGCGCCGATGCGGAGGACCCTGTGGGATGCAGGGGCCGCCGTCCTCCGCCCCCGCATCTTCAAGTCGACGAGTCCGAGCCGGAGTTGTACGAGCGAGGGCTCTACGGGGCCTGCCTGGCGCATCTCGACGGCCGCGAACGTCATGCGTATCTGGCGTCCCTCGGCCCCGGCAGCGATCTGGACCACCGTGGTACGCGCTTCCACTCCGCTCTGCTGGACCGCTTGCTGGACGCCGTACGCGATCCCGCCGACGGTCTGCCGCGTATGGGCTCCGCCGAGTTCGGCGCGGCGGTCTTCGAGGGTGAAGTGCCGCTCGGCGGCGCGACGTTCACCGGCGACGCCCGGTTCGAAGAGGCGAGGTTCCGGCGCGACGCCGACTTCGGCGAGGTGAGGTTCGAGGGTGTCGCCGGATTCGACTGGGCGACTTTCGGTGGCGGCGCCTGGTTCGAAACCGCGAACTTCGAGGGCGTAGCGGCATTCGACCGGGCGACGTTCGAGAGCGGCGCGTCTTTCGGCGAGGCGAAGTTCGAGCGCGCCGTCCGCTTCCACCGGGCGAGGTTCGACGAGATGGCCGACTTCGACGCGGCCTCGTTCGGGGACGCCGCGGTCTTCTACGAGACGGCGTTCCACGGTGAAGCGCTGTTCAGGCGGGCGGCGTTCAAGGGCGACGCCACGTTCCGTGAGGCGGCGTTCGAGCGCGACGCCAGATTCGAGGAGGCAGCTTTCGAGAAGGCGGCGCGAATTGGACCGCTCGCATGCCGCGGCACGGTGGATCTCACCGCGGCGGTGTTCTCCGTAGCGGTGACCCTGGAGATCGCGGCGGGCCGGGTGCACTGCCGCCATACGCACTGGGCATCCAAGGCCGCGCTGCGCCTGCGGCACGCGGTGCTCGACCTCAGCGACGCGGTACTGGAGTTCCCGATGAGCGTCGCCGGCCAACCCCCTTCGCCGTCTACGGAAACCGGGTGCTCGACGAGACCGGGATCGCCCAAGTGCCGGTAAGCGTCGCCTCGTTGCACGGCGTCGACGCGTCCCATCTCGTCCTCACCGACGTCGACCTGACCGACTGCCGCTTCGCGGGCACCATTCACCTCGACCAGTTGCGCCTCCACGGCCGCTGCACACTGCCCGCCGCACCCGACGGCCTGCGACGCCGGGGCCCCGTGCCGCTGCGCTGGACCTCACGGCAGACCATCGCCGAGGAACACCACTGGCGGGCCACCCGCACACGGACCGCGATCGGCTGGACCCCCGAACCCGGCGGCCGCACCCCGCTGGAGCCCGCCGCGCTGGCGCCCGTCTACCGGGAGCTGCGCAAGGGCTTCGAGGACTCCAAGAACGAGCCGGGCGCCGCCGACTTCTACTACGGCGAGATGGAGATGCGCCGCCACGACCGTCACACCCCGGCCGCCGAACGCGCGCTGCTGTGGCTCTACTGGGCGGCCTCCGGCTACGGACTACGCGCCTCCCGCGCCCTGGGCTGGCTGCTGTGCGCGATGACCGCCACCGTCCTGCTGATGATCGGCTTCGGCCTCCCGGACACCCCCGCCAAGCCCTACCCGCCCGCCGCCGGCGTCGTCGGCAGGCAAAACCCCCGGCTCCAGGCCGACTTCACCGAACGCTTCACGGCCGCCCGCGCACACAAGGCCGCCGACGTCGTCGTCGACTCCGTCATCTTCCGCTCCAGCGGCCAGAGCCTCACCACAGCCGGGCGCTACACCGAAATGGCCTCCCGCCTCACCGAACCCGTCCTCCTCGCCCTCGCCCTGCTGGCCATCCGAGGCCGCGTGAAGCGGTAGCCCACGGTCGGCAGCGTGGCGACGTACGGAGACGTACGGAGACGTACGGAGAGCTGGAGGCACCCTGCAACGACCCGGCCGGCGCCGTACGGGGAACGGTCACAGAATGGCCGCTTCTCTCCAATACCCCTCACAAATCGCCCAGTTGGGCACTACGGTCACTTCACCCGAAAACACCATGGGGGCTGAGATGACCAACCCGTACGGCACTCCGGTACCGCCGGCACCGCGCCCGCCGACCGCCCGGCCGCTGCACAAGCGCGTACTCGTATGGGTGGGAGGCTCGGCCCTGTTCCTCGCGGGTGCGGTCGTGGGCTCCGCCGGAAACGACGGGCAAGAGCCGGTCGAGGCGAGGGTCAGGCCGGAGACGACCGTCACGGCCACGCCCGAGCCAGGCCCGACCGTGACCGAGACTGCCAAGGCCAAGGCGAGGCCCGGCCCCACGGTCACGGTCACCAAGGCGGCCGCCTCCGGGAGCGGCGACACCGGCGGCGACAGCGACAGCAGCAACGGCGAGGACAGTGCGGGCAGTTGCTCGATCGTCTCCAACTCTGGGAACTGCTACTCGGCCGGACAGTACTGCCGGAACAGCGACCACGGAGCCGTCACCACCACCGAGAGCGGTGCGAGGATCAAGTGCGCACAGCGCTCGAACGCCTGGCGCTGGACGTACGCCTGACGGGAGAGCAGCAGCGGCCGGACCGCTGGCCAGGGTGGCGTAAGCGGGTGGGGGATCGGGTTGTCGGGTCGTGGTGGCGCGTATGTCCCGGTGTGAGGGCGTGTGACGTACCTCGGGCAGGCACGGACGCCTGCCCGGCACGCGCCCGCGCGCAAAGGAGCATCATGCACACGATCGAACGCAACTCCCGTACCCGTGCCCGCAGTTCGCGCTGGCTTACCGCCGCGGTGACGGTGGCCGCCGTCGCCTCCGGCGGCATCGCACTCGCCACACCCGCCAACGCCGCCGAGACACAGACCGCCGCACCTGCTGCCGCCCCGGCACCGGACCCGCTCGACTGCCCCTCCGCAGGCTGCCGTCGGGTCGCGGAGGGGTTCACCAATCCGTCCGGCGTCGCACTGGACGGTCATGGCAAGGCGTACGTAGCCGACGGCAGCAGCGGCAATCTGGTCGAGATCGACCTGGCCTCGGGCGCGCGGCACGAGATCACCACCGGTCTCGGCAACACCCTGGGAGTCGCGCTGGACGGCGAAGGCCACGCCTACAGCACCTCCACGAGCACCGGGAAGCTCTATCGGGTCGACCTTTCGACCGGCCAGAAGTCGGAGGTCGCCACCGGCCTCGGCGGCCCGCACCGCGTGGCTTTGGAGGGGAACGGCAAGGCCGTCGTCACCGACCACGTCAACAACCGGGTCTGGGAGGTCGACCTGACCGACGGCCGCAAGGACGAGGTCACCACGGGCATCGGCAATCCCCACGGCGTCGCCCTCGACGGAAAGGGCACCGCCTACGTGGCCGCCTTCAACGAAGGCAAGCTCTACGCCGTCGACCTCAACACCGGCCGCAAGTCGGTCGTCGCCGACGGCCTCGGCGGGGTGAGCGGGGTCGCGCTCAGCAACGGCCACGCCTACCTGGCCCAGCAGGGCGGCAAGCTGTGGGACGTCGACCTCCACAGCCGCGCCAAGCGCACGGTGGCCACGAGCAAACACATGTGGGACGTCGCGCTGGACAAGGACGGCACCGCCTACGTCACCGACAACACCGGCAAGGTGCTGTGGCGCATCAACGACGGCGGCACCCCGGCCCCGCCGCCTCCGCCCAGCGGCGATGCGAAGGTCGACCTCAAGCCGGTCCCGGACATCACGGCGAAGCCGGGCGAGACCGCGGTGCCGCGGATCAACGTCAAGAACACCGGCGGCAAGCGCATCGGCAACCAGGACATCACCCTCAAGCTGGGCCCCGAGGGCGTGAAATGGGGCTTCAACGTGGTCTACCAGGACCGCGACGGCAACCTCGTCGAGGCCCCCTGCCATGTCGTCGACGGCGACGCGGGCACCTCCCTCTGCAAGGACGTACCCCTCAATCTCGACCCCGGTCAGAGCGTCGAGCTTCGTACGGAGGTCAACACCGACAAGTCCCTCAAGCCCGGTGACATGCCGTCCATCACCTGGCACATCGCCGACAAGACCGCGAAGACCGACTGGCTCATGAAGTAACGACGACGGTTCCGCCCCACTCCTGCCCTTCCCCCGGTTCCCGGCCTCGGCCTCCCCCGCCGGGACCGGGGACCCCAGGCCGCGAGCCCCCTGGCGGTCGCACTGCCGTGGAGGCGTTCGAAGAGATCCTCGCGGCCCAACTCGCCCAATCGAGGCCGCGATCCGACCTTCCGCGGCGCTCGCCCCGTGATCGCGAAGTCGCGGCGGAGTCTCTCGTGGTGAGTCCGGGTCAGGGTGCGGCCTGTGCGGGCGTACCGGGCCGGTGGGCGGGCTGGAACAGTTCGACGAGGTTCCCGGCGGGGTCGGCGATGAGGACCTGGCGTCCGCCCGGACCGGCGACCATCTCGCTCTGAAAAGACAGTCCTGCGCTGCGCAGCCGGTCGATCTCGGCATCCAGGTCGTCGACGGTCAGATGGATGCGGTTGCGTCCGGCCATGGCGGCGTCCTCGGGGGTGGCGCGGGCGCCCGAGCTGGTCGGCCCGGACAGCAGCAGCCGCATCGGGCCGCGTACGACGTCGGCGAAGGCGGGCGCGGCGCTGGTGTTGAGGGTGAATCCGAGATGGGCGGTGTAGAAGTCGACCGCCCGCTGAACGTCGTCGACGAGGTAGCGGACACTTGCGTACTGCTCGGGTGCGGGCACGGCTGAATCTCCTTCAGGAGCGGGTGGCTGTGAGGACGGGCAGCAGATGTGTGATGCGGGTGTCGATCTCGGCCGCGGTGCGCTGGAAGGCGGCGTAGCCGATCCGGTCGGCGTCACCGGCCGCGGCGGGGTCGGGGATGCTCCAGTGCGCCCGCCGGGGATGGCCCCGAAAGTCAGGGCAGACCTCGCGGGCTCTGTCGCACAGGCTGATCACGTGATCGAAGCGGCGGCCGGTCAGGGTCTCCCAGTGCCGGGGCCGCCGGTCCGTGATGTCGACGCCGAATTCGTCGTGCAGCACCCGTACGGCCTTGGCATGGAGGCGGGACTTCGGCCGGCTGCCGGCGCTGGCCACCTCCACTCGGCCACCGGTCCGGCGGTTCAGCAGGGCCTCGGCCATCGGAGAGCGGGCGCTGTTGCCTGTGCATACGAACAGGACGCCTACGCGGGGCGAGCGCCGCAGGTCCGCTGGGCGTGGGTGCGGTGCGGACTCCCGGTGCAGAGCCGGGTGCAGCGCGGCTCCGGCGTCGGTCAGCGCATCGGCGCAGCGGTCCAGATCCAGGTGGTAGTAGCTGTCGCGGCCGTCGAAGCTGCTGCGCCTGGCGGTGACCAGCCCGCCGTCACGCAGCAGCCGCAGGTGGTAGGAGACCAGGTTCTGCGGCTCCCCGACCAGCCTCACCAACTCCCGGACCCGATAGTCGCTTTCCGCGAGTTCGGCGAGCAGCCGCCATCGCAGCGGATGGGAGGCCAACCGCACGAACGCCGGGGTGTCTTGATTCGACGACGCCATGAAAGGCAGAATACATCAAGCCCATTTGATGCGTATTACCGCGTGCTGAGGAGGTGGCCCGTGGCGTCCGAGCCGCAGCCCCGTGGCGGACCGGGACCGGACCGGTCCGCGCCGGTGGGCTCAGGGCCCTTGGCACGGCAGTTGGGGACCGCAGACGCGGTGGTCATCGGGCTGGGCTCGATGATCGGAGCCGGTGTGTTCGCGGTGTTCGGTCCGGCGGCCCGCGCGGCCGGGACCGGCCTGCTGATCGGGCTGCTGATCGCGGCGGTGATCGCCTACTGCAACGCGGTGGCCTCCGCCCAGCTTGCGGCGGCGTACCCGACCTCCGGCGGCACGTACGTCTACGGGCGGGAGCGCCTCGGGCACTGGTGGGGATTCACGGCAGGCTGGGGCTTCGTGGTGGGCAAGACCGCCTCGTGTGCGGCGATGGCGCTCACCTTCGCGTCCTACGCGGTGCCCGGTCCGGAGTGGAAGCAACGCGCGGCGGCGGTCGCGTGCGTGCTGGGCCTGGCCGCGCTCAACTACCGCGGCGTGACCAAGACCGCGCTGCTGACCCGGGTGTTGGTCGCCACGAGTCTGACAGCCCTGGTCGTCGTGGTGGTGAGCATCGGCGTTGGCGGGCACGCGAGTTCGGCGAATCTCGACGGCTGGTCAGCGATGGGCACCGGCGGTGCCTACGGCATCCTTCAGGCCGCGGGCCTGCTGTTCTTCGCCTTCGCCGGGTACGCCCGCATCGCCACCATGGGCGAGGAGGTCCGCGACCCCCAGCGCACCATCCCCCGAGCCATCCCCCTGGCTCTGTTCATCACCGTCGCCGTCTACCTGGTCGTAGCGGTCACGGCTCTGCTGGCCGCAGGCCCCCATCGGCTCGCCACAGCCGTGGCACCGCTGACCGCGGCCGTGCAAGCCGCAGGCGCCGATACCGTCGCTCCCGTCGTCCGCATCGGTGGAGCGCTCGCCGCGCTCGGCGCTCTGCTCGCCCTGCTCGCGGGCATCGGCCGCACCAGCCTGGCCATGGCCCGGCAACGCGACCTGCCCGGCTGGCTGGCCGGAGTCCACGTTCGTTTCCGCGTACCGCACCGCGCCGAGATCGCGCTCGCGTTCGTGGTGAGCGCGCTGGTCGCCACCGTCGACCTGCGCGGGGTGATCGGCTTCTCGTCCTTCGGCGTGCTGATCTACTACGCCGTCGCCAACGCCTCCGCGTTCACGCAATCCCCGGGCCAACGGCGCTGGCCACGCTGGCTCAACATGCTCGGCCTCGGCGGCTGCCTGATCCTGGTGAGCACCCTGCCGTGGCAGTCCGTGGTGGTCGGTGTCGCCATGTTCGCCGTCGGCCTCACCGGGCGCTGGGCCGTCCTGCGCCGCCGCACACCGCCACCGCATCCGCCGGCCAGCCGGTGAGGGTCGCGAGTGACGGCCGACGGTCCACCCCTACGGCTCAGGTCGGCCCTGCGCCTCGTCTGCGACCGCCTCGGCGAGTTCGGCCAACGACGAGTAGTGGTAGTCGGGGGTGGTGATCGTGGCCGTAGCCGGGGTGGCGCCAGTCCCGGCCCGGCCGCGTCGGCGTTCGATCCAGCAGACCCGGTAGCCGAGGCGCTTGGCGGCACCGATGTCGTGGTACTGGCTCTGCGCCACATGCAGGTAGTCGGTACGGACGTAGCCATGCACGCTTTGCCGGCCGAGGCAGTATGCGAACACATCGGAGTCGGGCTTGTTCACGCCCACGTCTTCGGCGGTGACGGTGTCGTGAAAAGGCTCGCCGAGGGTGGTGGCCATGTGTCGCGTGGCCCAGTTGTCGGCGTTGGTCAACGCCACCAGACGGAACCGTTCCCGCAGCCACGCGAGCGAGCGGACCGCGTCGGGAAAGGCCGGCCAGCGCGGGATCGAGGCGCGAAGCGCGGCGCCGTGGGCACCTGGATCGGGCAGACCGAGATCCCCGGCGAGCTCCGTGTAGATCGGTGCCAGCATCTGCGTGAACGGCAGTTCAGGCGTGCGTCGTTGCTGTGCGTCTTCCGCCCGCGCGAAGCGGGCGAGGATCTCGGCGTCGTCCACGCGCTCGCCCACGGCTGGGTCGAGAGCATGGACACAGGCGAGGATTCCGGCCTCGAAGTCGATCAGAGTGCCCACGACGTCGAACGTCAGGATGCGCGCGTCACGCAACGACATGGCTTCGACCACCTGTCAGAGCTCGGTTCGGGCACGGGGACGGGTCAGGCATGGGGACGGGTCAGGCATGGCCGGTCAGCAGGATTCGTTCGGACGCCTCCAGGTGGCCGCGGCAGGCGGCGACCGCCCGGTCGGCATCCCCGGAACAGACTTCTTCGACGAGTTCCCGGTGTTCTTCGGCGATCTGACGCGGCGACTGGTACGAGAACCGAAGCTGCGTGATGCACAGGCGGATCTCATCGGTGATGCCGGCGTAGACGCGGCTCATCCGCGGACTCCCGACGCCGTCCACGAGTGCCCGATGCAGGGCCAGGTCGTGTGCGACGACCTCATGCCACCCGTCGTCGTCGGTCAGCGCTTCGAGCTGCCGCAGCGCCCGCATGGCCGGCGCCGGGCGAATCCCACGGCGGGCGAGGGTGTGCACCGCGTCGACCTCCAGCAGCGTCCGCACCGCGAACAGGTCCCGTACGTCCTCGGGACCGAGTCGCGGCACATACACACTGCGGTTGGGCTCCCGGTAGAGCAGCCCGCTCTGGACCAGCGCCTGCAACGCCGCCCGCACGCTCGGCCGCGCGACCTGGAACCTCTCGGCAAGCGCCGCTTCCGACACCCGCGTACCCGCTGCCAGGTCACCGCGGAAGACCAGCTCCCGCAGCTCACCCACCAGCGCGTCCACGACCGACACTGCGCGCAAAGGCGACGACGACTCCACAGCCCCAGACCCTTCCCTTGTCTAACGAGAAAAACTGTATGACAATTGCCCTGGTCCAACAAGGCTCTAAGGGCGGCCGTGGGCGTATCGGTGTCGTCCAGGGCGACGGGCTCAACGCGAGGCTCCTGAGACATCACGCCGCATCCGCCGCGGGGACACCCACTCACTGCGTTGCCTCAAGCGAGGAACAGGTCAGGGTCAGCAAAGGCCGTACCGGCGACGGTCCTCAGAAGGCGAGAGAAGAATGCGTGCCGTACTGCTCACGGGCTTCGGCGGTCCGGAGAAGCCCGCGTACCGACGACGTGCCAGACCCGCGACCGGGCCCGGGCGAGGTGCGGGTGCGGGTCGGCGCCACCGCGATCAACAACCGACATCTGGACGAGGGAAGGCGCCGACGGTTCCCACGACTCCCCCGGTTCAGGCGCGGGCTGGCGCAGAGAGCCGCTGGCCTTCCCACGTATCCAGGGCGCCGACGTCGCCGCCCGGATCGACCTCGTCGGCGCAGGGGTCACCGAGGCGCGAATCGGTGACCGGGTCCTCGTCGACCCCGTGATCTATACGGGCGGCCAGCCTCAGACGGAGTGGGCTCCGCACTGATCCAACTCAGCTCGAACTCATCGGCTGGTCCTTCGGTACTCACGAGGACTTCGCCCAGGTCCTCCGTCACATCCAGGCAGGCGAACTGCGTCCGCTGCTCGCATGCACCTGCCCGCTGCACGAACTGCGAGCCGCACAGGAGGAGTTCGCCGAGAAGCACTTCTTCGGCAAGCTGGTCGTGATCCCGGACGCCGGACCGGCGCACCACTGACGCCCTCGGTCACGCTCCGGGCGTACGCACCGGTGGTCGCGGATCTCTTCGAGCGGCGACGGTAGACGGGGACCCGCGTCGATTCGTGTGCCGCATCTTCGCGGCGACGCCGTGGCCGATGAAGAGGTATACGGCGGCGGGAAGTACGTAATTGAGGACGAGGCGCAGGTGTTCGTCCTCGACCGTCGCAACGTGCTGAGACCAGCCGGCGAGCCAGTACGCCATGTCCCGCACATACTGAACGAACAAGTTGTCTTGATCGACGCCGAGCAGGTAGAGCACGATCCACAGACCCACGAAGGCGGCTGCGATGTCGGCGATCGTGTGGAGCACGAAGGCTGTCCATTTCGACGGCGCCTCACTGCGGGGTCCGCCCTGTCGATGGCTCGTCGGGACGGGTTCATGGGCATGACTCATGAAGCTCCAATCGCTGGGATGAATACGTGACTCGAACGCACCGGAGGGCCAAGCCGAAGCCTCCGTGGAACGGGTCGGAACGCTTGGGCCCTCGGGAGCTGGAGCGGAGCCGCACGACGCAGCAGCGAGCGACGGCAGCGGAAGCGCAATGAGCCGCCCAACTCGACGATCGCAGCCCCCACTCATCGCAGCCCCCACACACAGCCACCCGGGTCGGCTGGCCCAAAGCTCCGCACGAACTCATGCGTGGTCACTGCTTCTTGTGCAGTCCGGCTTCCTTCTTCGCAGCCTCTTCCTGCTGCTCGCGCTTCTCTTCCGCTGCTTTGCGGGCTTCCTCTTCCACCTTCTCGGCGGCTTTCTTGCCGCCTGCGCTCTTCCTCCGCTGCCTTCGGCCCCTCACCGCCGGGACGGTGTGCCTCGTCGGGCGACGGCTCCTTCTCAGCGGGCGGCGGCGGCGCGTCCGAGGGCGGTGTCCTGGGCCCGCCACATCTCTCCCATGGCGCCGCGCCCCGGCGACTCCAGCAGCCGGTACCGCCCTGCTGCGGGCATGAACTCACCTCCTCCAACGCCCCGCGCGATCCTCCGACTCCGCGTGTGCGCAAGAGCGATCTTCCAGCGCGGGCTTCTTCGCTCGAAGCCTGCGGCAACCCGCGGCGCCGACGGGGCCGGGTGCAGGCCAGGCCCTGGGGCCCTGAACCGCCGCACGCCGCGGGGCGCAGAACGAGGAGACGGAGATGCCCCCTTGCTCCGCATACGACCGGGACCAGCCAGCCGCATAACCTTCTGCGCCATTCGCGACGCTGCCGTCACACCGCTCTTGTGAAACGCATGTGGGTATTCAGAAACGGCGCCGCGAACGCGCTGCCCGGGAATTACGTAACGCCTTCCTCTCACGCTTCGCAGAGAGCGACATGGGCCGCCGCCCGGCGCCCGTACGCGTTCCCAAGAGGGCAGTTTCGAAGTCCCTCACAGGGACGCGGCAATGTCGCCGCAGCGCCTTTCCTCTGCCTCCGGCAACCGCACCACCACAGATAGGACCGTCATGAGCCACACTCACGAGCCTGCTCAATCAAGCCGTCGCGGCAGCAACGTCGATGATGAGTCGGCATCGAAGCGAACAGCCCTGATCGTCCACACGATCGCCGACGTCGCCGCCGCGATCCTGGGCCTGTGGATCGTCTTCTACCTGCTCGGCGCCAACCAGGCCAATGTCTTCGTCCAGTTCGTGCAAGGCATGGCGGACTGGCTCGCCGGCTGGTCGCAGGACATCTTCACGATGGAGAACGAACACGTTCGCTTCGCTCTCAATTACGGACTTCCCGCCGTCGTTTACCTCTTCATCGGCCATGGCATCGCCGCGAAGATTCGGCAAGGGTGACCGAAGTCATCGCACTCAAGAACCGCGCACGGAATCGGTGAACATTGAGCGAGTCCACCTCTACCGCGTGTTCACTTCGCCGGATGACGGCCCGCGGTGGTGCATTCCCCCGCCGCTGCGGGCCGTTGCGATTTCGGGGGGCGCCGATGCGTACGACCGCGAACCCGTGCCGCGGATGCGCACACGCCCTGATCGAGATGCGAGCGAACGGGCCCCTCATTGTGCGACTGACCTGGCGAAAACGGTCACGGTGCCGCATCTGGACGGCAGGACCGGTGCGACGGCGACTACTCCTCGTTCCCGCAGTTCGCCACATCAGGTTCCGGCGTCACCGACCTATTCGGGTCGACGTCGGTCACACGCCCTTCGGGAAGCCTCTTGTCGCGGTTAATGATCCGCCCGTTGGTATTGCGCTCCCAGATGCGCCCGTAGCGGTCCTGGAAGTAGAAGGCCCGGAGCTTGACGGAACCGCCCGTGTTGCCTGCGCCGGCGGCACGAGCCGCGTCCTCGGATGCCGAAGTGTTGTTCAGCTTGAGGGAGTTGCAGGGGCGGATGGCCGTGTGGCTCTGTAAGAGAAGACGGTCGCCGCCGCCGGCCTTGTAGACGAGGCCCCAGTGGGGCAGCGGATCGGCGGAGCGGTTGGTGATGACCGCCGCTCCGGCGTCGGGACCGGAAGGCCCCAACCGTACGAAGCTCACAGTGGCGGCCTGGTCGCGCATGTCGAAGTAGTCGCGCATCGCCTGGCGATTGACGGCCTCGTGCTGGATGTCGTTGGAGTGCTCCTGGGCGACATAGGTCACCTTCCCCACCCAGTAGGAGACGGCGACGGTGGCGGCCGTGGCCAAGGCCGTAAGGATTGTGGCGATCGTGGTCGCGGCTAAGTTCACGTGGCCGAACCACCGGCGGCGAAGACGTGCCCCAGCCCCCGTCTCGTCAGCCCCCGCTTCGTGCCCATGATCCATGCGAGGCTCCGGAACCGTGCTCACTGTGTCCTCCTCAGTGCAGTTGCAGCGGACTCCTCTCAGCATTCCCAGGCCCCGCGAAGCGCTCGTCGAACGCCACCCAGCGAGGCCAGGGAGCTTCATTCCTCGCCGACTCTGCGGGCGCGGGCTGGGCCGACCGCCGAGTGCGGCGCCGGTCATGCCTGGCCATCGCGTTCCATACGCGTGCTTACGACCGTGACCGGCGCTGTCGCCGTCGCGTCGCCTTCGAGCAGCGACTGAACGACGGCGACGAGGGCACCTGTCGCACTGCGTTGGCAAGCACAACGAAGGGCCCGTCTCCCAAACTTGGGAAACGGGCCCTGATCTGCTGCGCGCTCGGCAGGATTCGAACCTGCAACCTTCTGATCCGTAGTCAGATGCTCTATCCGTTAAGCTACGAGCGCTTTACGCGGGGGCTGTTGATCAACCCTGCGATGTTGCGGGAACAACATTACATGAACGGCGCCCAGAGGCGAAATCTGTTACCCGCACCCGGTCTGAGCTGCGTAAACGCCCTCGGAGAGCCCTCTGCGGACACATGCGAAACCCCGGCCGCGGGAGCCGGGGTTCAGGCGATCTTGCGGATCGAATGCGATCTTGAAGACCGGGAGCGGAGGCTGAGGGATTTGAACCCTCGATGGGGGGTTATCCCCAAACCGCATTAGCAGTGCGGCGCCATAGACCAGACTAGGCGAAGCCTCCCCGCGCGACCGTCGCTTGACGGAGCCGTGCGTGCTGATGATGGCACAGCCTCGGGGGCTGTCTCCAATCGACCCCTACCGTACTCGGTCCCGGTAGCGCCCGGCAAAGCGGTTCGCGGTGTCGGGAGGCCATGACCGGGGGTGTTTCCGCCGCGGGTCATGGCCGGTGCGATGCGGCCGTGCGGCTCCCGCGCCCGTCGGGGGCGCACCGACGGCGCCAGTCCGTCGGCCGCGAGGGACAGAGGGGACGTGCCGTGCAAAGCGGGCGGCCGGGCATGGGGGCCGCCGGGGCGGGCAGGCGTCCGGCGTCGTCGTCCGGGCGTCGTCCGTGCGGTGTCCCGTGCGTCTCTTGTGCGCTACGCACAGCACAGGCCGCCGGATCGGGCGCTCACCGTAGACTCCCCTCTGGTGGCATGCCCGGGGTCAGCGGCACACTGGCAGCCGTGACCGGACGCACAGGACCGGGCGATCGGTCACCGGCATCGTGTTAGCAGGGAGGAATTTCCGTCGTGAGCAGGCCATCCCGAGGCGCTGCTCGTCTCGCCGCCATACTCGACGCGCTGCCCGATGCGTTGCTGCTGGTCAACTGCAACGGCACGGTGGTGAACGCCAACACCATCGCGCTCGAAGCGTTCGAGGCCCCCGGCACCGCATTGGTGGGACGAGGGCTGCTCGATCTGCTGCCCGAGTTCGATTCGAAGCGGATTCCGGGTTCGATGCGCAGGCCGGACGAGGCCGCCGCCGAGCTCGAACAGCGCCAGCGGCCGACCCGCATGGTGGCCAGGCGTACCGACGGCAGCGAGTTCTACGTCGAGGTCACGAGCGCCAATCTGGAGGACGGGCGCACGCCTTACGCCTCCGCGTTCGAGGCCGCCTTCGCGGATCACGGTCCCGGCAGCGGAAACTCCTACACGGGCGACGAGTTGCTGATGCTCGTCGTACGGGATCTCACGGGCACGCTCGACACCGAGGCCGAACTGGCGCGCCAGCAGCGGCAGACGGAGATGATCCTGCGGGCCGCGTCCGAGGGCGTCATCGGCGTGGACACCGACGGTGTGATCGTCCTCGTCAATCCGGCGGCGGCGCAGATCCTCGGATACCGGGCGGGTGAGCTAGGCGGTCAGGAGCTGCACTCGCTGGTGCTGCACTCACGTCCGGACGGCAACGCCCTGCCGTTCGAGGAGACGACCCTCAGCGACACCCTGAAGTCGGGGCGCAAGCACCGGGTGCGGGCGGGCACCGTGCTGTGGGCGAAGGACGGGCAGGCGGTGCCCGTCGACATCACGACGGCGCCGGTGCGCGACGGTGAGCAACTGGTCGGCGCGGTGGTGACCTTCAGCGACCGGCGGGCGCACGAGTCGCTTGCCGCACGGCACGAGCAGTTGCTGGCCGTGCTTCAGGATTCGCTGCGCGGGCCGCTGGATCAGTTGCGGGACGAGCTGTCGGGGCTGGCCGCCGACCCGGCGGGGCAGCTCTGGCCCGAGGCCAACCAGATCCTGCACCACCTGGCGGCCGGTTACACACGTATGACGACGCTCGTGGACAACGTGCTCGGCTATCAACGGCTCGACGCGGGGCGCGAGAAGCTGCGACGCGAGATGACGTCGCTGGACTCGGTCGTGGCGAACGGCGTCGAGGGCGCGGTGGAGCTGATCGGGCCCGGGCGGGCGCAGTTCGCGGTGCACGCGCCGCCGATCGAGGCGGAGGTCGACGGCGAGCGCCTGACGACGGCGCTGGCGCATCTGATCGCGGACGTGGCGGGCGTGGACGCGACGGGCAACGCACCCGTGGCGGCGCCCGGCCTGGACACGACGATCGTGGTCGCGGCGGCGCAGCGCGGCGATGTCGTACGGATCGAGGTGCGCGGGCCCTACGACGGCGGCGACCCGGTGCATCTGCCGATCGTGCGCGGCACGGTGGAGCGGCACGGCGGTGTGCTTCAGACGCATGAGGTGCCGGGGGCGGGCGGCAGTGCGTATGTACTGGAGGTGCCGCTCAAGGCGGACACGGCCGGGGGCGCGGACGGCGCCGGTGCCTCGGGCGGCGCGGCGGGCGGTGCCGGTGACACGGCCGCCGGTCAGCGGGGCCGCGAGGGCCGGGAGAACGAGACGACGGTGATGCCCGTGCCCGCGCAGCCGGTGCGCGGTACGGAGGCGGCGGCCGAGGCGCAGGGCTCGGGGGCGGCCGGGGCGTGGACCGGTACGGGCGATGTGTCGGGGGCGGCGCCTGCCGCGGGCATTCCGGACCAGTTCCAGGCGCGGCATGCGCGGGGTCCGGCTCCCGCGCACGCGCAGGGGGCCGCACATGCGCAGGGGCAGACACCCGTGCAGCAGGAGCAGCAGGCCGAGCAGTCGCCGTCCGGGCAGGAGGAGCAGGCGGCGGCGCCGACGGGACGCCGTCGTGGGCGTCCGAGCCCGGCCGAGGCGCAGCAGGCTCAGGCCCAGCAGAGTCAGGCGGGGCAGACCCAGGCGGGGCAGGTTCCGCAGGAGCAGCAGCAAGGGGACGTGGACGCGGCCGGTGTGACCGTTCCCCAGCAGGCGGGCGCGGGACGCCGGTCGCGGCGTGCGCTCGCGTCGCCGACGCAGGGCGCGGAGGCCGAGGAGACCGGGGGCGGACAGCAGCCGCAGGCGCAGCCCGGTACGGGCCGCAGAGCACGCCGGCCCGTACAGGGCCAGCAGGGACAGCCCGCGCAGTCAGAACCCGTGGCGGCGCAGTCCGCACAGCCCGGGTCGGGCGACGACGGCACCGGCGGCGGGCAGCCCGGCGGGCGCAGAGCACGCAGACTCGCGCAGGCGCAGGGCCAGGCGGGAGGCCAGGCGGGAGGCCAGGCGGAGGGCGAACAGACGCCGCAGGGCGTGCAGTTCGCGGCACCGCCCGGTCAGCCGCAGCCGGCCGAAGCGCAGGCCGTGCAGAACGGCGCGGCCACCACCGGCAACGGCGCGGCCCTCCCTGGAGCCGTCGCCGAGGACGCGGCGCCCGGCGCGCAGCCCGTCCAGCAGAACGGCGCACACCCCCAGCAGGTGCCCGCCCAGCCCGTACCGGCACAGCCCGTGCCGGCCCAGCCCCCGCAGCCCGCGCAGAGCGAAGAGGTGCCGCAGGAGGCCGAACAGCAGGAAGAGCCCCAGGCGGTGGAGCACACGGTGGTCGCCGCCAGCCCCATCCTGGGCGGCGGCCCGCTGCCGCAGAACATGCCGCAGCCGCGCGGGCTGCCGATGCCCGGCGCCCCCACCGCCGAGGAGCAGGCCTCCTACGAGACGGGCCACCACCGGGTGCAGACCCTCGGCCAGGGCATTCCGGTCACGCCGGGGATGACGGAACGGCCGGGCGGTCAGCACTCATACGGCCACTCGGCCACCCATGCGCCTACGCCCTCGCCTCGTCAGGCACACGCTCCGGCGCCTGCGACGGCCATACCGTCCACTCCGTCCACGCCGCCCGGCTCCGGAAGGCGCCGCAAGCTGGCCGCGCCCGCGCAGGACGGCGGCCCCGCGGCGGGTCGTCCCGGCAGCCGCAAGGCTCAGGCGCAGGGACGCGCCGCCCCCGCGGCCCCGGGGCATGCGCCCGGCGGCGGTCCTGGAACCGGTGGAGGCTCCGGCGGCGGGGCCGGGACTCCGCCCCCCGCACGGGAGTTCAGCATCGGGGCGCCCGCGGCGGGCACGGCCGAGGGACCCGAGCCGCTCGACGGACCGAACAGCCCGGTGGAGATGAGCAACGGCCGAGGCGTGCCCGTACCGCCGCAGGCCGTCGACGACGAGCTGCCGCCCGAGCCGCTGGACAATCCGCGGCGGCTGCTGGTGTGGCCCGAACCGGACCCCGCCACGCAGCAGGCGCTGTCCGCGCACGGCTACCGTCCCGTCATCGTGCACTCGCGGGAGGAGGTCGACTCCCAGATCTCGTCGTATCCCGCGGCGCTCTTCGTCGATCCGCTCACCGGCCCGATCACCCGCACCGCGCTTCAGTCGCTGCGTTCGGCGGCCGTGGCGGCCGAGGTTCCGGTGATGGTCACCTCGGGGCTGGGACAGGCGACGCGTGAGGCGGCTTACGGAGCCGACCCGGCGGTGCTCCTCAAGGCGCTGGCGCCGCGCGACAGCGAGCAGCACCCTCCGCGTGTGCTGCTGATCGAGGAGCGTCCGCCGATCGCGGGCGCGATGGCGGCGTCGCTGGAGCGTCGCGGCATCCAGGTCGCGCATGCGCCGACGGACGAGGCGGCGGTGAACGTCGCGGCGCAGATGCGGCCGAATCTCGTGGTGATGGATCTGATGCAGGTACGTACTCGGCGTACGGGCATCATCGACTGGCTGCGGGTGAACGGGCTGCTGAGCCGCACCCCGTTCGTCGTCTACACCTCCGAAGGCATGAACCCCGCGGACCTGCCGCGGCTGGCGACCGGAGAGACGGTTCTCTTCCTCGCCGAGCGTTCGACGAGCCAGGAGGTGCAGCAGCGCATCGTGGACATGCTGACGAAGATCGGCGCCAACTGAGCCTCGCGGACGGGGACTTGATCTCCGCGCGTTGAACTGTGCGGGCGGCGGGGCGACACCCCCGGCGAACCGGTCGGTCACCCCGCCGCCCCGCGCGGCCTTCTCAGAGCTTGGTGACGTCCAGCTCCCCCGCCGCGTACTGCCCGCGCAGCACCTTCTTGTCGAACTTCCCCACGCTCGTCTTGGGCACCGAGGGCACGACCGCCCAGCGTTCGGGAAGCTGCCAGCGGGCGATCCGCTCGGCGAGGAAGGCCCGCAGCTCCTCGTAACCGACGTCTTCCGCGCCCTCCTTGAGGACAACGGTGGCCAGCGGACGCTCGCCCCACTTCTCGTCCGGCACCGCCACGACCGCCGCCTCGGCGACGGCCTCGTGTGCCATGAGCGCGTTCTCCAGCTCCACGGAGGAGATCCATTCGCCGCCGGACTTGATGACGTCCTTGGCGCGGTCGGTGAGCGTCAGATAGCCGTCGGGGGTGATCACGCCGACGTCGCCGGTGCGCAGCCAGCCGTCGGGGCTGAACTTGTCCTCGGGACACAGGGGTTCGCTGTCGGAGCCCCCGTAGTACGCCTTGGCGATCCACGGGCCGCGTACCTCAAGCTCGCCCGCCGACCGTCCGTCCCACGGGGCGAACGTGCCGTCCGGCGCCGCGAGCCTGGCCTCGACGGACGCGGGGAAGCGGCCCTGGCTGATGCGGTACGGCCACTCGTCCTCGGCGCTGAGTCCGGCCGGCGGGTGGGCGAAGCTGCCGAGCGGCGAGGTCTCCGTCATGCCCCAGGCGTGGCAGACGCGTACGCCGTGGTCCTCCTCGAAGGCCCGCATCATCGCGGGCGGGCAGGCGGAGCCGCCGATGGTGACCAGGCGCAGGCACGATATGTCCCGCGGTTTCTCGGCGAGTTCGGTCAGCAGGCCCTGCCAGATGGTGGGGACGGCCGCCGCGTACGTCGGGCGCTCGGCGTCGATCATCTCGGCGAGGGGCCCGGGGTGCAGGAACCGGTCGGGCATCAGGAGGTTGACGCCGGTCATGAAGGTGGCGTGGGGCAGGCCCCAGGCGTTGACGTGGAACATCGGCACCACGGGCAGCGCCGTGTCCGCGTCGGTGAGGCCCATCGACTGCGTCATGTTGACCTGCATGCTGTGCAGGTACATGGAGCGGTGGGAGAAGACCACGCCCTTGGGGTCGCCGGTGGTGCCGGACGTGTAGCACATGGCCGCGGCGTCGCGCTCGTCCAGCTCGGGCCAGTCGTAGGCGGTGGGGCGGCCTTCGAGCAACTGCTCGTAGTCGTGCACGGTCTGGCGGCAGCCGTCCAGAAGAGAGGTGTCGCCTTCGCCTACGACCACGATGTGCTCGACCGTTTCCAGGGACGGCAGCAGCGGAGCTAGCAGCGGCAGCAGCGAACCGTTGACGAGGATCACCCGGTCCGCGGCGTGGTTGACGATCCACACCAACTGGTCGGTGGGAAGCCGCAGATTGAGGGTGTGCAGGATCGCGCCCATCGACGGGACGGCGAAGTACGCCTCGACGTGCTCCGCGTTGTTCCACATCAGGGTGCCGATGCGGTCGTCGCGCCGCACGCCCAGCTCGTCGCGGAGCGCGTTGGCGAGCCGGGCGGCGCGCTCGCCCGTCTCCCCGAAGCTCTGCCTCCTCGGCTGGCCCTCCCCCGTCCACGTGGTGATCCGCGAGTCCGCATGAACGGTCGAGCCATGACGGAGGATGCGCGAAACGAGCAGGGGTACGTCCTGCATGGTGCTCTGCATCGGGGATGCCTCCCGGGGCCGGTTACGCCTGGGTAATCGTGGCGCCGATTCTGCTTCCGTACCGGGCGGTATGTCACTACCCCGTCCACGATTCGGCGCCGGCTCACGGGCCCGGCATGGCCGGGGCGGAGCGTCGCTCACCGTGGACGCGGGGGCGATCGCGAGCGCGGCCGGGAGTGCGGTCACCCGCCGGCGGACGTCAGGCGGCGGTCAGCTCCTCGCTCGCCTCTCGCACGGTGCCGCCCTCCGGCACCGGCGCTCCCTGCGCGGGGGCGCGCTGCGTGCCGCCCCGTACGTCCGAGTCCGGTACGTCCGAGCCCAGTTCGGACGAGCCCTGTACGTCGGACGCGAGCTGCGGGTCCTCGCGGAGCTTCACCAGGGCTCTGGAGACGGCACTCTTGACGGTGCCCACGGAGACCCCGAGCACCGCTGCGGTCTGCACCTCGCTGAGATCCTCGTAGAAGCGCAGCACGACCATCGCGCGCTGCCGGTCGGGAAGCTTCAGCACCGCGTGCCACAGCGCGTCGCGGACGGCCTGCGCCTCCGCGGGGTCCGGGCCTTGCTGCGGCTCGGGCTCGGGCAGTTCGTCGCACACGAACTCGTCGACACGGCGCTTGCGCCACTGCGAGGTGCGGGTGTTCAGCAGCGCCTTGCGTACGTAGCCGTCGAGCGCGCGGTGGTCCTCGATGCGCTCCCAGGCCAGATACGTCTTGGTGAGCGCCGTCTGGAGCAGGTCCTCGGCGTCGCAGGGGTTGGCGGTGAGGGAGCGCGCGGTGCGCAGCAGCACCGGCCCGCGCGCCCGTACGTACGACGTGAACGTCAGCGGCTGCACGGCCGGACCGGCGGTGCGGGCTCTCCCGGCTGTCCCAGGCGTGGTCATGGCTCAACGCTAGGAGCGGGCGCACGGCCGCGGATCGCCCCGAGGTCCCGAAGGCGCCTCCCCCTGTGGGGGGAGAGGTGGTGCGGGCCCCACCTACGTGAGGTGGACACGGCACGCCCCGGGGTCAGGGTGACCCCGGGGCGCCGGGTCCGGGTCTCCCGCCTGCCGTACGCATGTGACCGGGCCGGCGGGCGTGAGGGAGTCCGCGCCGAGGGTCAGGGGACGACGGCGACGGGGGCGTCGACCAGATTGCGGTCGATGCTCAGCCGATGGCCGCCGTAGGTGCGGGTGATGTTGCCGTCGTACTGGTGGATGCGGCGGTGCGGCTCCCAGGCGCCCCTGCTGATGTACGGGGTGTTCCTCACGGAGGGCGCCGTCCTCCAGCGCGCGAACCACAGCGCCTCGGGGAGGTCTTTCCTGCCCGCCTTGCGTGCGCCGTCCATGTGCTCGATGCCGGAGTCGGCGCTGCTGTAGAAGCCGGGGTGGTAACCGGCGGCGCGCACCGCGCGGTTCCAGCCCTGGATGAAGGAGAGGGTGGTGGCGGCGCAGCGGGTCGAGGAGTTGTCGTAGGCCTCCATGTCGAGATAGACGGCGCTGTGCTTCGCCATCGCGAGGCGCTTGGCTGCGGCGACGGCGTCGCGTCCCTCGCGCTTGCCGCGCTGTGCGGGCGCCGTGTGGTTCATGGCGTAGCGGCGCTTGCGCGGCGATTCGACGCAGGGTGACTGCGAGCCGACGTACACGGGCAGCACCTTCCAGCCCATGCGGTCGACGCCGCGCACCCAGGAGGCCGTCAGATTCGGCTCGTTCGGGCAGGCGCGGGCACGGCCGCCGATGTAGACGCCGACGCCGCCGAACGGTGATCTGCCGTCCCAGGCGCGCATCGTGGAGAGCGACGGGGTGTGGCAGGTGTCGAACGCCTGCCCACGGAAGGTCTCGGAGCCGGACGGCCGGCGCTCGTATCCCGCCGGGCGGGCCCGGGCACCGGAGGCGGGGCCCGAGGGGGCGCCCGCGGCGGGGCCAGCCGCCGAGTCGCCTGCGGCAGACGGGACTTCGGCAGCCGGCTGGGCAGCGGTGGCCGACGCGTTTGCGGCGTCGGCGCCGACGATCGCGGCGAGCACGGTGAGGGAGGCGAGCGAGACGGCAGCTCTGCGAATGATGTGATTCTTATGCCACATGAGGCCGAGTGAAGGGGTCGGGAGCGATGGCACCGCTCAGGCTCGCCGCACACCCGGGCCTTTCGCCCGTCCGGATCGCCGATCTTCGCGGTGGTCACGGACGCAGGGGCGTCCGCCGGCCTCCGGGCTTCAAGCTCTTCGGTCGGCCTCAAGCCCTTCGGTCCGTGCGCTTTCTGCCCGCCCGCTGCCCGCCGGAACTTCGAACGTGCCTGGTCGCGGGGCGCGTTGAGGTCCCGGCCGTGGGCTTCTCAGCAGCCTCGCGCCCGCGCCCGCGCCTCCGCTCGCCCGCGTCCCGTCAGCCTTCCTCCTCGACGCAGCGGCTTCCCAGCGCCTTGAGCTTGGCCTGGTCGACGTATCCCTTCGTACGGCTGCCGGTCACGTGGCCGTAGTCGCGGAAGCGGTACGGGCGGCCCGTGGGTGCCTTGTCGAGGCGGAAGACGTCGTCGGCGTGGACGTCGCCGATGTCGTTGCGGCGGCCGTCGAGGATGTCGCCGTCCTCGATCACCCTGTACACACGGGTCGTTCGGCAACTCGGCTTGTCGTCGGGCCTGTCGGCCGTCATGTTCGTGTCCGTGTTCGCGGAGCCCCCGGAGATCTCCGGGACCAGCGCGAACGCCCCCGCGCAGACCGCGACCGCCGCGGCCAGCGCCCCCAGCCCGGTGGGCGAGCGGAGCAGCGCGACCGGCCGGGCCGACCGGGCCCGTACGGCCGGTCGCACACGGGCGGCGGATGCTCCGGCGCCACCGGGGGTGCCCGCCTCCGTCCGCGCCGCCGCGGGCGCGGCGCCGCGTGGGTCGTCCCCTTCCGCGGATCTCCGCTCGCGCTCCGCCGCTTCGGCCGCCTCCTGGCGCAGCCTGCCCAGCCGCTGCCGCTCCCTCGGGGTCAGCCCGGTGAGCTCGCACAGCGCCGCGAACGTCTCGGCCGGGACGACCTCCTGCCCGTTGAGATAGCGGGAGACGGGCGACTTGGTGAGGTGCAGCGCCTGCGCCAGCTCGCGCTGGTTCAGCTCCGTCCTGTCCCGGTAGACGGCGCGCAACTGCTCGGTGAACTCCCTGACGGGGCCGCTCAGCTCCTGCGGCAGCGGCTTCAGCGGGCGTCTGCCTGGCTCGGACACGTCCCTGCCTCCCTCATCGACGTCCCTCTCCGCAGGTCAGCGCCCTGCGGTCCTCCCGGCGTCCCTCGATGCGCGCTGCCCGTGGCGGTGCGGGGGACGGGGACCGAAGATTCAATCCGGCTCGCGTTCCGGGCACTTCGGCTTACCGCCGTACGGACGCCGCGCTCCGGGAGCGCCCGCATGTTCTCACGTGGCGGGCGGGAGCGTTGCCGGAACCGTACGCCCGGGGCCGGACGGGCCCGCGCGAGATCCCGCGCGCCCCGAACGCCTCGGCGTACCCGGGCCGACCCCACCAGCGAACGACTCGCAGAGAGACCGATGACCATGAAGAGGAAGCTCCAACTCGCCTTCGCGGGCGCACTCATCGCCGCCCTCGGCAGCACGCTCACGTTCTGGTCGGCGGACGCCGAGGCCGCCGTGAACCGCTACACGATCCAGGCCAACTCCCCCAAGCCGGAGGCCTGCAACAACCACGGCACCGTCCCGGCCGGCTCCTGGCTCCAGAACAAGGTGTGCGGCTACTTCGTCGGTACGGCCATGGCGGGCAGCGCCTTCGACGTACACGAGACCGCGCAGAGCGACTACCACTACGGGCACAACTACGGCGGCAACAACCTCTGCGCCTGGGTGCCGCCGGGTGCGCTCAGCGGCTCGCCCAGCGGCAAGGCCGACGAGTCGTGCAGCGCCCAGACGAAGGAAAGGATCGGCCACCGCCGCTCCTTCGGCTCCGACTTCAACGCGAAGGCCCATGACGCGGAGGACGGCAGCGCCGTCACGGTCGACCCGGCCTGCGGGGGCGGCGCGTTCCTCAACTACTTCGACTCCAGCGACTACAGCAGCGGTTCGCTGCGCGACCCGGCCGGGACCCCCGCCGCTCAGGTGCAGTACCGGTACACGACGAACGGCTCCAACCCGGCGGTCGTCGTGCGCGACTCGAACCTGGGCTGGGTCTTCATGGACCGCGACTGCGTCACCGACTGGCGGGGCGTGAAGTTCCACAACGACGACGACTGACGGGCCGCGACAGGCCTGCGGCTGACGGTTGTCAGGCCGACTGACTCGACGGGGTCACGGGGAAACGGCGAAGGGGGTGCGGGCGGAAGTTCCGCCCGCACCCCCAGCCGTCTGCAACGCCCTTGCCGCGCGGCCTACTTGACCGCCCCGGCGGTGAGTCCGGCGACGATGCGCCGCTGGAAGAAGAGCACTAGGACGACCAGCGGCACGGTCACGATGATCCCGGCGGCCATCTGGCTGCCGTGCGGTGCCACGAACTGCGAGGCGCCGGTGAACTTCGAGACGGAGACCGGAGCGGTCTGCATGGATTCCTTGTTGACCATCGAGACCGCGATGAGGAACTCGTTCCAGGCCATCACGAAGGTCAGGATCGCGGTGGTGAACAGGCCGGGTGCCGCCAGCGGGAGGATCACCTTCCGGAAAGCCTGGCCGCGGGTGCAGCCGTCGACCCTCGCCGACTCCTCAAGCTGTGTGGGCATCTGACGGAAGAACGACGTCAGGTTCCACACTGCGAGCGGCAGCGCGAAGGACATGCTGGGCACGACCATCGCCTGGTAGGTGTTGATCCAGCCGATGCCCACGAACAGCTTCAGCAGCGGAATCGTGATCGAGACGACTGGGAACATCGACGTGGCGATGATGCCGGTGAGCACCAGCCGCTTGAAGCGGAAGTCGAGCCTGGCGAGGGCGTAGGCGGTGGTGACGCCGACGGTCAGCGCCAGCACCGTCGTCGTACCGGCGACGACGAAGCTGTTGCCCAGCGACCGTACGAAGCCCAGCGAAGGGTCGAGGACGTTCGCGTAGTTGGTGAAGGACAGCGGCGCGGGCCACAGCGAGACGTCGAAGATGTCCGCGGGGCGGCGCAGGCTGGAGACGAGCATCCAGTAGAAGGGCGCCAGACACCACCCGGCCACCGCCAGAACGCCCGTGGTGCGCAGCGCCGTACGCCAGGGCGTGCCCGGCGCCTTGGCGGGGGCGGAGCGGCCGGTGCTCTCCGGCGGCGACCCCGGTGCGGTCGAGGCGCCGCTCCCCGACGGGGATGCCTTTGTGGTCGCCGTGGGCGTGGTGCCGGTCATGCGGTGGCCTCCTTCTGCCGGTTCCGGTCGTCGCCGGCCACCGGACGCAAGCTCTTACGGGCGCCCTGCTCGCCGCCGTCGTGGCCCTTCCTGGCGCCGCCCCCCTTGCCCTTCTTGCCGCCCGCCTCGTCACGGGCACCGAGCAGGTCCGCGCCCAGCAGCTTGATGAACGCGAAGGCGATGAGGAAGACGTAGAGGAACAGCACCACCGAGTACGCGGACGCCGGTCCGAAGCGGACGTTGGAAGCCTCGTCCTGGGCCAGCATCGAGAGCGTCTCGACGGACTCCTTGCCGGCGCCGATGAGGATGTAGGGCAGGTCGAACATCCGCAGCGCGTCCAGCAGCCGGAACAGCACGGCCACCAGCAGCGCGGGCTTGACCAGCGGAAGCGTGATGCTCCACAGGCGGCGTATGGGCCCCGCACCGTCGACGCGGGCCGCCTCGTAGACCTCCTGGGAGATGATCTGGAGTCCGGCGAGCACGAGGATGCCGACGAACGGCGCCGTCTTCCACACCTCGGCGATGATGACCGCGATCTGCGCCTGGAAGCCCTCGGTGGTCCACAACACCTTCGTGTTCAGCAGGGAGTTGGCGATGCCCTCGCTGTCGAAGATCCAGCGCCACAGCAGCGCCGATATGGCCGTGGGTATCGCCCAGGGGACGAGGATGCTGGCCCGCACCCATGCGCGTCCGCGCATCCCCTGATGCATGATCAGCGCCATGGCCAGCCCGATGACGGTCTCCAGGATCACCGAAGTGACCGTCAGGAACGAGGTGTTCCAGAAGGCGTTCCAGAAGCGGTCGCCCGCCCCGGTGAAGATCGTCGTGAAGTTGTCCAGGCCGACGAAGGGGTCGCCCTTCTCGATGAAGCCCGTCTTGGGATCGATGTCCGGGACGCTGTAGAGCGAGGAGTGCACCGCCGAGAGCACCGGATAGGCGATGACGAGACCGAGTACCAGCAGCGTCGGTGAGACGAGAAGAGCGGCCATTCGCCCCTCACCGTGCAGGCCGGCTCGCGCGGTGGGCCCGCTACCGCGGCGCCATGGAGGTGTCAGCGACATGGGTCGATCTCTTCCTTTCTCGGCCGGCGCCACTGCGCGCGGGCGGCGGCCCGCGAGCGCAGCCCGGCCTGGGGGCTGCGGGGAGGGGTCACGGGCGTCACGGGGCCAGGGCGCGCAACTGCCGTTGCAGGCCCCGGAGGGCGGCTTGCGAGGTCTTCTTTCCGGTGAGCGCGTTGTACGCCTCGTTCTGCACGGCCTTGGTGGCGTCTCCGTACTGCACGACGCGGGGCCTCGGTTCGGCGCCGAGGATCGACTTCTTCAGCACCGGCAGATACGGGAACTTCCGTACGTACTCCGGCTCGTCGTAGAGCTTGGCGAAGACGGGTGCGAGGGAGGCCTTCTCCAGCTTCAGGCGTGAGCTCTGCTCGTTCGTCATGAAGCGCATGAAGTCCAGCGCGGTGGCCTTGTTGCGCGCGGAGGAGGACAGGGCGAGGTTGTGCCCGCCGAGCGAGGAGGCGCCGGGCCCCTTCTCCCCTGGCAGCGGCGCTACGGAGAACTTGCCCGCGACCTCGTTGTTCTTCGCCTTCTTGTCGGAGATCGCGTACTGGTAGGGCCAGTTGCGGTAGAAGAGCAGGTCGCCCTTCTCGAAGGCGCGGCGGCCCTGCTCCTCCATGTACGTGATGCCGCTCTTGGGGATCGTGCCGTCCTTGAAGCTCTTGACCAGGTGGTCCATGCCGCGCCTGGCCTCGGGGGTGTCCAGGTGCGGTATGCCCTTGGCGTCGGTGACCTCGCCGCCGGCCGAGTTGATCGCCTCGGAGAAGTTCACGGTCAGGCCCTCGTACTTCTCGAACTGACCGCCGTAGCAGGACATCTTGGACTTCTGCTCGCCCAGGACCTTGTCGCAGATCTCGCGCATCTCGTCCCAGGTCTCCGGCGGGTCCTCCACGCCGGCCTTCTCCAGCAGGTCCTTGCGGTAGTAGAGCATCCCTCCGTCGGAGGCGTACGGCATCGCGAACCACTTGCCGCGGTACTTCGCGGTGGCGTTGATCGAGCCGAGGGTCTGGTCGAACGGGAAGGAGTCGGCGGGCAGTTGGTCGATCCAGCGGTGCGAGGCGAACTCGGAGGTCCACACGACGTCGAGGTTGAGCACCGTGTACGTGTCGGTCTTGAGCTGGGCGTTCTGGATCATCATCTGCCGCTGCTGGTCGGCGTCCTCGGGCAGCTCGATGAAGGTGGCCTTCTCGTCGGGGTGCCTGTCGTTCCACCTCTTGATCAGGCTCGGTACGACGCCGGAGGTGTCGCTAGTGGCGAAGGTGATCGGGCCGCGTTCCTCGGCGTCCACCGCGCTCTCGACGTTCGAGGACGCGAGCCCGCAGCCGCCGACGAGCGTGAGTGCGGCGGTGACGGCGGTGCACGGCAGCAGTCGTCGCGGAATGGCACGCACGTGATCTCCTCTTGGCTGTGGCTGTCTTGGCTGTGGCCCGCTGGGGCCTTGTGTGGTTCGCTGTGGTCGCTGTGACGCCGCCGACTACGCCGACTCCCTTGTCGCCGTATCGCAGTGAAGCTGTGAGCCGGTCCTGCGAGTACCTGCCGCGCTTCCCGCCCGGGGGCACGGAGGGCCGTTCGGCCACCGGTCCCCGCAAGGCACACTCGAACCGCGGCAGTTGAGGAACCGCGAGGTTAAATCGAGTGAGCAGGAGGATGTTTCCCTTGAAGCACCCCTGTCAAGACCTCCGGCACGAACCGTGACTGCGGCCCGGCGCCGAGGCGGCCCGACCGGCTCGAAAAACCGTTGACACTTCGACGAAGCCCAGGTGATGCTCAAGCTAGATCGAGTTACCTGGAGGGGTACATGCCGCCGTCGCCATCGCGCGTCACCCAGGCCGATGTCGCACGCCGTGCCGGGGTCTCGCGTACGACGGTCTCCTTCGTGCTCTCCGGCCGCGAGGACACCCGCATCTCCATCGAGGCGCGGCAGCGAATCCTGGGCGCGGCCGAGGAGTTGGGCTACCGGCCGAACCTCACGGCGCAGAGCCTGCGCACCCGCAAGACCCACACCGTCGGCCTGGTCTCGGACATAGTCGCCAGCACCCACTACGCGGGCGAGATGATCCAGGGGGCCCTGGAGGCCGCGCTGGAGCGGAACCATCTGCTCTACTTCGCGGAGAGCGGCGACGACCCGGAGGCGGAACGCAGGCTGCTCCAGGGGATGCTCGACCGGCAGGTCGACGGCCTGATCCATGCGGCCATGTCGACCCGTGTCCGCAGGCTGCCGGACCAGGTGCGCTCCCATCCGTCGGTGCTGCTCAACTGCCTCGACGAGAGCGGTGAGTTCACGTCCGTCGTGCCGGACGAGGAGGCGGCGGGGCGGCAGGCGGCGAAGCTGCTGCTGGAGGCCGGGCACCGCGAGGGCATCCATGTCGTGGGCGGTCGTCACTTCACCCGCCGCACCCCGGACGGTGTGTACGCGGGCCGTGAGCGGATGCGCGGTCTCGAACGGGGCCTGGCGGAGGCGGGCGTGCGGCTGTCGGGCGTCTCCGAATGCGACTGGTCGGCGCCCGAGTACGGCTATCGCGCGGCCCGTTCGCTGCTGGCAGCCGGGCCGCGGCCGACGGCCGTCGTCTGCTGCAACGACCGGCTGGCGTTCGGCGTCTACCAGGCCGCCGACGAGTCCGGGCTGTCCGTGCCGCAGGATGTGTCGGTGCTCTCGTTCGACGACTCCGAGCTGGCGTCGTGGCTGCGTCCCGCTCTCACATCCGTCGCACTGCCCCACCGGGAGATGGGCCGGGCGGCGGTGTCGTTACTGTTGTCGCCCGAACCGGTGCCGGCGGTACACCGGATTCCCATGCCGGTACGCCGCAGAGACTCGATCGCCCCGCCGCGCCGCTGACGCGTCTGCCTGTACGGCCGGTACGCGGCGGGCCTGGCCGGACAGGGTCCGGCGGGAGCCACGCGGTCCGAAGGCCGCAGAACCCGTAGCCCAGAACCGCAGAACCGCAGAACCGCACAGCCGCCCGGACGCCGGGACGGGCCGCAAAGGCGCGGCCGTCCCCCGAAGGCCGTCCGTACTCACCACACCCACGACCACGTCCCGCCGCATCCCGCACCGCAGTCGCCGGGAGCGCGCCTCATCGGCGCGCGCCCGTACGGCCGCCGCGTCCCCCACCGCGGCCACCTGGACTCCGGGCCTCCGCATGCCGAACCACGCGTGCCCGGACAACAACCGAATACAGAGCAGGACCGCTGAGTACGAATCCCAAGAACCGTACGGCAGCCGTACGCACCGCGAGCGGAACGCACGTTCCGCATACGGCACGCACGGAAGCCATGCGGAGAGCACGACCGAGTAACACCAGCAACGAGTAACGACCATGACCGGACCCGCACCGCACTGCGAGGAATCGACGTGACCGACACCACAGCACCGCACCGCCAGGACGGCCCCGACTGGTGGCGCCAGGCCGCCGTCTACCAGATCTACCCCCGCAGCTTCGCCGACTCCGACGGCGACGGGCTCGGCGACATCCGGGGCATCACCTCGCGGCTGCCCTACCTCGCCGAACTGGGCGTCGACGCCGTCTGGTTGAGCCCCTTCTACCCGTCGGCACTGGCCGACGGGGGCTACGACGTGGCCGACTACCGCGACGTCGACCCCCGGCTCGGCACGCTCGACGACTTCGACGAGATGGTCGCCGAGGCGCACCGCTTCGGCATCAAGGTCATCATCGACATCGTCCCCAACCACACGTCCAATGACCACGAGTGGTTCCAGGCGGCGCTGCGCGCCGAGCCCGGATCGCCCGAGCGCGACCGCTACATCTTCCGCCAGGGCAGGGGCGAGAACGGCGAACTGCCGCCCGCCGACTGGGAGTCCGCCTTCGGCGGGCCCGCCTGGAGCCGGCTTCCCGACGGCTGGTGGTACATGCATCTGTTCGCCCCGGAGCAGCCGGACCTCAACTGGGAGAACCCCGAGGTGCGCGCCGACTTCCGCAAGACGCTCCGCTTCTGGTCGGACAGAGGAGTGGACGGCTACCGCATCGACGTGGCCAACGCCCTGATGAAGGACCTCGACGAACCGCTGCGCGACATGGGGCCCCGCTCCTACGACGAGCAGATGGCGGAGATCGAGGACGGCACCCACCCGTTCTGGGACCGCGACGAGGTGCACGAGATATACCGCGAGTGGCGCGAGGTCTTCAACGAGTACGACCCGCCCCGCGTCGGCATCGCCGAGGCGTGGGTGAAGCGGCACCGCCTGGTGCTCTACGCACGTCCCGAGGGGCTGGGCCAGGCGTTCAACTTCGAGTATCTGAAGACCGGTTGGGACGCGCGGGAGCTGCGCTCCGTGATCGACGAATCCCTGCGTACGGCTCAGGACGCGGGCGCCTCCGCGACCTGGGTGCTCTCCAACCACGACGTGATCAGGCACGCCTCGCGCTTCGCGCTCCCCGAGGGCGCCGACACCGACGAGTGGCTGCTGAGCGGCGGCACCCGCCCTGAGGCGGACGCGGAGCGCGGCCTGCGCCGGGCCCGTGCGGCGACGATGCTGGAGCTGGCGCTGCCGGGGTCCGCGTACATGTACCAGGGCGAGGAGCTGGGCCTGCCGGAGGTCGCGAGCCTCACGGAGGACGAGCTCCAGGACCCGGTGTGGGAACGCAGCTCGCACACCCGCAAGGGGCGCGACGGCTGCCGCGTACCGCTGCCCTGGACGCGTACGGGCCCGTCGTTCGGCTTCGGCACGGAGGACGGCGAGAGCCCTTGGCTGCCGCAGCCCGCGTACTTCGGCGAGCTGTCGGCCGAGGCACAGGAGGGCGAGGAGGACTCCACGCTGGAGCTGTACCGGGAGGCGCTGCGGCTGCGCCACAAGCTCGTCGGCACGGACGAGTCGCTGACGTGGCTAAGCGACGAGGAGACGGCCTCGGACGGCGTGCTGCACTTCGTACGGCCCGACGGCTGGCACTGCCTGACCAACTTCGGTACGGAGACCAGGCCGCTGCCGGAGGGTGAAGTGCTGCTGAGCAGCGGCCCGTTGAACGGGGAGGGGCTCCCGGGCGAGACGACGGTGTGGCTGCGGGACGGTGCGGCGGACGGCTGACCGCCGCCGCTCGCGGCGGGTCGGCGCGTGACGGCCCGCACGACGGCTGACGCGTGACGCGACGCAACGGAACGGCACGGCGGGGCACTTGGGCCGCCGTGCCGTTTCCGGTCCCGGGCTCCGAGCGGCCCTTGGGGAAGCGGCCTCACGTCCCGGTGGCGGGGACCGCCGTATCGAGGGACACGGGCCGGAACTCGGTGAGGCGGAGCAGGAGTTTGCCTGCGCGTACCCAGTCGACGACGGGGTCGTCGAAGGCGACGGAGACCGCGTCGACCGGGACCGGACGCGGAGCGGCGGGCCGGTAGAGGGCTCCGCGAACCCCGGCTTGTTCGAGGGCGCGGACGCGTACGGCGGTGAAGTCGCGCCGCAGTCGGGGGCACGCGGTGACGGCGATGCGGGCGCAGGGCAGACAGAGCGGCGGGTGCTCCGTGACGACGTCTTCGGACCCCGCGTCGGCGGGGGTGCCCGGTTCTTCGGTGGGTTCATCGGTGGGTTCATCGGTGAGGAGCCAGAGGACGCCGTCGGCGTCGCGGTCGGCCGGACCGCCGCACACCTGGCAGAGAAGGCGTTCCACGGCGTTGCGCTGCCGCAGGGGGTGTACGAGGCCGAACTGCGGCCTGCCCTTGCCCGGTTGGCACGGGGTGCGGGCCCACAGGACGCCGCGGGAGTCGCGGTCGTAGGGACGCTCGTCGGCGAAGGCGATACGGCCTCTGCGCATGACCATCTTGGGACGCGGGGCGACTTCTTCGCCGCTCCACTGGGTGATGTAGGGCACCATCGCGGGGCGGCGAACCGGGCTGCTGTGGCCACCGCACGCCTGGGTGAGTTCCTCGGGCATCACCGCGCACTCCCCGAACGGTCTTCGGTAGTGGGCGCCTGCGTCGCGGCAGGCGACGTCGGGACGACCGGGAGTCCGGCCGCGCCCCGGAACGCTCCTGCGTCCCGCAACTCGACGTCGAGCCCTCCGGGCGGCGATGTCCGGTTCAAAGTGACGGCGGCCATGAATTCCTCGTCCTGATCGCGTGATTGCCTGCGACGAGGTAACTGCACAGCGCTACCAGGCGGGTAGCGTTGGCGAGTGGGCAAAGCATGAAAGCCATGAAAGCTGTCGGGAGTTGACCATGGCACGCACCCGTAACTCCGCTCTTGCCACCCTGCTTGACCAGGCTGGATGGTCGCGGACGCAGATGGCCTCAGCCGTGAACCGGACCGGTGCGGAGGCAGGTTTGCAACTTCGCTACGACCAGACGGCCGTGTCGCACTGGGTCAGGGGCACCATGCCAAAGGCACAGGTCAGGCCCATCATCGTGGAAGCGTTATCGCGCAAGCTGAAACGGCCCGTGACCCTGCGGGAAGCCGGATTCGCCTCGAAGGAGTCCGACGGCACGGGAAGCGACGGCGACACTGTCTCTGAACTCCTCGACGTCGGAAGGCAGGACATGGACCCGTCTCGCCGAAGTGTGCTCGCCGCAGGGGTCTATTCGGCCGCAGTCCCGGTCCCGGGGTTCGCCGAAGTGCACGGCCGTTCGGCGACCGCGACCACGATGCGCGCGGCCCGCATCGGTGAGGGCGAGGTGGCAACCGTACGGTCGATGACCGAGAAGATCGCCGACATCCTCGACGAACTCGGTGGCGGGCACGCGCGGCCTATGGCTGCGGCCTTCCTGGTGAACACCGTAGCGCCCTATCTGAAGGCGTCCGCGAGCGAGGAAGTGCGCAAGGACATGCTCGCCGCCGCCTCCGATCTCGTGTACCTCACAGGGTGGATGGCGATGTACGAGCGTCGCCACGGGCTTGGGCAGCGGTATTACGTGCGTGCTCTGAGGCTGGCCGGTGCCGCGGAGGATCACGTGACGTACTGCCGCACCCTCCGGGGGATGAGTCTCCAGGCGTCCAACTTGGGCTACGGCACGAAGGCGTTGGAACTGGCGAACTCGGCCGCCGCGGCATCGCCCAAGGCGGGCCCGCGGCTGAAGGCGTTCCTCGCCGGGCAGCAGGCGCACGCCGAGTCGATGACGGGCAGCAGGCAACGCGCGATGGCTCGGCTGAGGGAAGCCGAGACGGCGCTGTCCAAGGCGGACAGCCGACGCGAAGCCGTCGGTGGATACGACGCGAGCGCGTACCAGTTCCATGTCTCGCACGTGCTCTACGAGTTCAAGGACCTCGCCGGGTCGATCGCGGCCATGAAGGAGTGCCTGCGCGTCCAGCCCAGGCAGGAGCGCCAGGGACGCGTCCACTCCAACGCGCTGCTCGCACAACGGCAGTTCGAGCTCGGACACGTGGACGCCGCCTGTGCGACCTGGCACGCCTTCCTCGACGATTACGTGCAGTTGAGCACGTCGAGAGGCGACGAGCACTTCGACACGATGCGGAGCCGGGTCCGTCCGTACGGCAGGGTGCGCGCGGTGCGTGAGCTGAACGAGCGGGCACGGGAGGTCGCCAACCTGAAGGGTCATGCGGCCTGAGGCCACTCACCGACCGTAGAAACGCTCGCCGGGGAGCAGGGGCAGGATTTCTGCCCCTGCGTGGTCAGGCCGCCAACAGACCGACCTTCACTGCGAGTTCGGAGGCGCGGCGCCTGCGCTCGGGTGCCTTCGCCTCGGTCTCCTCAAGGATGATGCGGCGCGCGTACCCGTTGTACCGGATCGTTTCGGGCGCGTTGGCGTGAGCCTTGTCCAGCGTCTCCAGCGCCGTCTCGGGCTTTCCGTCGAGCTGGTACGCGCGGGCCTCTTCGATGCGATGCCGTGCCCGGCGCGGACGCGAAGGGATCAACCGGGCGTCGGCAGCGGTCACTTGGCGCACGCTTTCGCTCCCGGCGTGCAGCTCCACGGCGAGCGTCACCGCGTGGGCCCCCATGACGGCCCCGGGTGGCTCACCCCCGGGGCCGGGAGCCTGAGCCGTGGCCGTGCGCTGGGCGCTGGGCGCTGGGCGCGGAGCTCATCCGTCGTCGCCGACGAAGAAGCTGTCGTGCTTCACGAGGAAGTCCTCCAGCTCCTTGCCGCCGCGCTGCGTCATCTCGCCGATCCGCTCGAAGTACTCCTCGCGGGGCGCGCCCGGCGTGAAGAGCAGCAGCATCGACACCGGCTCGTCGGCGGTGTTCTTGAACGCGTGGAGTCCGCCGGGCGGTACGTAGAGGAAGTCGCCCTCGCGGCCCGTGGCCGATCGTTCGCCGTCGAAGAGCTGAAGCTCCCCGGACAGTACGTAGAAGGACTCCGAGATCGCCCGGTGGAAGTGGGTGCTCGGGCCGGGTGAGCGCGGCCCCAACTCCACCTTGTAGAGCCCGAATTCGCCTTCCGTGCCGGCGCCGGTGGCGAGGTAGTGCGTTCGGTTGCCCGTCCCGCTCGTGAGGTCGGGGCCGGTGCTCGCGGGGCGGAACAGTGCGGTGGCCTCGCCTCCCTCGCCGAGATAGCGGGGCTCCGGGTACGACATGGGGCTCTCCTCTCCGGTCCGTTCACTCCGACTTCCTCTCTGATTGTGGGCTCCGCGGCGTATGTACGGCATCGGGCGAAGGGCCGGGTGGCCGTATGCCTCGCGGGCGAAGCGCGGGAGACCCTGAACGGACGGGCACTAGTCAGAAAATTGACTAGTGCCGAATCTGGTCTACTCTCTACTCGTGACCACCGGAGCGACGAACGAGGAGCCCGCCGCCTGGCTGCGCGGCGTGATCGAACTGGCCGCCGCCGCGGTGCTGGCAGAGGGCGACAACCACGGCTACGCCGTTGCGCAGCGCCTGAACGAGGCGGGCTTCGGACGGCTGAAGGGCGGGGTGCTCTACCCCGTGCTGGCGCGGCTGGAGTCGGACGGGATTCTCAGCTCGACATGGGCGGCGGGAGCGGGCGGCCCGGGGCGCAAGGTCTATTCGCTCACGGGGCGCGGCGCCCGCTGGCTGGCCGAACAGGGCGTCCGCTGGGGCGAGTTCGCCGAGCGCATGGACCGGCTGCTGAGCAGTACGGGCGCCGTGGGCACCGGGGCGACGACACGTAGCACACGTAGCGAGAACGCCGCGAGCGCGGCGGACACCAGGCACCGCACGCGCACCACGAGAAGCGTCGAGGAAGGCGGCATCCGATGAGTGAGACGGCGAAGCACGAACCCGGGACACAGGCGGGGACACAGACAGGACCCCGGACCGGGACACCGCCCGAGACGTCGGCGCCGCAGTCCGAGCCGCAGGCCGGATCGTCGACAGAAGAAGCGGAGTCCTGGGGAGAGCGGGTCACCTGGTGTCTGCTGTACCGGGGCGTGGAGCTGGAGACGGCCGAGAGCGCCGTGGCGGAGGCCCTGGCCCACTGCGCCGAGTCCGGCGAGAGTCCCGAGCAGGCCTTCGGCACCCCGGAGCAGTACGCGGACAGCCTGGCCGCCGCCCGTACACCGGCCGCGCGGCGTGCCCAGCGGGACTACCCGCACGACCTCTCCGTCGACGACTACTGGGGGCTCCCGCTCGTCGCGCCCGGCCTTGTCGCCGCAGTCGGCGGGGTCCTGGTGTGGATACGCAACGGACTGTGGGTCGATGTGGACGCGGCGAGGCTTACCGGCATGGCCCTCCTCGCCGTGGTCTTCTCCATCGCGGCGGTGGGCTACACGCTGCGCACCGCGGGCCGCCCCCGCGCGGCGACGGCGACGCTCGCCGGTGCCGCCGCGATGGGGATTCCGGTGGCCCTGTCGACGCAGTATCTGCCGCGTACGGAACTGGTACGGGTGCCGTCGGCGACCGTCGTCCTCTGCGGGTTCCTGCTGCTCTGGCTGGGCTGGCGCACCGAACGCCCGGCGGAACCGGGGCGGTTGGGGTCGGTGTACGAACGCCTGCTGACGGGCGGCCGCGCTCACGGCCGGTCGCGGCGCGGCGGCGACGCGGACGGCAGCAGCACGGACGGAGGCGGCACGGACACCGCCGACTGGCTTCGCCGTCTCGAAGGGCTTCTGCGTGGGCGTCACCGCGTCTCCCGACGGGTCGCCCGGCGCATCGTCGCCGAGACGGAGGCGCATCTGGAGTCGACGGGTGCGCTGCCCGAGGAGGAGTTCGGCGACGCCGAGGAGTACGCGCTGACCCTCGTGGAGGAGGGACGCGCCCCCAGGCCCACGAAGGAGGCGCTGCGCTGGCAGGGCGAGGCGGGCTTCTTCGTGCTCTGTGTGATCTGCGTCGTCGACGCCGACTGGAGTGACCCGGGCTGGTTCGAGTGGGCCGCGGCGGTGCTCGGGGTAGTGACCGGCGTGTGGCTGATCCGGCACTACCGCGACAAGTGGCCGGAGGGGACGGCGAGTTCGTCTCCGGACGAGCCGCGAAAGTGAGTGAAGGCATTCCGGGGCGCGTGCCGGAGCGCGGGCGTTCGGGAAACCCCCGATGAAGTCTGCCGGTGAAGTCTCCCCGGCTGCTTGGAATGCTCAGGAATGGGGCGGGCCACGTGAAGAGCCGAGGCGGGTCTTGCCGAGGACGGGTGAAGAGACAAAGGAGCAACGCGGCGGTAGCGACACGTCCATGCAACCGCTCCGCCACGAATACGTAACTCCTTTGCTGTGCGCCCTTTTTGACGCGCTTCAACGTTGCTTTGTGGCATTCTTGGCGCCCTGCACGCGCGCGCCCTGTGCGACGGGCCGGTGTGAGTGCCGGAGGCAACTGCCCTTTCGGGCGCGAAGACGGGCGTCAGGGGTTGTTCCGCGCCTGTCTCCCCAATGCGGCACCCTCGCCCGTTGCGAGGACCGTTCACTGTTCGCGACCCAAGGAGAACCATGATCGCCGGAGTTCGGCGCTTACGTCTCGGGGCGGTCCTCTGCCTGCCCGTACTCGGTCTGCTCGCTCCTGCGTGCGGTTCGTCAGAGGGGGGCGACCGGCCGGGAGATTCGGGTTCCGGTTCCGCACGGAAATCCATCTTCGAGCAGCCCTCGGTGTCCATCGAGGTAATGAAGGGGCTGCCGGGCTTCAGCACGCGCAGCAGCTCGGAATACGAATACGCCGGTTTCGACATCGCGTTGATCGACTTCCTCGCCAATCGGATGCACTTCGACAAGTACGCGCACGACGTTCCCGCCGGTGACCGCGAGCAGCGGCTGATCGACCACGACGCCGACCTGGCGGTGGCCACGTACACCATCACAGACGCACGCGACGAGAAGATCGACTTCACGGCGCCCTATCTCAAGACGTACCAGGGAGTCCTCGTACGCAGGGACGAGAACTCGATCGAGAAGGTCGAGGACCTGGAGGACAGGCGCGTGTGCAGCGCGGCGGGTTCCACTTCCGACCCGAACACCGCCAAGAAGAAGGACCAGCTCAAGGAGGCGCTCGGCGCGAGCGCCAAGATCAGCCTGCGCAAGGACTACAAGACGTGCGTGAAGGAACTCCAGAACGGCAATGTCCAGGCCGTATGGACGGACAAGGTTCTGCTTGAGGGATTCGCCGAGACCGAGCCGTACAGCAAGGACGTCAAGGTGGTCAGGGATATCAAGATCGAGAACCCGCAGTTCTACGGCATCGGCATCCGGGAAGGCCACGAGAAGGACTGCCGCCGGATCAACGAGAAGCTCAAGGAGTTCCGCGCGGAAGCCTGGCGCAACACCTTCAGCAGCCACTTTCCGAAGCTCGCCGAGAGCGACCAGAACTTCGAGCAGCAGTACAAGCCGTCGGAGGACGAGTTCAAGCGGTACGAGGCCAAGTCCTGTAGCAGCGACTGACCGGCGGCGGGGAGTCAGATGACGGTGCGAGCCCGGCGCACGGGGACCGGACAGACATCCGGGCGGAGCACGTCCGCCGCCGGGCGATCCGGTTCCAGCACCCGATCCGGTTCTAGCACCCGATCCGGTTCCAGCACGAGATCCGATTCAACGCGACTCGATTCAACGGGGGCTCATATGGCCGCGGCGGGACGAACCGGCCGCAGAGAAGCGACGCCGCTCGGGCCGGAGGAGAAGCGCTACCTCTGCGTTCTCTTCTCGGTCTATCTGGCGCTGCTGGGCATCGCGACGGCCGTCGTGCTCTGGTCCGTCTACGCGGACGACGGTCCCGGCCCCGCCGCCTCGGTCGTCGGCGGACTGCTGGCGCTCGTGCCCGTGATGGTGGCCGTGGGGCAGCGGAACGACCGCGTCGAAGTGGTCCGCAACTGGAAGGTCTTCCTGGGCGCTCTGGTGACCGCGCTGCTGCTCGGTGCCGCCGCGGTGGTCTGGATGAGTTCGCAGTCCGAGGACGTCACCACCCGGTCCAGGCTGCGGCACGCCGAGGCCATGGCGGACGGTTCCGTGGCGCGGCTGACGGTGAACGCCGAATCCGAGGGCGACGAGCTGAAGTTGAAGCTCGGGGCGGAGGACAAGGCCGACGGCTTCCACACCTCCTGCCTGCCCCTGGCCTCGCTCCACTTCAGCGGCGCCGACCTCGCCGACGAGAGCGACGTGAACCTCGACAGCGAGGTGTCGGCGACCCTGCCGCTGAGGGGCGGCGGCCCGAAGTTGCGGGTGGACGTCACCCTCAACACCAGCGGCGACGAGGGATGCCGCGTCAGGCTCACGCTGAAGGGTGCCGAACTCCCGTGAACTCCCCCTCGACACCGCCGGGTTGCGGGAACGCGCCGCCCACGGCGGACCCACCTCACAAGGAGACAGCCGACATGAACGCACGGTTCAGGCGTTCGGTGCTGGTGCTGCGGGCCCTCGCAGTGCCGGCGGTGCTCGGACTCTGCGCCTCGTGCACGGGCTCCGGCGATTCGAAGCCGGACCCCGGCGACGCCGGGTCCGCGCGCTCCTCACAAGGCGGCGCCCCCGGAGGGTCGCTGTTGGGGAGCGGCCAGGTCAGGGTGCTGGTGAAGAACGACCAGCCCGGCTTCAGCACCCGCGAAGGCAAGCACGGCTACAGGGGCTTCGACGTCGCCCTGTCACGCTTCCTCGCCCGCGAACTCGGCTTCGGCGAAAGGCTCGTGGGCGCCCCGGGCAGCGAGCGTGAGCGGATGCTGAGACAGGGCACCGGCGACCTCGCGGTGGCCACGTACACCATCACCGACATCCGCGACAAGAAGATCGACTTCACGGCGCCGTACCTCAAGACGTACCAGGGCGTCCTCGTACGCAAGGGCGAGAAGGACATCAAGCAGCTCGACGACCTCGGCGGCAAGCGGCTCTGCACGGCGGTCGGCAGCACCTCGGACCCGGGCAGCGCCCCTGGCGGGCAGGAGCGGGAGCAGATCGTCAAGGCCGTCGGACGGGACGCGAGGATCGCACTGCGCAGCGACCACGGTGCATGCGTCAAGGGCCTGCGTGACGGGGAGTTCGACGCGGTGTGGACCGACAGGGTGCTGCTGGAGGGCTTCGCGCAGTCGGACTCCGGCGGGGACGTCGAGGTGGTCGAGGACATCAACATCGAGAACCGCCAGTTCTACGGGGTCGGCGTACCGGAGGGCCACGAGAAGGACTGCCGCCGGATCAACCACAAGCTGAAGGAGTTCCTCCGCGAGACCTGGCGCGACGCCTTCAGCGAGCAGTTCCCGAGGCTGGCGGACGAGGACGCGGGCTTCGAGCAGCACTACAAGCCGACGGAGAGCGAGTTCAAGGCGTACGAGGAGAAGTCCTGCGGAGCGAAGTGAGGCGGGGGCCGGGCGCGGCCCCCGGTCCGGTCGGCAGGGCGGTCGTCTGGCTGAACGGGACGTTCGGGGCGGGGAAGACCACCACCGCGGTCCGGGTCGCCCGGCTCGTGCCGGGTGCCCGGGTGTTCGACACCGAGCTTGTGGGCGAGATGCTCGCCAAGATCCCGGGCCTGCCGGATCTGGGTGACTTCCAGCACTGGCCGCCGTGGCGGCACCTCGTCGTCGAGACGGCCGCCCAGCTCCTCGGCTACGTGGGCGGGACCCTCGTCGTACCCCAGTCGGTTCTGGTGCAGCGGTACTGGGACGAGATCGCCGCCGGCCTGGCGGCGGTGGACATCGAGGTGCACCACTACGTGCTCCACGCCGATCGCGACACGCTCACCCGGCGGATCGTGCACGACGGCACTCATACGGACCACGGCTGGCGCCTGCGTCATCTCCCCGCGTACGAGGCCGCGTTGGGGGCGTGGCTGGCGGGCGCGGGGCAGCTCGTGGACACGACGGGACGGCAGCCGGAGGACGTCGCGCGGGTCGTCGCCGAAGACGCTACGGGGCGGCCGGGCGCGGCCCCCTGGTGACCGGCGGCGAGCCCCCAAGCCTCATGCGGCTCGCCGCCCCGTCGCCCCGCAGTGTCCGGACCGCGTGCACGCCCTCGGCCCAAGGGCTCAGTCCCCGAGCCGTACCGGCTGGCCCGAGCGGGCCGAGGCGTAGCCCGCCAGGGCGATGCGGAGGGAGCGCAGACCGGCCTCGCCGTCGGCCACACGCACCGCGTTCTCGTCGTCGGTGCCGTAGAGGAACGACCGCATCATCGCTTCGTCCAGGTCCGTGCCCCATGGAAGGAGCACGCCCTCGCGGCGTCTGTCGTCGAAGCCGGAGACGACCTGGCCGAAGGCGTCCATCTCCACCGTGGCGCGCTCGCCCACGAGTTGGAGCTCCAGGCCGCCCCACGTGGGGTGGTGGTCGGGGTGGCTCCATGAGCAGTCGATGGTGGCGACCGCGCCGTTGTCGTAGCGGACGGTGACGAGCCCGGCGGTCTCCACCTCCACGGGGCGGCGGTCGTCCCGGCCCTCGCCGCCCGGACCGGCGCCGGGAACGCCGCCCGGACTCCCCTCCCCGTACATGAGGTTGTTCGTCTGCGCATAGACCTCGACGGCGCGGGTCGCGTCGCCGAAGAGTTCGTCGAGGAGGTCGGCGATATGCACCGTGTGGTCCATCAGGGCGCCGCCGCCCGCGAGTTCGGCGTCCGTGAACCAGGCGCGGGCGTCCGCCGGGAGCCGCCCGTTGTTCGCACCGGCGACTGTCAGCACCGGGCCGGTGCCTCCGCCGCGCACCGCCTCGCGCAGCGCCGCGTAGGCCGGACTGAAGCGCACCGGGTAGGCGACGCCCAGCCGTACGCCCGCCTCACGGCAGGCGGCGACCATCGCCTCGCCGTCCTCCGCCGTGGTGGCCAGAGGCTTCTCGCACAGCACGTCGACGCCGTGCTTGGCGGCGAGTTCGACGAGCGGCCGGTGCCGGGAGTTCTCGGCGGCCACGACCACCGCGTCCGGGCCCCAGTCGAACAACTCCCGGTAGCTGTCTACGTGTTCGACGCCGAGCCGCCCGGCCAGCTCCGCGCCCCGCTCCTCGCCCGGCGGCGCCGAGTGGGCGTCCGGGTCGCTGGTGAGGACCTCCACGCCCTCCATGCGGCGCAGCAGCCCCGCGTAGCCCGCCGCGTGTACGTGGGCGAACGAGAGCACTCCGACCTTCATCGGGTCACCTCCTGGGACTGCCGGGCACCACGGGCCCCCGCCGCGCCTGCCGCCTCCACGGGCCCCGCGGGGCGCTCCGGTTCCACCGCCAGCCCCGTACGGGCCGATTCGGCCGCCGCGAGCGCGATGCGTACGGCCGCGAGCCCGTCCCGTGCCGTGACTCGCGGTGCCGGGCCGCCACGTACCGCCTCCGCGAACTCCCGTAGCTCCGTGAGGAACGGGCTCTCGGTGAGGCCCGTCGACGGAATGCCCTCGCCCTCGGCGGCCGTGCCCTGGGAGATCACCCGGAACGCCTTCGTCTGCGCGGAGTCGTGGTGCAGCACGCCGCCGCGCCCGGCGATGCGGAACGTCGTGCGGAACTGCGAGTCCGGCAGCCCCCACACCCCGTGCACATGGCTGATCGCCCCGGAGTCGTGGGTGAGCACCGCGGTGGCCGCGGCGACGCATCCGGCTGTCGCGGGCGCCTCCTGGTGGCCGCGTACGCACGCGTGCACGCGGGCCACCTCTCCGGCGAGCAGCCTCGCGAAGTCGAAGTCGTGGATCATCTGGTCGACGAGCAGCCCGCCGGAGAGCGCCGGATCGGCGAACCACGGCGACCACACCGGATAGGTGCCGGTACGGGTGAAGCGCAGCACCGCCGGCTCGCCCACCGCACCGCCGGCGACGGCCTCCGCCATCGCCGCGTACTCCGGGAAGTAGCGCACGACATGGGCCGGGAAGAGCAGTACACCTGCGCTTTCCGCCGCCGCGATCAGCTCCTCCACGTCCTCGGCCGTGAGCGCCAGCGGCTTCTCGCATGCGACGTGACGGCCCGCGCGGAGCGCCGCGAGCGCGACGTCCCGGTGGGTGTGGGTGGGGGTGCAGACGTCGACGGCCTCGGCGGCGTCGAGGAGTTCGGCGAGGCCGCCCGCCGTCCGTACGCCCCGGTCCTCGTACTGGGCGGCGAGCCGCTGTCCGCTGTCGTCGGTCGTGAACACGGTGACGCGCGCTCCCAGCGCGAGCCAGGCGGGCAGATGGGCGCGGGCGATGCCGCCCGCGCCGATCAGGCCCACTGCGAGTTCCGGCATTGATGTGTGACCGCCTTCCGGTAGGGGTGGCTGGATCTCAGTCGTCGGTCCGGGTTCTGCGTGCTCGGGCCCTCGGTCCTCGCCCCTCGGCGCACGGCGCTCAGCCCTTGGAGCCGCTGAGCGCGATGCCCTGGACGAAGTGGCGCTGAAGCAGCACGTAGAGGAGCAGCATCGGCAGACTGGCGATCACCGAACCGGCCATCAGCACCGGCCAGTTCGTCATGAACTGCCCTTCAAGGGAGATCAGGCCCGCGCTCACCGGCGCCTTCGCCGGGTCGGTGTTGACCACCAGCGGCCACAGCAGGTCGTTCCACGACCACATGGCCGTGATGACGGCGAGCGCGGCCAGCGCGGGACGTACGAGCGGCAGCATGATGCTCCAGAAGATCCGCAGCGGCCCGGCCCCGTCGATGCGGGCGGCCTCCTCCAGCTCCCTGGGCATCGCGAGGAAGAACTGCCGCAGCAGGAAGGTGCCGAACGCGCTGAACATGCCCGGCAGGAAGAGCGCGGGGACGCTGTTGAGCAGCCCCAGCTTCTGCATGATCTCGTGCTGCGGCAGCACGAGGAGCTGCGGCGGCACCATCAGTACGGAGAGGAAGACCGCGAACAGCACGTTCTTGCCGCGGAATCGCAGCCGTGCGAACGCGTAGGCGGCCAGCGAGCAGAAGACGAGCTGGCCCAGGGTGCGGCCCGCTGTGTTCAGGAGGCTGTTGGTGAGCATCTCCCCGAACGGCACGGCCGTGAAGACCTGGGCGAACCCCGCCCAGTTCCAGGTCTCGGGCAGCACCGAGGGCGGTACGCGCACAGCCTCGGGCAGCGTCTTGAACGCGGTCATGACCTGCCATACGAACGGGAAGACCATGGCGACCGCGCCCAGCGAAAGCACCGCGTGCGTGGCGAGGGCACCGGGGTCGATACGACGGGAGCGCCCGCCGAAAGGCCGGGGCCGCCCGCGGCGTGCGCCGGGGCCGGACGGCACGGCGGAGGGCGTGGCCGCGATGTCCTGCGCAGCGAGGTCTCGTGCGCCCGAGTCCCGTGCGCCCGAGTCCCGTGCGCCCGAGTCCCGTGTGCCGGGGGCCGGTTCAGGCATAGTGCACCCACCTCTTCTGCAACCGGAACTGCACGTACGTAAGCGCCGCGATGAGCAGCATCAGCAGGAAGGCGAGCGCCGCGGCGGCCCCCTGGGAGTTCTCGTCGAAGGCCCACTTGAAGAAGAGCGTCACGATCGACTGCGTCTCGCCGAGCGCCGGGTTCTCGGGGCTCATCATCACGAAGATCAGGTCGAACTGCTGAAGGGAGTTGATCACGCAGATCACGGACGCGAAGAAGATGCTCGGGCTCAGCAGCGGCAGCGTGATCCGGAAGAAGCGCCGTACGGGCCCGGCCCCGTCGATCTCGGCGGCCTCGTAGTAGTCACGGGGTATGGCCTTGATGCCCGCGGTGAAAATGATCAGGTAGTAGCCGACGTGGGACCAGATCATCACGACGCCGATCGCGTACACCGCGGTCGAGGGATCGGAGATCCAGTAGCGGCCGTCGACGCCGATCCACGACAGCGCCTCGTTGACCATCCCGAAGTCGCCGTTGTACAGCCAGTTCCACACCAGGCCCACGGCCGCCGGCATCGTCACGAACGGCATGAAGTACAAGGTCCGGTACACCGGGACGCCGCGCAGCCCGCGCCTGTTCATCAGGTCGGCCAGGACGATCGCGACGGGCAGGGTCATCAGGCCCATCACCATGTACAGCAGCGTGTTGCCGAGCGCCTTGCCGACGGTGACGTCCCGTACGACGCGCTCGTAGTTCTCGCCGCCGACCCAGGAGTTGCCGCCGAAGGCGCCGAAGGTGGTGAAACTGAACCAGAACGTCTCCAGCAGCGGCCAGATGTAGAAGACCAGGAAGCCCAGTGCGATGGGCGCGATGAAGAGGTACGCGGCACGCTGCGATCGGGGGCGCCCGCCACGGCCGCCGTTCGCGCCGGCGCCCCTGCGCGTTCCCGTGCCCGTGCCCGCGCCTGTGCCGTGCGAGCGCCGTTCGGCCTGCCCGGCCGCGGCCGTTGAGGGAAAGACAGCCATGGCGCTCACTTCTCCTGTTCCAGGGCGAGGTCCATCTGGCGTGCCAGGGTGCGGGCGGCCTCCTCGATGCCGCCCTTTCCGGTGAACGGGCCGCCCAGCAACTGGGGTTGGAGGTTCTCCCACACCGCCGTGTGCTTGGAGGCGGGGTACGGGACGGCGTAGTCGAGCATGTCGGTGAAGACCTTCAGGTCGAACTCGGGCATCGACTCGATCCACGTCTTCTGCGTGCCTTCGTACGAGGAGATGGTCACGCCCTCGCGGGCCTGGATCTCCGCCGCCTTGCGCGAGCCGAGGAACTTCACGAACTGCCAGGCCGCCTCGGTGTTGGGGCTCTTGCCGGATATCGCAGCGGCCAGGCCGTGGATGGTGGTGGCCCGCTCGCGTCCCTTCGGGAGCACCGCGACGCCGCCGTGATCCTTGATGGCGGGCTCCGCGTACATCTGGGAGGCCATCGCGGACAGGTCGTAGTTCATGGCGACCCGCTCCGACAGATAGAGCTGGCGGCCCCTGGTGTCGGTCATCGCGCTCTGCGACGGCGAACGGCCCCTGTCGATCAGGTCGGTCCAGAAGCGCAGGCCGTCGATGGTGCGGGGGTCGGCGAAGCCGGAGCGCCCGTCACGCAGGACATATCCACCGGCCTGGGCGATGGTGTTGTAGTACGTGTACTGCCTGCTCATCTCGGCGGCGATGCCGTGCACGCCGGACCGCGGATCGGTCAGCTCGGCGGCGGCGTCCCGGACGGTGTCCCAAGTCCAGCTCTCGTCCGGGTAATTGATGCCCGCCTTGTCGAAGAGCTCCTTGTTGTACCAGAGTCCGATGGTGTCGAAGTCCTTCGGCATGGCGTATCGGGTGCCGCCGTGGGTGTACATCCGCAGCAGCTCGGGCGGATGGACTCCCATGTCGAAGCCGTCGCGCTCGATGTACGGATCGAGCGGCTCCAGTACGCCCTCGGATGCGTAGAGCCGCAGGTTCACCGCGTTCATCCAGAAGACGTCGGGCGCGGAGCCGCCGCGCATGGCGGTCTTGAGCGTCGTCCAGTACGAAGTGAACGGCGTCACCTGGATCTTGACGGAGATCTTCGGATGCTCCGCCTCGAACGCCTTGATGATCTTCTCCATGCCGGCGACCTGGAGCGGGTCCCACATCCCGTACGAGATGGTGACGCGGCCTCCGGCGCCTTGTGCCGAGGCCGCGCCCCCGGCGGTGCAGCCGGTGGCCGCACCGGCGGCGACGGGAGCTGCGGCGAGCGCTCCGGCGAGCAGTGTTCTCCTTCGCATCGGCGACTCCGTGGGGACGGTGTGGGGACGGGAGAGAGGAGGGGCGGGGAGGTTCTGGGAGATCGCGGGAGATTCAAGTGGGGCGGGCTCGGGCTCGACTCGCCTGTCGGCGGGCGCACTTGGGTCGGCGGGTGCACTTGGGTTCGTCGGGACAGGACGGCCTCGCGTGGGCCCGGCCCCGGTGCTCGGAGGCCGGATGCTCCGATGCCGGATACTCGGATGCTCAGGTGCGGCGGACGGCGGGATGCTCAGCGTGCGGCGGACGGCGGCGGTACGGACGGAAGCGGACCAGTGGCGTCGGACAGCAGCGCTTCGACACTGTCGAGTGCCTTGCGCACGGCGCCCAGCGCCACGCCCTGCTCGCCGAGCGTGCTGACGGTGATGCGGGGCACGTACAGCGGCAGATCGAGGGAGACGTCCCGCAGATGCCGTGTGAGCAGCGGGGTGAGCACCTCCCCGGCGGGGGTCATCCCGCCCGAGAGGACGACGAGTTCGGGGTCGACGGCCAGCAGCAGGGCGCCTATGCCGGGTGCGAGGCGGCCGGCGTAGCGGTCGAGTACGTCCAGGGCGTCCGGGTCGGAGTCGCCCGCGGCACGTGCGAGCGCGGCCACCTCGGACTCGCCTTCGCGCCGCTCGCCCCGCCAGCTCAGCGCGTTGTGCGCCTTCGCCAGCCCGAGGCCGCGGTGCAGGCCCAGCTCGCCGGCCCAGCCGCGGTGTCCGCGGTGGAGCCTGCCGCCGAGGAGTACACCGCACGAGGAGCGGTGGCCGATCAGCAGGCAGACGACGTCGTCGGCCAACTGGGCCGCGCCCTGCCAGTGTTCGGCGAGCGTCGCGAGGTTGACGTCGTTCTCGGCGAGTATCCGGCACGGAAAGGACTCCCCGAGCCGTCGCGCGAGTTCGAAGTCCGACCACTCGGGGACGATCACGGAGGTGATGCGGCCCGTCTCGCCGACGATTCCCGGCACCCCCGCGCACAGCGCCCAGAGTTCGTCGGGGCGCACCTTCTGCTCGTCGAGGAAGCGCTCTATGCGTGCGCGCAGGAAGGCGAGGCGTTCCGCGCCGCCCATGTCCGGGTCGGTCTCCTCGCGTTGGGACGCGACGACGTCCCCGGCGAGGTCCGAGAGCAGCAGCACGATCTTGTGCAGTCCGACGTCGACGCCTACGACCTTGCCCGCCTCGCCCCGGAAGCGGAAGCGGCGGGCGGGGCGGCCGGAGCGGCCGGGCCCGTGGTCGGACGCCTCCGTGAGCCAGCCCTGTGCGGTCAGCTCCTCGACGACCTGGTCGACGGTGGGGCGCGAGAGCCCGGTGGCGGCGGCGAGCTGGCTGAGCGACTGCGGACGGCCGGGGCCCTGGGAGCGCAGGTAGCGCAGCACGGCGACGGTGTTCAGCCGCCGCAGGGCTGCCAGATCGTGGCCTCGCATCGGTGCACCTCCCAACGGCCGCACGTCGGTTCGTCGTACTGATTGATTGAGGACTGTTGCATAAACGGCGGTGGGCGTGAAGGCTTCCGGCAGAGCGATTACGAAGGACTCCTCGATATGGGCGGCCGATACGGACCGGCGAGAGCGGCCGCCGCCGAGACGGCGGCGACGGCGACGGCGGCGCGACTCCACGGCGGGACTCGACTCGACGACAGGACATGCGCGATGAGGACGACACGGCGTACGGGAACGGGATGCCGACGAACGAGCCGGGCACGAACGGGCCGGACGTGAACAGGGCGGACCTGAACGGCGCGGACAGCGGCGGCGATCTGCGGATCGGTGTCGTCGGCGTGGGCGAACGTGCGGCGCTCGCCTCCCATGCCCACCGTCCGGGCGCGGGCAGCCGGGTCGTGGCCTGCGCCGACCCGCACCCACGGGGACGGCAGGCGGCGCACGCGCTCTTCGGGCCCGAAGTCCCCGTCCACGAGGGCCATTCGGAGCTGCTGGAGAGGGGCGGCGTGGACGCGGTCATGGTCTTCTCCCCCGACCATCTGCACGCCCGGTGCGTGCTGGACGCGCTGCACGCCGGTGTCGCCGTGTTCGTGGAGAAGCCGCTCGCCGTGACGACGGAGGACTGCGACCTGATACTGCGCACGGCGCTAGAGACCGGCAGCCGCCTGTACGTCGGCCACAATCTGCGGCACGCGCCCTTCGTACGGCGGATGCGCGAACTGGTGCTCGACGGGGCCGTCGGTCGCGTCCGCGCCGTGTGGTGCCGCCACTTCGTCGGGCACGGCGGCGACTTCTACTTCAAGGACTGGCACGCGGAGCGGCGCAACACCACCAGCCTGCTGCTTCAGAAGGGCGCCCACGACCTCGACGTCGTCCACTGGCTCGCGGGCGCCCCCACGCGCACGGTCACGGCGGTCGGCGAACTCGCCGTCTACGGCGGCATACCGGACCGGCGCGACCGCAGCGGCGAGCGCATGAAGGAGTGGCACGACCCCGACGCGAACTGGCCGCCGACGTCGCTGACCGGCCTCAACCCGGTCGTGGACGTCGAGGACATCAGCATGCTTCACGGCCGCACCCGCAACGGCGTGCTCGTCAGCTACCAGCAGTGCCACTTCACGCCCGACTACTGGCGCAACTACACGGTGATCGGCGACCACGGACGCCTGGAGAACTTCGGCGACCTGGACGGTGCCGTCGTCAAGGTGTGGAACTCCCGCCGCTCCGGCTACCGCGACGACGCGGACCTGACCGTCCCCGTACCGCGAGGCGAGGACATGCACGGCGGCGCGGACCGGCTGCTCGTCGAGGAGTTCCTGCGCTTCGCCGCGCACGGCGGGCCGACCGAGACCTCGCCGCTCGCGGCGCGAGAGGCGGTGGCGGCGGGCCATGCGGCGGCGCGCTCACTGCGCTCGGGGAGCGTGCCGGTCGAAGTGCCGCCGCTGCCGGAGGAGTTGGTCTCGTACTACGAGGAGGGGCAGCCGTGAGGAAGGCCGCCGGGCGGACGGAGGGCAGCGGGCACGGCCACCGCGCTTACGGGCCCGGCCCGTGGTCCAGCGGAGACGGCGGAGACGGCGGAGACGGCTCGTAATCGAGTCGTGGAAGGTGCCGGTTCCGGGCATGATCCCGTCATGGACAGACCCCCTGAGCTGCTTCGCCGCGACCATGCCGTACTGCGCCGCTGGCGTGTCACCGACGCCGACGTGGCGTACCGGGTCGTCTCCGAGTCGCTCGGCCATCTCAAGCCGTGGATGCCGTGGGCCCACGACCACAGCCCCGACGCGTCGCTGGAGTTCGTGACCAGGTGCGAACGGGAGTGGGCGGAGGGCCAGGCGTACAACTACGCGGTGTCGGTGGAGGGTTGGACGGTCGGTAGCTGCGGCCTGCTGCGCCGCATCGGCCCCGGTGGCCTGGAGATCGGCTACTGGATCCATCCGTCGTGGACGCGGCGCGGACTGGCGACCAGCGCCGCGGCGGCCCTGCTGGAGGCGGCGTTCGAGCTGCCCGGCGTCGAGGTGGTCGAGATACACCACGACGAGGCCAACGAGGCCAGCGGAGGCGTGCCCAGGCGGCTGGGCTTCACGGAGGTCGAGCGGCGGCGGGCGATCGAGGGGCCCTCGGCGCCCGGCGAATCGGGCGTCGAGGTCGTCTGGCGTATGTGCCGCACGGCGGGGCCGCAGCGCGACCCGGGCCGTACCGCTACCAGTTCCGCAGGGAGTTGAGGAGGATACGCTCGACGTCCTCCTCGCGTACGGGCCGTGGGCAGGTGGCCAGCAGCCGCTGCTGCTTCATCGTCCCCGGCACCAGGTCCGGTACGTCGCTCTCGTCGTAGCCGACGGCGGCGATGCCGTTGGGGATGCCGATGTCCCGCATCAACTCGACCAGGGCACGGGGCAGTCGCTCGGCCGGGTCGGAGGCCCGGTCCTGATCCGGAGCCAGCAGCTCCGCCGCCCGCAGATGCCGCTCCGGGGCGGAGGGAAAACCGAACCGGAACGCCTCCGGGGCCGTCAGCGACACCGACTGGCCGTGCGGCACCATCGGCTCGCCCTGCGGATATCCGGCGGGCCGGTAGTCCTTGACCATGCCGGCGATCGGATAGGCGTTGGCATGCGGGATGTGCACCCCGGAGTTGCCGAAGCCCATGCCCGCGAAGGTCGCCGCCATGATCATGTCCGTGCGTGCCGCCACGTCCTCGGCCCCGTGGCGCACCGCACGGCGGAAGGAACCGGCGATCAGGCTCAGCGCCTTCTCGCACCACAGGTCGGACACCGGGTTGGAGCCGCAGTACGTCACCCGTTCCTCGGGCCTGCGGCGCGCGGAGTCCGCGTACCAGCCCGCCGTGTACGACTCCAGCGCGTGGCAGACGATGTCCATGCCCGCGGAGGCGGTCACCTCGGGCGGCAGGGTCATCGTCAGCAGCGGATCGACCACGGCGAGGGTGGGGCGCAGCCGCCAGTGGCTGATGCCGGTCTTCACCCTCATCGACAGCACGTCCAGGACGCACATCGCGGTGCTCTCCGCGCCCGTGCCCGCGGTGGTGGGAACGGCGACGAGCGGCTTCAGCGGATGCGGCGGCGAAACGCCCCCGCCGATGGGCTTGTTGACGTAGTCCATCAACTCGCCGCCGCAGGACGTCAGCAGATTCACGGCCTTCGCGGTGTCGATCGCGGAACCGCCGCCGACCGCGACGAATCCGTCCCACGGGCCGCTCTCCCGCGCGTGGTCGACGGCCGCGGCGAGACTGGCGTCGCTCGGCTCGACGTGCACACCCTCGTAGACCGCCGCGTCGATCCCGTACCGGCCCAGGTTCTCCGCCACCCGCTGCGGGATTCCCAAGGCGGCGACACCGGGGTCGGTCAGTACGAGCACGCGCTTCGCGCCGTACTGCGCCATGTCGAAGCCGATCTCGTCGCTCGCGCCCGCGCCGAACTTCAACGGGGGCGCACCCCAGGTGAACACGGTCTCCTCGGACTCGGACACGGGCTCCGCGTCCGGCTCCTCGGCCGTGCGCTTGCCGCTGTCACCGTTCATCGGAAGTACGCCTCCAGGCTCGGGGGTCGTTCAACGGGCCAGTACCCCGGTCTCCCAGTTGTCGGGGCCGTTCGGCAACCCCCCGGCAGCGGGCGGCGGGCCGACGGGGACCGGGCGCGAAACCCGGACGGGTAACGACGCCCGGACCCTTACCGGTAACGACGCCCGACCGGGACCGGAGCCGCGCCCTCACCGTGCCAGGCGCTCGCACACGGCCGACGTGACCGACCCCGTCCCCCCAGCGGGCCGCCCCCGCACGTCCAGCTCCACGGCGCCTTCGGCCAGCGCGGACTCCACCGCAGCCCTGACCCGGTCGCCCGACGTACGCAGCCCCGCGCGGTCCAGCAGCAGCGCGAGGCTCAGGATCTGCGAGAGCGGGTTGGCCAGGCCGCGCCCCGCGATGTCGGGGGCGCTGCCGTGCACGGGCTCCGCATACGCCGCCTCCACACCGGCGTTGAGCGAACCGCACATGCCGAGGCCGCCCACCGTGGCGGCACCGAGATCGCTCAGCACGTCGCCGAGGAAGTTCTCCGTCACCAGCACGTCGAAGCACTCGGGCCGTGCGACGAGATCGTGCGCGGCGGCGTCGGCGTAGAGATGCTCGGTCGCGATGTCCGGGAATTCCGCGGCCACTTCGTCGAAGACGCGGCGGAAGAGCGCATAGCTGCGCAGCACATTGCTCTTGTCCACACAAGTGACCCGGCGTACGCCGTCGGCCGGCGCGCCCTCACGCTCACGTGCGAGGCCGAAGGCGTACCGCACCACGCGTTCCGTGCCCGCCCTGGTGATCATCAACTGGTCGCAGGCGGCGTCCGGCGTCGCGGCGCCCGCGCCCCGCGAGAGGTACAGCCCCTCGGTGTTCTCCCTGACCAGTACGTAGTCGATCTCACCCGCGCTGTGCCGCGTACCGCCGGAGACGCCGGGCAGCAGCCTCATCGGCCGTACGTTGGCGAAGGTGTCGAGGCCGAGGCGGAGCAGCCCGCCGAGCAGCCCGGCCTCCGTACCGTCCGGATGCCGTACGCCGGGAAGACCGACCGGGCCCTTGAGCACGCCGTCGGCGGCACGCAGCCGTTCCAGCGCGTCGGTGGGCAGCGCCCGGCCCGTGGCGCGGTACGCCTCGGCG